>NZ_CP088923.1:2400000-2717176 GCF_021545845.1 Rhodanobacter thiooxydans
CCCGCTGCGCCGCATCGGTGGCGAGCAGGATCTGAAGGGTGCTGCGCTTCTGTTTGCGTCCGGCGCGGGCAGCCACATCACCGGCCAGGTGCTGGCCGTGGATGGCGGCTATACGGCAGTGTGATGGTGGGTGATTTCCCTGCGCCGGATTGCTGTTCACCTGAGCCGCCGGCGTCTTTTATTTGCAATGTGGAGTATGCATGGACCTGACCTTCAATCCCGCGGAACTCGCCTTTCGCGACGAAGTGCGAGCGTTCCTGAGCGAGAAGCTTCCCGAGGACATCCGTCGGCGGATGGCATGCGGCGACCACAGCCGCATCCACGACGACATCCCGTGCTGGCAGAGGATCCTGCACGCGCGCGGATGGGGTGCATCGGCGTGGCCGGTGGAGTTTGGGGGCACCGGCTGGAGCAAGACGCAGCAATATATCTTCGAGACCGAATGCGCGCTGGCCGACGCCCCCGCGCAGCTGGCATTCGGCGTGAAGATGGTGGCGCCGGTGTTGATGCGCTTCGGCAGCTCCGCTCAGCAACAGCGCTTCTTGCCGCGCATCCTCGACGGTAGCGCGTGGTGGTGCCAGGGCTATTCGGAGACCGGATCGGGCTCCGATCTCGCCTCACTGCGCATGCGCGCCGAGCGTGAGGGTGACGACTACGTGCTGAACGGGCAGAAGGTCTGGAACACGCTCGGCCAGTACGCCGACTGGATTTTCTGCCTGGTGCGCACCGACACCGAGTGCAAGCCGCAGCGAGGCATCTCGTTTGTGCTGGTGGACATGAAATCGCCGGGCATCACGGTGCGTCCCACCCGATTGATGGACGGTACCTACGAAGTCAATGAGATCTGGTTCGACAACGTACGCATCCCGGCCGACAACCTCGTCGGCGAAGAAAACAAGGGCTGGACTTATGCCAAGTTTCTGCTCGGCCACGAACGCACCAATATCGCCGGCATCGGTGGATCGCAGCGCGAGCTGCGTCGCCTGAAGGAGATGGCTGTGTACTGTCAGCGCAAGGGCAAGCCGCTGATCGAGGATGCGCTGTTCGCCGATCGCATCACCGAGGTCGAGCTCCAGCTCACGGCACTGGAGATCACCAACCTCAGGGTGATCTTCGACGCGGAGAAGAACCATGCTCCCGGGCCGGAGGCCTCGATGCTGAAGGTCCGCGGCACCGAGATCAGGCAGCGCATTTCCGAGCTGCAAGTGGAGGCACTGGGCGCCCGTGCACTGGCCGGCGAACCGCGCCGAGGCGAGGCGGCCGACGATGACGCGCCGCGCGCTGCCCTGGCCTATCTCAACCTGCGCAAGTTGAGCATCTTCGGTGGATCCAACGAGATCCAGCGCAACATCATCGCGCAGATGATCCTGCAATTGAGGGGCTAGGCACATGGATTTCGCATTTACCGAAGAACAACAGATGCTGCAGGACACCACCCGCCGCTATCTCGCCCGCGAATACGGCTTCGACAAGCGTAACGGCATCTTGGCGTCACAAGCGGGCTGGTCGCGTGACATCTGGCAGGCACTGGCCGAACTAGGCCTGCTGGCGATGGATATTCCGGAGCAGGATGGCGGCATCGGTGCCGGCCCCGTCGGCGTCATGCTGGTGGCACAGGCGGCCGGCGAAAGCCTGTTGCTCGAACCGCTGCTGTCCAGCGCCGTGTTGGCCACGCGAGCCATCGTCCAGCTCGGGGCGGGTGCGCAACGCAAACGCTGGCTGCCCGGGCTAGCCGATGGTTCGTGCATCGCCGTGCTGGCGCACGATGAAGCTGATGCTTGCATCGAGGTTGCGGCGATCAGCACACGGACCACTCGCAACGGTGACGACTGGCAGCTGGAGGGACGCAAGTCGGCCGTCTACCACGCTCCGGCCGCAAACGTGCTGCTGGTGTCCGCGCGTGACGACGATGGCCATGTCCACGTCTTCGCACTGCCAGCAGATGCCGCGGGCGTGCGGCTGGAGACCTTTCGCACAGTGGACGGCCAAGTCGCGGCCGACATCGTGTTCGATCAGGTGCGCGTACCATCCGCCGATCGCCTAGACGGTGACGCGGCGCTATTGCAATCGGTGCTCGACTACGGCCTGGCGATCTTCTGTGCCGAGACACTGGGCAGCTTAGAGCGCACGCTCAACGCCACCATCGAATATTCGCGCTCGCGTGTGCAGTTCGGCGTGCCGATCGGCAGTTTCCAGGCTCTGCAGCATCGCATGGCCGACATGCTGGCGCAGGTTGAACAGGCCCGCTCGATGGTCTATCTGGCGATTAGCCACAGTCAGGATACCGACCCGGCCACACGTCGCAAGGCACTTTCCGGCGCCAAGGTGTTGATCGGGGAAGCAGCACGCTACGTGTCGCAGCAGGCGGTGCAACTGCATGGTGGCATGGGCATGACCGACGAGCTGGATGTCAGCCATCACGTGCGTCGCCTGCTTGCCTTCGAGCTTCGCTACGGCAGCACCGATGAGCACCGTGCCGTTTGTCGAGAAAGCCTGGTGCATGCGGTTCGGGTGTCCTGATCGATCCTATCGCTATCGTGTGATTGACATGAACTAGGTGGACTTCAGCTCGTTCCTTACAGGTTTTCACGTTCCAAGCGACGCATGTCTGGAAGGCATCTGTCCATGGCCACGAACCTGCGCGGAATTCCACTCACGCCCGTGCCGACCATGTCACGATATTGTGCTTGCGCGATCGGCTGAATCACGCCCTGAGTCAGTCCGTCAACTATTTCTGGTAGACAGTTTGGCAACCAAAGGCGATCCGCGCAGCTCATTTCATTGTACTTGGATCACAAGATGGATCATTTCCAAATGCTGCAAAAATCTGCTTACACCCCAAAGTCTCACCGCTTAAGACGCTGCCGCGAGCGACGCACAATTTGCGATAAGTTTTGTCCGCGGAACAATGCGATTAGGGCCGGTTATCGAGGGTAGGGCAGGGGAACTCCAAACTCTCCTGTAACTCGGAACCGAGGGCGTCGGGGCGAAGTGAACTCTCAGCCGTGGATGGTGCCGCCGGACGTGTGCCGGTTGCACATCAAATGTAGAGTCACGTCCCTCGACCATGAGTTGATAGTCGGGACACGTAACGTCCCGGCCTCACGAATGCAGAGAATCGCCGTCTCGTGAAATGAGACAGGGATGAAGCATCATTGAGGTTCCGAAACTGGAGAAAGACCCATGATCTTCGTGTCGATTGCGGGTGACAAGCGCTCTCTGCAGGACGCCAGCCCCGACTGGATCACACAGCAAATTGAGCGTCGTCGACGGGATAACCTGCGAGTGTGTGTGACCGTGACCATCAAGACCAGCGAGCTCGACATGCGCTTGTCGACGCCTGAGTGCGGGAGTGGTGGAGGCGGTCGCGCTCCAACCGATCAGGAGGCCCAGGTTTTCAATCTTTGGACCAAGCTTCACTTGAACCAGCTTGGATGGTCACCCGGAAACGTCGTCGCTTTCCTGCGACAGGTTGATCGTTGATGCAGTTCGCGCGCCGCCAGAAACGGGCTTCGGACGCGGCTGTACCGTCCTTCGGAGACTTGGGCGCGACCCGGCGCCACCAGCATGTCGAGTAGTTGCGGAAGGTGTTTTTCGAGGGGCCACGGAAGAGGACGTAGGCTCTCTCGTAACCTTTCGAAACCCCGACGTGCAGCGTTGCCCGCATCCGAAAGTGGTGAACTTATTTCAGAACCGTCCCTTCTTCCATTCCCTGCGCAGTAGGGCCACCAGATCTTCCACCAACTGTTCAGCCTGCTGGGTCAGTGCGGGGCGGGGCCGATGGGCGGGGCGCAGATGTACAGCTTCCGGCTTACCCATGAACATCTGAAACGAGCTAGTACATCAACCTGCAAGTTATGAAACATAATGCCGACCGAGTTTTTGATCGGCATCTTGCCGGGTGAACTTCCATGCAATGGTGCGCTTGTGGGTGTTTCGGCCGTGTTGCCAAGCGGCGACTTCGCGGCGCAGGAGTGACCGATTTTCGATGCGCCGGTTCAAGCACTGGCGCGTGAGGATGCCAATTTCGATCTCCGCCATGTTCAGCCAACTGGCGTGTTTTGGCGTGTAGTGGAATTCGACGCGGCGCAGGAGCTTTTTGGCGGCGCGCGTGCCGAGCACATCATCAAAGCACTTGCGGAAGTGCGTGTTCAGGTTGTCCAGCACCAAGTGCAAACGCCGCGCCTTGGCGTAGGTTTGGGTGAGCAATTCACCCACGAAGGTCACGAAGTCCACCTTGCCACGATGCTCAGTGACCGAGACGATCCGGTGCCCGGCCTTGGGCTCGACCGCCACGAACAGGTTGGCTGTCCCGTGGCGCGTGTATTCGTAGTCGTGCTTGGCGGGAACGCCTGCGGCCATGGGCAGCGTCGCGCGACTGTGGCCGAGCAACTGCAGGCTTTTTTCATCGAGGCAAATGACCGGCTCGGCGCGCGACAGTGGCCGCGCATACAGCTCAAGCAAGGCATACATGCGTTGCCGGTACTCTTCGCTCAGCACCCCGATGCACCACATCATCTTGCGCCAGGGTTTGAGGTCGTTTTTTTTAGCATGCGACGCACGGTTTCCCGGCTCACGCCACTCAACCCCGGCTCTTGGCGGGCGGCGCGTTCGAGCTCAACGATCGTCCAGCGCTGCCTACCCGCCGGTGGCGCAGAACAGGCCAGCGCCGTCACGCGCGCCTCCGCATCGGTGTCGTATTGACGCGGACGACCTGCACGAGCCACATCGAACACCGCCAGGTCGACGCCCCCTTGCAGATACGCCGCACGGGTGCGCCATACGGCCGTGCGACCGATCCCCAGTACCGCCATGATCTGCGCTTCCGGCAAGCCACGATCCAGACACGACAGCACATGGGCCCGGTTCACCTCGCGCGTCGAGTGCACACCCTTGCTGCAAATCTTGTCGACGGCCAAGCGATCTTCTTCGGTCAGCTGCAACTCTGTTTGACGCATGACGACACCTCTCTTCCAATCTCTGCTCTGAGTGGGCAGTAGTGCGAAGTGTAAGCATGTTTCGTTATTTTAGTGTCAATGTACTAGGACTCGCCTCCTGCTCTTTCTGCGTCCGCCACGTTCCACCGTCCCCACCTGTGATCTTGGCGGCCAGCGCACAATGGGTCAGGCGCTGAGTAGGATCAACCTTGTCCAAGAGCCACGTAGCGTAGCGCAGTGCTTTAGAAAGTGTGACGATGACATCTTCTTCAATCACCACCATGCCATGGCCGGCAAGGTTCAGTGGCAAGCTGATGTTGATTGTGCCTTCTGGCGCAAGTCGCACTTCGCCTTGGCCTTCGTCATGCGTCAGGACCAAGGCGTGACCTTGAACCTTCACGATGTTGGATTTCTCAGTCGAAAACAACTTGGTGGGGCCGAACAACGCCGCTTGGGTGATCTCATCAGCCAACTGGCCGCTATCGATTTCACTGGGGCGAAGAATCGCTTGCTTTGGGCCCGGTGCAAGGGAGATCACCAGGCGCCGGCCGAACTGGGAATAACCCGTCTGTTCCTCAGGGAGCGAAGCCAGAGCGTCCCGCAGCATGGCTTGCTCATCGACGGGACCCGTTGCATTGGCCACCATCCAGGCATGCAGCTGTTTGGTGACCAAACGGCGCAGGTCTTCAGGCGTTGAGAATTCTTGCCAGAAGAGCCCAGAGGCCCACTTGCCCGCTTCATCGATGAATGCGCTCTGCTCCGGTTCGCGCTGGGCCACTTTCTGCACGAAGCCAAAGACTGGGCGCTTCTCTCGGGCGTCACGATACTCCTCATGGGTCGCGGAGAGACCGGAGGACTGGGTCTCCCCATAACGCTCCCCCATCAAGAGCACCACGGCTGCCGCCTGGCGAACCCCTTGCAAACACGCGATCTGGGGAGAAGTTGGCTTTGCACCGAAGTCCTCAGCCATGATGGCCTCGCACTCCAATTGCTCGATGGCCTCTTTGGCGGCGGCGCGAAAGGGGACCATGCTGGAGATCAGTGAGCTGATGAATATTTTGGGTTTCATGGCCGACCTTCCTGGAGTTGGGCTATTAAACAACGGAGACGTCTCAACAGATGCGACGGGTCGATGCGAGCCTAGGAGCCTGTCGGACTTTCAGAAAACCGCCAAATTTTGGTCAAAAATTGATCAAAATGGCTGGCGTGGGTCGCCTCAAATAGAGTTCGGGTCTTCGTGTTGCAACAGAATCGACGTACGAGGCACATGTCTCATCAAAGTCCGACAGGCTCCTAGGGAAATTACCAATAGGGGGCAAAGCGGTGTCGTATGGAGACGAGAATGGATCGTCGGGGAATCCACGTCCCGCGACGGGTTGCGACATCGAAGCCTTGGTCAGTGCTCTGTGATTTCTGTCTTCTCCCCCATCGCACCCTCTTGCTCGCGAAGAAAGCGGCCCCCGATGACGACGGCGTGGATCTCTTGCTCGGCGATCTTGGTCAGCTCGGCTATGTGCGCTTTCAGGCCTTCCAGGTCGTCGGTGCTGGCGGGCTTCTCAGGATCTTCTAGCAACGCCTGCATCCCGGAAAAGATCTCGCCCAGTTCCATCAGAGTGTCAAGTGAATCGGCCATCGGTCCAGGTACCTCAAGGTTCTCCTGATCACCAAAGAGCCCCGTCAAAAATCCATGGATCTCTTCCGCGCGTGTCTCGACCAAGCTGCCCAGGCTCTGGCGCGTTGCCCGGGGCGGCATGGACAGCAGCCGATACGGTTGCGTCTCGTCCTGGTGCACGGTGAGCTCATTCCAAAGCCCGTTGATCAGTGCCTCCAGCAACTCATTGACTGCGTCGATGGATGGGAGCGCTGGCAACGCGCCGTCCCAGATCGTGGCCAGCACGTTCAAGGGCTGCACCGGAGCGACTGCGCTCATAGCGCCAAGAAACTGCGTGCAGACGGTGTGGTAGGGCGTCGGGCAGTCGTAGCGTTCCAGCAACGCGATGGCACGCGCCTCGATGCCGCGGCGGCGGTTGCGGTCGGCTGTCGATCGTTTTGGCACAAGCAAAGCTCCTGGCACGGCAAGCCTGAATCGTAAGGCTGTTCGCGATTCCCCGCAAAAAAAAGCGACGCACCACCCACCGTGACTGCCCAAGGCAGCCACGGTGGGTGGTGCGCAGCCGCTACGCATTGTTACTCCTCACGTCACCGCGGACGCAGGCGCTTCCAGCGCTTCGGCCTTGGCGTGCAGCTTGTCCGTGAGGCTCAGTCGATGGCCCGGTGCGCGGGGTGCAGCCTCTGCATGGTTCGCCGCCGCCTGACGTGCGGCCACGCCCGTTGCGGGCGTCTCTGAACCCTGCGCGGCGTAGAACTCCTCGATCACCGCCGGTGTTTCCTCTTCCGAATCCTCGAAAGCCCCATGGGCGAGTCCTGCCGCGGCCGCACGATCCAGTGCCACCTGATCCCATCCCAGTGCCGTGCGGGCCTGGGCATCCTGCTGGGCCTGCTGTAGGGCCGCCTCCAGCGTCATCCCCTGGCGCACGATCAGGTCCACGAAGTACACCGCTGATCGGTGGCTTTGCGTCGTGCTCTTGGCTCTAAGGCTAATTTTGCCCAACCCCCAAAAATGTAAAGTGCGTTTTTCAATGTTCAATATTGCCGGCTTTGCTTGGAGCGCTCACTTCCACAAGCGATTGTTTTTAAAGAATTAGCTGAACCTTGCTAAAATTAGCAAGAGGAGCGAAAGCGTGCTAATTCCTGCTGGATGACCATCGGCTACCGGGATCCAGACGGATCAGGTGACTTCTTTCTAGTGCGCGACGGCTTCAACTTGAGGCTCTCCAATTTAGTGTGTAGCGCCGCTTCACGCAGGGTCGCCGCCTGCAGCGCCTGCTGAGCCGCGAGCAATGCTGCGGGGAGACCGTCCATCCGTGCCAGTTGCTGTTCTAGGGTGCTAGCGCGGGCCCCATGTTCGGTGGCCAAGTGGTCTGCGGCACGCGCCGAAGCCATGGCTGTTTCCAACCGGGAGGCGATAGCCGAGGTTTCCCGTTCCTTCTGCCGCAGCGTTGCTTGGAGCGTCTTGGTTTCTTCCCGCGCCCGATCGATTTCCGCGTGCGCCCGATCTTCGACGGCCCGCAGATGCTGCGATTGGGCTTCACGCTCAGCATTCACCGTGCTTTTGTGCGTCTCCAACGCTTCGGCGAGTTGATCGGCGCGCTGTTGCAGCCCGTCGCGTTGCCGGTTTAACTCATTTAATTGGGTGGTCTGCTGCTCGACGAGACGTTGGACGTCCGTCAGTCGCGTTTCGGCGACCTCACGGGCCTGGCCCGCGCTCTGCGCCAGTACCTGCGCTTCCGCGATCGCAATTTCCCAGATCTTGCGTTCTTGCGTGAGGGACGTTTGGGCGGCCAGGAGGGCATTCTGCTCTTGAGCAAGTGCGGCCTGAGCGCCAGCGGTAGCGTGCTCGCTGGCGCTCACCCACACCGCCCGGAACGCGGCGGCGACCTCGGGCGGTAACTCGGGTAAACGTGCTTCGCCTGCCATCCGTTGCGCCAACGCTTCCCACCAGGTTTCCAACAACTGGCCGACGCGGGCCGGACTACCGCGCCCCAATTCGGACCGCACGCGCTCGACGGTGGGGCGTTCGCCACGGGCCAAGACCCGATCGGCCGCGGCAATAACCTCAGTTTCCGGAACCCCGATCGCCATACCCTGCCCTCCATAATTAAGGTACGATAAGGGAACGGTTATCGTACCTTATCTGCCTGATAGCGCAATTTTACTACGGCCAACGTAATGAATATACTACATGAGCTGCGACCGCTCGCTAGCGTACCGGTCCTGGATCCGGCGCTGTTGGACGCCGCCGGCGCCCGCGCGGCCCAGGAATTCGTCGCTGATGGCACGCCGGCCAACACCGCGCGCAGCTACGCCAGCGCCCTGCGCTACTGGGCGGCTTGGTATGCGTTGCGTTACGGCCAGGTATTGGGCGACACGCCGGTGTCGGTCGCCGTGGCCAGCCAGTTCATCGTCGACCACCTCGAACGCAAAGCGGCCCACGGACTGCAGCACGAACTGCCGGCGGCCCTCGATGCGCGGCTCGTGGCGCTCGGGGCCAAAGCGAAGCTCGGAGCGCTGGCGTATGCCACGGTGGCGCACCGGCTCGCGGTGCTGGCCAAGTGGCATCGCCTGCACGACTGGGAACCGCCCGGCGACGATCATCGGATCAAAACCTTGATGGCCAAGGCGCGCCGCGCCCAAGCCAAGCGCGGCGTGACGGTGCGCAAGAAGACCGCGTTGGTGGCTGAACCGCTGCAAGCGATGTTGGCCACCTGTACGGATGGCGTCCGCGGCCTGCGGGATCGCGCCCTACTCCTGCTGGCCTGGAGCGGCGGTGGTCGGCGCCGCTCCGAAGTGGTGGGGATCCAGATCGATGACATTCGCCGGCTGGGTCCCACCACGTGGACCTACGCCTTGGGTCATACCAAAACCAATGCCACCGGCGGGCGTCGGGAGAAGCCCCTGCGCGGCGAGGTGGTGCTCGCCCTAGAGGCCTGGATCGAGGCCGTGCAGCTCACCGAGGGCGCTCTCTTCCGCCGGGTATACCGCAACGGTCGCGCCGGCGCCGCGCTCACGCCGGATCAGGTGGCCCGTATTGTCCAGCGGCGCGCGACGCTCGCAGAGCTGCCGGGCGATTGGGCGGCGCACAGCCTGCGCTCAGGCTTTGTGACGGAAGCCGGCCGTCAGGGCGTGCCGCTGGGTGAGGTGATGGCGATGACCGAGCACCGCAGTGTGGGCACAGTGATGGGGTATTTTCAGGCGGGGGCGCTGCTCAGCAGCCGTGCCACCGATCTGCTGGCAAAAAAATGAGGTCAATGCCGGTTCGACGACAGGTGGAGAGTCGGCAGGAATTCATCCAAAAATCGGCAATTCGGCTTCTAAGTTACCGTTTGTAGGAACATTTCAGTTGCCTAGTAGTTCATTCTCGGGCAATTGTGCAGCAGCCTGCTGCACAATTCAGGCGCCCCAGTGACGGTTCATCGGCCTACGGCACTACTTTTCTGGATCGCGGCCTTGCCTGCTCGTCACATACTGCGGTGACATGAAATGACTGCTATTACACTTAGTGTGGTAAGGTCATTGACACAAAAATGAAGGGGCGCTAGGCTCAACATCATGGATGTGGATTTCGAAGACGCCTCGCTCAAGAGGCTTGAGGCGGACCCGGGATTTACGGCCGGCTACGAGGCCGCCATCGTCAAGGCGTTCCGAAAACGGATGCAACTCATCCGTGCGTCGGTCGACGAGCGCGCCTTTTATGCCATGAAGTCCCTGCATTACGAAAAACTGAAAGGAGACCGGGACGGTCAATGTTCGATGCGATTGAACGATCAATGGCGGCTGCTCTTGCGCGTGCGGCAAGACGAGGACGGTAGAACGGTCGTGATCATTTCCATCATCGATTATCACTAACCTTTCCCGAGGATGACCCCATGAACACTGTTGCTGAAATCTTCCCGCCGGGTGAGTTTCTCCGCGAAGAACTGGAAGCTCGCGGTTGGTCGCAGACCGAGCTGGCCGAGATCATCGGCCGTCCGGTGCGGCTGATCAATGAGCTGATCGCCGGCAAGAAGGCGATTACTCCGGAAACGGCCATCCAGTTGGGCGACTCGCTGGGCACCGGCCCGGAGTTGTGGATGAATCTGGAAAGCCAGTATCAGCTGTCCAAGGTCCGCTCTACCGACGGCCTGATTGCTCGGCGCGCCAAGCTCTACGAGCGGTTTCCGGTACGCGAGATGATCAAGCGCGGCTGGATCGAGGCCACCAAGAGCATCGAGGTGCTTGAACAGCAGTTTCTCACGTTCTTCGACGTGAACAGCCTGGAGGATGAGATTCCGTTCTGCCACGCCGCCAAGAAAACCGAGGTCCACGATCTGCCCAGCATGTTGCAGCTGGCCTGGCTGTGCCGGGCTCGCCGCATTGCGTCGGAGCTCGTGATCGCCCCCTACACCGAAGCCGGCTTGCGGCAGGCCCTGCCGCGTCTGTCGGCGCTCTTGTCCGCCCCCGAAGAAACTCGGCATGTCGCTCGGGTGCTCGCCGAGTGCGGCGTACGCTTTGTGATTGTGGAGCCCATTCCGGGCTCCAAGATCGACGGCGCCTGCTTCTGGCTCACCGACGTGCAGCCCGTGGTGGCGCTGTCGTTGCGCCTGGATCGCATCGACAACTTCTGGTTCGTGCTGCGCCATGAGCTGGAGCACGTGCTGCGCCGCCATGGTCGGGAACGCGGATACATCCTGGACCAAGACATGGAAGGGACCGCGGCCGACCAGATCAATGACGAGGAAGTGGTGGCGAACACCGAAGCTGCTGAATTTTGCGTGGCGCAGGACGAGATGACCGGATTTGTGGCCCGCGTGGCGCCATTTTTCGCCGCAGAACGCGTCGTGCTATTTGCGCAGCGCCTCGACGTGCACCCCGGCCTGGTGGTCGGCCAATTGCAGCGGCGACTCGGACGCTACGACCTGTTTCGCAAGTTTCAGGTCAAGGTGCGGCAAGCGGTGACGTCGTCGGCGCTGACCGATGGCTGGGGTATGGTTCACACGGTTTAGAGGAGCGGAACATGTCTGGTTATACGAATGCCGTCAAAGAGTACGTCGAGCGCTACAAGGCCGAGGTCGGATCCGATGCGTTGCTCGATCCGCACGCGGTCGCCGAATGGGCTTTTCGCAACGGCCTTCACAAGCCCAGCGTCAAGACCGTCATCGACGCGATCGCCACTGACATCGCCCAAGTCTTTCGCGAGGAATACCGAGTCGATCGCCTCGGGCGCCGCTATCGCGCCAAACATGCCGCGACTCAGAAACGGGGCACCCAGACGCTATCGCTATGGGCGGATCTTGACGATCCAAACGCGCCCCACACCCACTTCGTCAAATCGTTCGCCCAGCGCCGCCTGCAAATCGTTGGCGACTGCGTGCAACTGGCGACGGACGTGGACGTCTACAACGACAAGCGTTGCCCCACCGTGCCGATCCAGGTCCCGCTCGACTTCACTCTGGACGTGATGGAGTTGCAGCAGGCCGTCAAGAAAGTGGCCTAGTCGAACGGATGAAGTACCCAGCACGACTGCCGGACGTACGTAGCACAGGTTGTTTTAGCGATCAGGTCCTCATTCCACCAGGAGAAGACGCATGGCAAAGAACGAAAAGACCGGCCCTACGGTGACAAAAGCCGCTTCGACGGTCTTGCGCGACCCCGGGGCCAGCAGGGTTGCCAAGTCGTTGGCGGGCAGCGCGCTGGCCCAGGCCCACACGGGCAAACAGTCCTCGCCGTCGACCGCGAAGACCGCCGCCAAAGTGCTCAACGATGGCCGCACGAGCGCGACCACGAAGTCGCTCGCCGGCAGCGTATTGACGCAGAAGACCCGGAAGTAATGGCCGGACTCGTGGACCGAGCTATCCATCGAATGCTCCACAGCGACCGGTATTCATGGGCTGCTCAAGCAAGGTATCCGCGTCCTTGCATTTTTTGGATGTGAAGTCCGGGCAGCGCCATGAGCCAACCGTTTGACGAGGCCAGCGACCATGCTCTCCTGCGACGCACGGTGCTCCTCGTGGCGTTGCTCAACCTCGGCTACTTTGGCATTGAATTTGTCGTGGCCCTTCGCATTGGGTCCGTCTCGCTGTTTGCCGACAGTGTGGATTTCCTGGAGGACGCATCGGTCAACCTGCTGATCTGGACCGCCTTTGCGTGGTCGCTCAAAGCCCGCGCACGCGTCGGCATGGGGCTGGCGGCCATCCTGCTCATCCCTGCGCTCGCCACGCTCTGGGCGGCATGGAACAAATTCCACGCGCCGCTTCCACCGGCACCGATACCGCTGTCGATCACGGCGCTGGGCGCGCTCGTTATCAACCTCTCCTGCGCGTTGATGCTTGCACGTTACCGAGCCCATCGAGGAAGCCTGACACGGGCGGCTTTTCTCTCGGCGCGCAACGACGTCTTGGCCAACATCGCCATCATCGCCGCCGGCCTCGTGACGGTTTTTTCTCCGTCGGCGTGGCCCGATCTGATCGTCGGTCTTGGCATCATGGCGATGAATGCCGACGCCGCCCGCGAGGTCTGGCGGGCAGCTCGGGACGAACATCGCAGCGCGATCGAAGCGGAGTCCTGATCCGTTTTATCGCACGACGAAGCTCCACCCTGACCGACTCATACGGACCCTGCTCCAACCTCTGCCATGGTCAACCAGCGGATGGCATCCCTTGGCAAGGGATGCAAGTTTCCATAGATGTCCGGTTCGGCGTTGCGATGAAGCGCCTCTCGCGCGGCATCGGCAAATCCGGAGTCGCGATGGGCGAGCCGTTCACGGCACAGGACCGCCAGAGCTACGCAGTCACTCAGTGCACCGCGGATCAGTTCGGCCCGACGTATGTTGTCCTGCGTGTCGTCGAAAAGTGCAGCGGCTGCACGAATCGCCGGATGGCCGTCTGCAAGCGCACGGCGTAGCACCCAAGGCGGCAAACGTGCGTGCATTCGCCGCAGAACAAGCAAGGCGCGTATGGCGGCAAGCCGACTGTGTACTCGCGACCCAGCCTCTTCGAACAGCGCCGGCAATGCCTGCAGCAAGGCGGCCCGGCCATATTCTTCAAGGCTTTCGAGGGAATCGGCCGCGGCTCGCTCCAGCACATCGTCTCTCAGCATGTCGACGAGTACAGGAGCCAGCGACGAAAGTCCAAGTCGGCCGGCCGCAGCCACGGCCGATGGCAGGCGCTCCACGTTGGCCGCGTAGATAGCGTCGACGCATCGTTCAGGGTAGTCACGCGTGATCAGGTGGCGAATGGCGACATCCTTGACCTGATACTCAGCCTCGCGCCGACTCGACGGAAGCCGCCGCCATGGGATGTCGTGCAAGACGTCCCTCAAGCCCTCACGAGCCATCGGCGACCGCAGACGTGCGAGCATGGAGATGGCAAACAGACGCCCGTGTGGGATTACCTGCGCGCCTTCACGCAGATAGCGACGCAGCGGTGCAATCGCGTGCTCACCCAGCGCCATGATGCGCTCGGTCGCGTCCACGCGATTTGCAAGATCATCGATGGATGCTTGCACCTCGGCCTCCCGATCCGGGGAACCTGGCACAAGGGTCGTGGCGGCATGCTTCGGGGTATGAAGTTCCCTAGCCGTGCGCGCAACAGCCCGCACCGGATGGTCGTGGAGCAATCGAACGGCGTCGTTCCATGATTCGTCGCGCCGCAACTTGGCCACTGCCCTGACAATCGCCAGGCCCTGCGTCACATCCACGGGGTGCGCAAGCGCGCATCGCGCCAATGGCAGGGCCGCCGCCGGATCACCGCGGCGTCCGAGCGCCTCGATGGCCATCATCCGCACATCGGCCAGCGGATGCCCCAAAGCGTGCACCAGGCGCGTATCGTATGGACGGCAACACCACTGCGCGATGTCGACACCGCAGCGCGGGCAGATCGGTAGCGCCTGCTCGATTTCGGCAAAGCAGTGCGGGCAGAAATAGACTGTCGTGGTCGCCTACCACGGCGACGCAAAGCCGGACCGCACCAACCAACGCGCGTGGCGGGAAAAACCCAGCCTAGACACGGGATGCAGATCATCACTCGACTCCTGATCCGGAGATTTCGAGTCACTGCAGGAGTCATCAGCCCTAGAGGCGATCGTAGGCGAACTCCATCGCCCATGCGCTTTCACGATACACCACGTCATTCAAGGATGGGGCGGCGGTCTCATCGGTCTGCGAGCTTGCTTTCCCCTGCCGTGTACGGCTAACGTCTGAGCTGGAGATGGCATTCTCCTGGAACCGCCGCAAGGCTGATGATGCCTACCTGTCCGGTTTCCGGAGGTAGGTTGCGTCCCTCCTCCGTCAAACCCGCTATGTATCGCCACGGGTGACGACGATGAATATTGAATCCCGAAGTTTCGCTAGATACCGCTCCTGCTCCGACGGTGCAGGCGCGTGGCTGCGTCAGTCCCGACCAGTCGCGATGGATGCAACCCTCGAACCCGTTAAAACGAATTCCGCGGAGGTTCTATGAACGGCTGCTCGCTTCGTTTCTACATGCACGAGAACCAGAAGCACCGGGGCATGCTCCTGTACGAATGTACGAATGGTTGCTTGAGCAGGCCAAGAAGCAAGGTATTCATGGCGGTTCCGCCTTCAAGGCCATTGCCGGTTATGGACGCCACGGTGTGATGCACGAACAGCATTTCTTCGAGCTTGCCGGCGACAATACCGTGCTGGTGGAATTCATCCTGGGCGATGCGGAAACCACCACCATGCTCAAGATCGTCCAGCAAGACGGTGCCCCCTTGTTCTGGGCGAAATTCCCGGCCGAGTTCGGCATCGTCGCCAGCACGGACACTGTGAAGTAATCGCGCGTTAGCCACCGCTATTTCGCAAGGAATACACCCCTGATGGTCGATAACGAACGCAACTGAAATCGTCGCGAGGAGATGGCATTCTCCCCGAATTGCCGCAAGGCTGATGATGCCTACCCGTCCGGGTTTCCGGAGGTAGGCATTTTTTTGTGTCCGCCTTCGCCAGACCTGCCCGTCTACCGGCCGCGAACGGTATCGAAGATTGGAACTTGGCATGGGTGCTGCACGATGCGCAGCGGTTCTGGCCCATCAGCAAGGAAGCATGCGTTTGCGGCAACACGCTGGCGGCTTCGTCAGGGCAGTACGACGAGCGCCGGGGAGGCTCCCATGAAGGGTTGTTCACTGCGTTTCTACCTGCATGAAACCGCGATGCATCGTGGTGGATTTTTTACCTATGAACAGGTGCTGGCGCTGGCCAGGAAACAGGGCATTCACGGGGGCACCGTGTTCAAGGCGGCCGATGGCTATGGCCGACACGGCACCATGAATGAGCAACGCATGCATACGCTGTCGGGATACCAGATCCTGATCATCGAATTCATTCTGGATGAAGCCGAGGCCGACGCCTTGCTCAAGGCTATCCAGGAGGATGACTTTCCGTTGTTCTGGGCGAAGCTTCCTGCCGAGTTCGGTTCGTTCGGCATGGACTGATCGCGAAACGTGGGGACGCCTTCCCATACGTCAGCAGCCCTTACCTTCGACGCGAGGGGACGGCACGGAAGGTGGTGTTGGGTGCGTGCCGGCGAGCAACGCACGGATGCGTTCCAAATCGGTACGCATCGCGGCTTCGCCCGCATGAGAACCCTGCGTCGCAAGCACACCGCTGCCCAACGATTGTCGCAGTTGCTGGCAGACGTGGGCCAACCAGTCCTTGAGTTCCTGGGCGTAAGCCAGGAACGCATGTTGAAGTGGTGCCTGCCAATCTTGCCGCAGGTACCGTTGTAGCCGGTACTGTCGCCAGGCCCGCGGGCCGCGCAGCAAGTAGCGGTGCGGCATGTCCGAGGGTGGAAGGACAAACGGGGGTGCGCCACGCAACATGGCCGACAGCCGCTCATCGTCGAGATCCTTACCCACGCGCTGCAACTGGGTGACGATATCGCGCACCACCTCGTCCGCCAGTTGCCCGGCCAATGTGCCGAGGTGATGGGGCACCTCCGGAGCGTCTGCCATAAGCACATGCACGGCATCCTTGAGTACGACGTCCGCCCCACGATAACCAAGGTCACTGCACAAGTTACGCAAGGTGGCTTCGGCTCCCGATAACGCGTCGAGTGCCGCACCGGAGCCTTGTTGAGCCTGGGGTGAAGTATCCGCCGACGGTTCGTTCAACGCCTGCTCAAGCATCATGCTGACACGCCGCGCCAGATGGCCGAGACGCTGCTGTGCGCGCTCATTGCTCTGCGCCGCGCACGCGGCCAACGTCGTCTGCAGTTCAGTATCCCGCCAGCGGTGCAACGAAACGCTGTGCGAGGGCGCCACACTGACTTCAGCCACGGTCACGGGTTCCTGCAAGACCTCCGATAACGAACGCTCGATGTAGCTCCGCTGCTGTTCCAGTGCGTCGGCTGACACGGTATCGGATTTGGTCAGCAGCACGAGGCACGAAGCATGGGCCTGCTGCAAGGCACGTGCGAGATCCACGTCCTGCAACGAAAGAGTGGCCGACGCATCAATGGTTATGATGCCGAGGTCGCACTGGGGCAGATAGGTAAGCGCATGAGCAGACGCCTTGGCATGCAGCGAACCGAGTCCGGGCGTATCGGTGAGCACCACGCCGCTGTGCAGCACGTCGGCGGCCACTTCGATGGTGACTTCCCGCAGCCGCCGATGGTTGCCGGCATTTCCGCTCTCGGCGATGTACTGCGGCAACGCATCCACCGAGACTTCCTCGACGCGCCCCTCCAGGTCGATGGCCCGGATGCGCAGGGCATCGCCATGGCGGATACGCGTGACCACCGCCGTTACAGGGGTTTGGGGAGCAATGGAACGAAAAACCGGGATAAGGTCTATTTATCCATAGAAACCATATAGATAGCCAAACACCCCTCCGGGGGCACTCATCCTCTCAATCGCCTTCCCTATCGTTGGGATCTCGTAGCGGGCGTAGTTCTCCGCGGGCCACTGCCTCGGGCACGGCAAAGGAATATCGGCCGTGCATGTTGATGTGGTCATGGCTGAGCGGCGACAGCCGTGCGACGTCCTCATCCCGTACGGGAAAACCGTCTTGACGCAACTGATCCAGTGCCGCCTCCATGTAGATGGTGTTCCACAAGACGACGATGTTGAGCACCAGGCCCAGCGCGCCCAGCTGGTCCTCCTGACCCTCCTGATAGCGTTGCCGGAGTTCGCCGCGTTTTCCGTGAAAAATGGCGCGCGCCACACTGTGACGCCCCTCGCCACGGTTGAGTTGGGTCAACGTGCTACGCCGCTTCGCCTCATCGTCAATATAGGTCAGTGTGTGCAGGGTTTTTTCAATCCGTCCGAACTCAGCCAAGGCCTGGGCCAGACGGGTTGGACGGTCGCCGATCTGCAAGGTTCGCATGATGCCGTTGGCTGGTACACGACCCAGTTTCAGCGAGCCCACCAGCCGCAGGATGTCGTCCCACTGCTCCTCGATCAATGGCAGTTTCACCCGCTGGCGGGCAACGGCATTGAGGTCGCCGTAGTCGGCCTCGGGATCGATGCGCCAGAATCGCGTGCCGCCGACGTCCGCCAATCGGGGACAGAACCGGTACCCCAGCAGCCTGAACAACCCGAACACCACGTCGCTGTATGCGCCGGTGTCGGTCATGATCTGCGTCGGCTGCAATTCGGTGGGCTGTTCGAGCACCACGCCCAGCAAGATCAAGCTGTCGCGCAGCGTGCCCGGCACGGTGATGTGGTTGAGACCGCTGAACTGGTCGGAGATCAGGTTGTACCAGGTCACGCCGCGTTCCCGACCGAAATACTTCGGATTGGCGGCCGCATGCACAGTGCGCACGGGCACGACGAAACGCATCCCGTCGGCTGACGCCACGTCGCCACCACCCCACTGATGGGCCAGAATCGACCGGTTCTGAGCCGCCACCAGGATGGCATTGGCCGCAACCAGGGTGTCGTTGCGGAGGTAATTCTGGTCGACCCACGACAGACGCGATCGTTTCAGTGCAGCGATGTCGGCACGAACGAGGGGTTCGAAGCCCGTGTTGCTCGCCTCAGCCAGCAATACGGCACAGAGGCTGATCGGAAGCTCCGCAGCACGAGCAGACCGCTCGGTGAGATGGGTGAAGGCATCGGTGAAACCGGTACGGGCCGCAATCTCCAGCAATACCTCTTCAATGTCCACGCGTGGCAAACGCTCATTAACCGCAGCGCGCAAGGCCAGCAAAGACGCTGGTTCTTCGAGCTTGTCGAGGGAGCTGACGACCAGGTCGTTCTCGCCTTCGAACCGCACCGCAGGATTGTCCGGAAGTCGGGACGCTACCGCGCGGTAGGTCTCATCGAGTTCTTTGGTGATCGCGACGAGTGCCGACGAGGGCGTTGGAGACAAGCTGAGCGTGCGGCAGATGATGGGGCGCGCAGTCTCCCATTCGTTGCCGCTCAACAGCCCTGCGCGCGGGTCGGCATACTTCCAACTGGGGGCGACGAACACGTCGCGCCGGCGTAACGACGTATGCAATTCGTCGAGCACGCAGAAAGTGTAGGCCCGATGATCGATGCTGTCGTCGTCGCGAATCGCGTAGCGCTGCCAGCGTTTGCGAATGACATCACGCGGGACGTCGTCGTCGGCCTTGAATCGCCCGGGATGCGAGCGAAGCCATTCATAGGCGGCGACCACAGCCTCGCCTGCGGGACTCGCGCCGAAACGCAGATTCTCCAGCACAAAGGGGAGAAAGCGCCGGATGCGCCGATAGCGTTCGCTCAGCTCGCTGTAAAACACGTCGTCGGGCGGTCGTACCAGGTTGCTCACTTCCTGGAGCGCCTGGGCGAGGACGTCGCGCGGCACCTTGGCGAACAAGGCTTTGCGTAGTTTCTTGTCCGGGAGCGTGCTGTCCAGCACCACTTGGCAAGCATCGGCCAGCAGCGTGGCCGCACGATCCAGGTCTTTCAGCGTGCGCAAGCGTGTTTTCCGATCCTCCTTGCGCGCTGTGGAAAAAACATCCCGCAGCAGCATTTCAAGAACTTCGACGGCGTCATCATGCGCGGTGGCTTCCAGGCAATGCACAAACGCTACGAGAGTGGCAAGGCGGCGAACGTCGGGCAAGCGGCTCACGGCGCTGGCTTTGGCGGCTCCCGCAAAGCGAGCCAGTGCCATGACGCGACTGGCCGGAAGGTGTGACACCCTGGGCAGGTCGATGCCGAGCTCACGAACCTCCCGTAGTCGCATCAGCGTTTGAATGAGTGCCGGTCCGCTGACGCGCGTGGGGCCCGATCGCAGCTGATCCAGCAGCGAGTAGCGGCTGCCGGCTGGCACGATCAACAACTGTTCGAGGCGTTCGCGCTGCCTGTCCAAGAGACGGGTTCCCAGACGCCGCCAAAGATGCTCTTCGACGCGGGCTTTCACGCGAGCGACAAATCGTTCGAGTGTGCTGCGCCCGGGAAGCAGTACCTTGTGCGTCAACAGCCATGTCATGGCTCGCTCGAACAGGACGCTGGGCCGCTCCGTTCCCGTCCAGCAGAGTGCGTACAGCCAGCGACCCAATCGAAAGCCGATAGGCGGTTCGGTGATTTCGACGAAGCCGTATTGACGACAGATATCGCGCTGATGATCCCACCGGAGTTCACCTGTCCGGTAGTCGTCGAGGGAGGGATCCGTGTCCGTAATATCCAGCTGCCTGGCAACGGTGGATAACACCAGCGCAGGGAGATCCAGCGGATCGTCCAGAAATGTTCCCAAGTAGCGCAGCGTCGTCAGCTGCAATGCGATGCCCAAACGATTCGCATGACCGCGCTTGCGCGCGATGTAGGTGCGATCTGCATCGTCGAGATGGAAGTAGCGTGCCAGTTCGTCGCTGGACGGGTTGCCGTTGTACCGGCCGTAATTGTCGCGTTGTCCCTCGGTAACGTAGCTGACCGGCATCAAGGTTTCCTTCTGCGGAGAGTTGGGTAGAAGGTTCCATCACTGAAAATCAAGCCTTTCGCCCATCACGCCTTGGAGCTGGCGAGGTGGGATCGCCTTCAACCATGTTTCTTGGGTTCTGCCGGGAGGCATTGCATTGGCGGTTTCGCCAAGGTCGAGTACGATACATGAATGATAACGACTCGTATTCGCAGCATATTGCGCAACCTCTCCGTGGCCGCCCTTCTGCTTTGGGCACTCCCACTCCCGCGGGCGCATGCTCAAGACGTCAGTTCAACCGTGCCGCAGACATGGCAGATGATCGACTATCTGGCCACGGATTACGCCGGCGCGGTCAAGAACGGAGCGGTGCTCAGCGCGTCTGAATACGCCGAGATGCGGGAGTTCACAGCCACCGTGCATCGCCGCCTTCAGGCGTTGCCGCCGACGCCCGGTACACCCGCGTTGTTGTCCCAGGCCGACCAGCTCATCGCTTCAGTGGATGCGAAGGCCTCGCCAGCGCAGGTGGCGATCGAGGCACATGCCCTGGCCGATGCCTTGCTGAAGGCGTACCCGATACCCACCGCGCCGGCCCAAGCGCCCGATCTGACGCAGGGCGCAACGCTGTACCAGAACCAGTGCGCCATGTGTCACGGCGCCACCGGGCATGGCGATGGTCCCGTGGGGCTGCAGCTCAATCCGCGACCGGTGGACTTCACTGACCAGGCGCGTGCGGACCAGCGCAGCCCGCTGTCCCTGTACGAAGTGATCAGCCACGGTGTCGAGGGAACGCCGATGGCCAGTTACTCGTCCCGGCTGTCGTCGGACGAGCGATGGGCACTCGCGTACTACGTGGGGTCGCTAGCCTATACCCGCGAAGCCACGACCGGTGCGACCCTCTGGCAGCACGATACGGCCGCGCGTGCGCAGATCGCGGACCTGAAGGAGTTGTCGCAAGCACGCGTGTCGCAACTGGCTCCTGCACTGGGTGCCGAACATGCCCGCGCGATCATCGGTTACCTGCGTGCGCATCCGCAGGCGATGCAACAGGCGTTGACGGGGCTTCCGCTTGCGCGGGGGCGACTTGCTGCAAGCCTGGCGGCCTATCGTGCCGGCGACGCCAAGGAAGCCACACAACTGGCATTGTCGGCCTATCTCGATGGCGTCGAACCCATCGAACCCCAGCTCAACGCACGCGATGGCGCGCTACGCGCCCGCATCGAAACGGCCATGGGCGCCTATCGCACAGCGGTGTCGGGCAAGGCCGCGCTGCCGGCGGTGACCCAGCAGGCCCACGCCGTGGATGTCCTGCTTGCGCAGGCGCAGGAGGTCACGGCGGATGCGGCGGGCGATCCGGCCGCCACGTTCCTCGGCGCCTTCACGATTCTGGTTCGCGAGGGTCTGGAAGCCTTGCTGGTGGTCGTCGCCTTGCTGGCCTTCCTGCGCAAGGCAGATCGACGCGTGGAAGTGCGTTACGTGCATGCCGGCTGGATTCTTGCCTTGGTGGCCGGCGGGATCACCTGGGCACTGGCCAGCTATGCCATCTCGATCAGTGGCGCCGGTCGCGAACTAACCGAGGGCCTGTCTTCGCTGTTCGCCGCCGTGGTGCTGCTCAGTGTCGGCTTGTGGATGCACCAAAAGAGTATTGGTGGACGCTGGCAGGCCTACCTGAAGGAAAAGATGGCCGCGGCACTCGACCGACGTTCGGCGTGGTTCCTGTTCGGCCTCGCCTTCATTTCGGTGTATCGGGAAGTGTTCGAGACGATCCTGTTCTACGCCGCGCTCTGGAACGACGGCCAGGAAGTCTGGCTGCTGGGCGGCATTGCGGCCGGCGCGGTGACCTTGGGACTGATCGCCTGGCTCCTGCTGCGCACCAGTCGGCGTCTGCCCATCGGCAAGTTCTTCGCGGCGAGTTCGATCCTGATCGCCGTGCTGGCCGTCGTTCTCGCGGGTAAGGGCATCGCCGCGTTGCAGGAAGCTGGCTGGGTGTCGGTGACGGTCGCCCCGGTGCCGCACATTGAACTGCTCGGCATCTATCCGACCTGGCAGACGCTGCTCGCACAAATCGCCGTGGTCCTGATGCTGAGTGCGGGTTTCATGTTCAATATGCTTCGTGGCCGTAGCGCTCCCGACGCATTGCCCGCATCCACCACTACACGCCCGGAAGAGGATCGCGCATGAGCGACTGCGGTTGCCACGCCGAAGCCGCCAGCGAGGCGGAACGCCGCATCCTGCGCATCGCGCTCGGTCTCAATGCCACCATGTTCGTGGTCGGTGTCGTGGCCGGCCTGATCGCCCAATCGATGGGCCTGGTCGCTGATTCGCTGGATATGCTGGGCGATGCCTGCGCCTACGGCATCGCCTTGCTGGCGTGGACACGCAGCGCCTATTTCAAGGCGTCGGCCGCGCACTGGAATGGAACCTTGCTGGTGGTTCTTGGCGTCGGCGTACTGGTGGGGGTGCTCTGGCGTCTGGTGACCGGTAGCCACCCGGAAGGCCTATGGATGATGAGCGTTGCCTTCGTTTCCTTGATCGTGAATGCCACGGTGCTGAGGCTCTTGGCGCGATTTCGTCACGGTGAAGTGCATCTGCGCGCCATCTGGATATGCACGCGGGCCGACGTCATCGCCAATCTGGCGGTGATCGTGTCCGGTGTGCTGGTGCTTCTTCTGCACAGCGCCGTGCCTGATCTGGTGATCGGTACGGCCATCGCCTGCTACGTGCTGAAGGAGGCGTTGGGCATTCTGCGCGAAGCGAAGGACGCACGGATCGCCGCCATTGCACCGAACGGCAAGCCATGACGTCGCCGATCTCGGGATTTGGCTCGATGGTTTACGCCGTTGACCTTCGACTGTTCAACGCCATTCATTCGCCGGTGCCACCGTCGCCAGCGATGCTTCATGTGGCGCGCGTCCTGGCCGATGGACCGTTGATCCTGACAGCTCTCCTTCTTGGGTGGATGCTGATGGTTCCTCGCCAGTCGATGCGCTTGATCGCCCTGAAAGCATCGGGTGCCGCCGCTGCAGCATTGCTCGCGAACCTGATCATCGGCTTGGTTTGGGATCGCGCACGTCCCTTTGTCGCTGGAGTCGGTCAAGCATGGGTGTCTCATGCGGCGACCGGCAGCTTTCCCAGCGACCATCTGACTGTGCAATGGGTGGTGGCCGGCATACTGTTGCTGAATCAATGCAGCCGGCCTTGGGGCATCGGGATCGCACTGCTCGGCCTGCCGATGGCCTGGGCACGGATCTACTTGGGCGTGCACTACCCCGGCGATATGCTGGGAGCCCTCGGGATGGGCGGACTGGCCATGCTCAGTGGCTGGCTGTGGTTTCGCCGGTCCGTGACATCAGCCATCGCGCCATTGCCATCTCAGGGATAAGGTTTCGCCCCGCTGCGAAGCGAGGGTCTAGTGCGCTGCGCCGGGTGAGGTGAACGTGCAGCCTGTCGCGCGGGCCGATTCGTCCGTGGTCGCGTGATCGGTTTGCAAGGTGGTGTGCGTGATGGCGAAACGATCATGCAGCATCGCTTCGATCTCTCGGCGCACATCGTGGCAGTCGATGTCGTGATTCACGTAGATGTGGCCCGACAGTGCCGGCATGCCCGAGGTCACTTCCCACACGTGCAGATCGTCCAGCCGAGTCACCGCCGGCATGGCACGGATCGCCTCGGCAATGGATACTGGGTCCAGACCGCGTGGTGCCGCTTCCAGGAAGATGCGGCCCGAGTCGCGCACCAGTCCGATACCGGCTTTCAGCATCAATCCGGCGACGACCAGTGCGGCAAGGGAGTCCACGCGATTCCAACCCGTCCACCAGATGATGGCACCGGCAATGGCAGTGGCGATGAAGGCGTAGAGATCGGTGAGGATGTGCTGGAAGCTGCCTTCCACGTTGAGGCTTTGCCGGTTGGCCTTGCTCATCGCCCACACGGCGAGCAGGTTGACGCCAATACCGACCACCGCGATCACCGTGACCAGCAGACCTTCCACCACCGGCGGGTCGATCAGCCGGCGGATCGCCTCGACGATGAACCAGACCGACAGCAACAACAGCGTCAGCCCGTTCGCCTGGGCGCTCAGGATTTCGACCCGCTTGAGTCCGAACGTGTAGCTGCCACTGGCCGGGCGGCTGGCCAGACGCATCGCGACAAGCGCCAGTCCGATCGAGCCCACATCGGTGAGCATGTGCCCGGCATCGGAAATCAGGGCCAACGACTTGGCCAGGATGCCGACCACCACCTCGACCGCCATGAAGCCGAGCAGCAGCAACAGCGCGATGGTCAGGTACTTCTTGTCCGCATCCGGTGCCACGCCATGGCTATGGTCGTGATGATGGTCATGTTCGTGGGGCTTGGTTGTGCCCATAGGAGTCTCCAGTGCGGCGGCCACTCTACGTGAGCGCCAAAGTGTTATGACATGACATCGGGAAGGACGGGCGGGAGTGACCCGCCCGTCTTCTTCATTCAGCCCCTTGACCGTCGATGGGCCACGCCCGATCCACCGTGCTCTGGTAGACCCAGCCGGCCACACTCTGACCGGTGCGCCCGTGCAGGCGGATCAACTGCACCGCCCGTTCGGCCTGATCGTCCTCACAGAACACTTCGAGCTTGATCTGCCGGGTCACCCGTTCGCCCAGTTCCATCGAATAGACCTGTTCCTGGCCGTTGAGCGCGGTCAGCAGACCTTTGACGTCGCTCACCGACAGGTAACGAAACCCCGCTTCTTCCAGCGCATGGATGACGTCGACCACGCGGCCACGATGGATGAAGGCCTTCACTTCTTTCATGGGGTCTTCTCCTTGGCGAGGCGCCGGGCGGCGCGTTCTTCGATCCAGTCGTAGAGCACCGGCAGCAGCACCAGCGTCAGCAAGGTCGAGGTGATCAGACCACCGACCACCACGGTGGCGAGCGGGCGCTGGGTTTCCGCACCCACGCCACTGGAGAGCAGCATCGGCACCAGGCCCAGGATCGCTACGCTCGCGGTCATCATCACCGGGCGCATGCGCAGGGCCGTACCGCGGATCACTGCCTCGCGCACAGGCAAGCCTTTCTCACGTTGTTCGTTCAAGAAACTCACCAGCACGATGCCGTTCAACATCGCCACGCCGAACACCGCGATGAAGCCGATGGCCGAGGGTACCGACAGGTATTGCCCGGTGATCGCCAAGCCGACGATGCCGCCGATGGTGGCAAACGGCACGTTGGCCAAGATCAGCGTGGCGTGCTTCACCGAGTTGAACGCGGTGTAGAGCAAGACAAAGATGAAGAAAATCGTCGCCGGCACGATCAGCGACAATCGCTTCAACGCCCGCTGCTGGTTCTCGAACGCGCCGCCCCATTCGCTGTAATAGCCAGTCGGCAACTTCACCTGTTGCGCGATGGCCGCATTGGCTTCCTTGACGAAGCCGTCGATGTCACGACCGCGAACATCCATCTGGATCACCGCATAGCGCTGCAGTTGTTCTCGACGAATGAACGAGTAGCCTTCCGCATCGCTGACCTCAGCCACCTGCGACAGCTGCACCAGTGCGCCGCTGGGCGTGCGGATCGGAATGCGCTTGATCGCCGGCAACGAGGCCTTGTCCGCATCGTCCAGCCGCACGGCGATGTCGAAGCGTTTCACGCCGTCGAGTAAGGTCGTCACCGGCTCGCCGCCGATGCCGTTCTTCACCACGGTGAGCACGTCGTCGGCGTTCAAGCCGTAACGGGCCAGCGCATCGCGATCCACCTTGATGCGGATCTGCGGCTTGCCGATGTTCGCCTCCAGCGCGAGATCGGCGACGCCAGGCACCCCGGCCAACACGTTCTTGATGCGACTGCTCAAGCGATCAAGTTCGCCCAGGTCATCGCCATAGATCTTCAGTGCCAGCGTGGCGCGCACACCCGAGATCAGTTCCTCGATGCGCATCTGGATCGGCTGCGTGTAGCTCACCACCGCGGTGGGCAGCGCCGCCGACAGTTCCTTCTGCATCGCTTCCTCGATGCTTTCCAGCGTCTCGCCCTTGCGCCATTGATCCTTCGGTTTCAGCGGCGTGTACACCTCCATGTAGTTCACATCCGCCGTTTCGCCTTTTTCGGCGCGACCGATCATCGCCAGCGTGGTTTCCACTTCCGGAAACTTTTGTTTGACCAGTGTCGACACTTGCTTGGAGATGGCGATCGATTCGTCCAGCGATGCCGACGGAATCGAGGTAATGCGCCACATGATGGCGCCTTCCTTCAGGTTAGGCATGAACTCCTTGCCGAGGAACGGGAACAGCGCGAGGCTGCCGACCAAGGCTCCGGCGGCGATGCCCAGCACTAGCTTGCGGCGCGCCAGCGCCCAGGCGAGCACCGTGGCGTAGTGGCGTTTCAGGAACGCCACCAGCCAGGTGTCCTTTTCTTCCTTGGGTTTCAACACCAGCGCGGCGAGCACCGGGATCAGCGTCAAGGCGAGAATCAGCGAACCGGCCATCGCGAAGCTGATATTGAACGCCATCGGCTTGAACATCTTGCCTTCCAGCCCTTGCAGGCTGAACAGCGGAAGGAACACCACGATGATGATCCCGATCGCGAACGTCATCGGGTTGGCCACCTCGCGGGCGGCCGCCAGCACAGCCGACGTGCGATCCACTGGGCCGCCATGCGCCTTGCGCTCGGCCATGATGCGGTAGGCGTTTTCCACCATCACCACGGCGCCGTCCACCATCATGCCGATACCGATCGCCAGGCCCGCCAGCGACATCAGGTTGGCCGACAGGCCGACCTGATTCATGCAGATGAAGGCGATCAGCATCGCCAACGGCAACGCCACGACGACCACCAGCGCGCTGCGAAACTCACCCAGGAACAGGAACAGCACCAGTGCCACCAGGATCGAACCTTCCACCAGCGCACGCACCGCGGTGCCCACCGCCGCGTTGACCAGTTCAGTGCGCTCGTACACCGGTTTTACGACCACGCCCGGCGGCAAGGATTGCTTCACTGTGTCGAGCTTGGCCTTGACCGCATCGACCACGCTCTTGGCGTTCTCGCCAATGCGAGCCAGCGCTTGGCCCATCACCACTTCCTTGCCATCGCGCGTCACGGCACCGGTGCGGGGCGCACCCGCCTCGGTGATGGTGGCCACGTCACGCACGTAGACCGGCGTGCCGTCTTCGGTCTTGAGCACGATGTTGCCCAGATCCTTCGCGTTCTGGATCAGGCCCAGTCCACGTACCAGGTACTGCTCGCGGCCGACATCGACGAAGTTGCCGCCGACTTGCGCGTTGTTGGCCTGCAGCGCCTCGATCACCTCTTTGAAGCCAAGCTTGTGCGCGATCAGTTTCATCGGGTCGATGCGCACCTGGAACTGCTTTTCCTGGCCGCCCCATGAGCTGACGTCATCGACACCCGGTGCGGTGCGCAGGATCAAACGGATGGTCCAGTCCTGCAGTGTGCGCAGATCCATGTCGTTCGGTGCCGTACCGGCCGTGGCGCCTTTCAAGGTGCTGTCGGCGCGTTCGACGGTGTACCAGAACACCTGGCCGAGACCGGAGGTGTTCGGTCCCATCTCCGGTTTGCCGTAGCCGGCCGGCAAGCGATCGCCCACCTGCTGCAACCGTTCGTTGACCAGCTGGCGAGCGAAGTAGATGTCCATGCTGTCGTCGAAGTAGACCGACACATAGGACAGCCCGAACAAGCTCACCGAGCGGATCTGCTCCACTTTGGGCAGGCCGGCGAGCGCCGATTCCACCGGCGTGGTGAGGAGTTGTTCGACATCCTCCGCCGCCAGCCCCGATGCCTCGGTGTAGACATTGACCTGCACCGGTGTGACATCGGGAAACGCGTCGATGGGCAGCTGACGCACCGCCTGGAAACCGAGGAAGCCGATCACCACGAAGGCGATCAGCACCAGCGCCTTGTAGCGCAGGGAGAATTCAACCAGACGTTCCAGCATCATTCTTCTCCCAGCTGCGAGCGCAACAAGCGGGCCTTCAAGGCGAAGGCGCCCTTGCGCACGTAGGTGTCGCCGGCTTTGAGGCCTTGCGTGATCACCGTCCAGCCATCCCGCGTGTCGCCGACCATGACCGGCGCCGGCTCGAACTGACCGTTGCCTTTGGCGAGGAACACGGTCGGCTGGTTTTGCAGCAGCACGATCGCTTCGGCGGGAACGGCCAGCTTCGGCACGGCGCTGCCGGCGGCGATGCGCGCTTCGACCAGTTCGCCCGGATGCAACAGATCCTCACGGTTGTCGACTTCGATGCGCACCGGCACCGTGCGCGTGCGCTCGTCGGTCTGATGCGAGCGCTGCACGACCTTGCCGGGGATCGTGGTGTCATGCACGAGGATGCGGGCGTCGGCGTCCGGCTTGACCCGTTCGGCATCGGCCGGCGCCATCTGGGCGACGACCCAGACCGAATCTTCCTTGACCAGGGTGAACAGCGTGCGGCCGGGTTCCACCCGCTCGCCGACCAGAAACTCGTCGGTGGTGACGCGACCGGCGGCGGGCGCGAGCAGCTCGAAGCTGCCATCGGCACCGGCCGAACCCTTGCGCAGCAGGCCACCGATCTGACCGTCGGACAGCCCGTAGGCGCGCAACTTGGCACGCGCCTGGTCACGCTGCACCTTCGCTTCGTTGTAGCGCCGTGCCGAGACCGCCTGCGGCCCCAGCGACGCGATCCGCTGCCAGTCCTGCTCGGCCACGATCAACGCGCCTTGTGTCTCGGCCACCTGCACACTGGAAAGCACCACCAGCGGCGCACCGGCCTTCACCACGTCGCCGAGCTTGGCCTTGCGGGCCAGCACCTGCGATTCCACGCGCGGCGACACCAGCACGGTGGAATACGCATCGGCCTTCACTTCGCCGGGGGCCTTCAGTTCATCGGTCAAGGCACGCGGAGCGGCCTTGTCGAGCACAATCCCGGCGTCCTTGATCGCCTTGGCGTCGAGCGCCAGCGGATTGGCCGGTGCGGGTTCCTGCGCCATGACGGGGCCGCCCAGCGCAGCCAGCAGCACCATGCAGAAAAGGCTGCGTTTCAAAAAAGAGACATTCATCGGGAGATTTCCTGAGTGGGGCCGTCCTGAGTGCGGCCGTCGAGCCAGTCGGTCAGACGGCCCGCAGCGGTGAGGTAGTCGAACCAGGTCTGCCAGGTTTGGCTTTCCAGTTCCTGGCCGGACAAGGCGGTGTCCAGGCTCTGCTTGAGCTGTACGAGGTAATCGGAGGTGCTGATCTCGCCGGCACGCCAGAGCTTCTCTAATAGCGCGGTGCGATCCTCGAAGGCAGCGGCCCGGCCGCTGCGAAAGGCTTCGGTCGCACTGCGCAAGGCGGCGTAGCGGGCTTGTGCTTCCTGCAATCCGGCACGCAGCACAAACTGACGCGAACGCACGCCGGCCGCGGCTGCATCGGCTTCCGCGCGGGCGGCATCGACTTCGGCACGGCCGGTATTGAGCACCGGCAAGGGAATCGACACGCTCAGGCCAATCACCTGATCGGTGCGCGGCCCGCTGCGTACCTGCCCACCGGTCAGGCTGAGCGTGGGATCGGGAATGCGTGCCCGGCGGGCAACCTGCACTCCGGCCTCGGCACTCGCTTGCTGGGCACGGGCCTGTCGCAGTTCGGGCAGTTCATCGACGGGCAACGGCGTAAGACTGCCCGCCGCCGGTGACATACCCTTGGGCAACGGCGGAAGCGCGGCCCCTTGATCGCCACTGATGGCCAGCAACGCGGCACGGGCCGCCGCTTCGTTGCTCGCGAGCGTGGCTTGTTGCACCTGCGCCTCGCCCAAGGCCAAGCCGGCCAGATCGCGTTCGGGACTACTGATGTCGCCGACCTTCAGCCGCTGCGCGGCCAAGTCATCGAAGCGCTGCATCAGCGTGAGGCGATGCTGGCCCAGCTCACTCTGTCGGGCCGCGAGCGCGGCCGTCGACCAGGCTTTCAGCCAGCGGGCGGCGACGTCACGCCGCACCAGGTTATAGGCCGCCTCGGCGGCGCGCAGGTCGGCCTCGCCCTGACTGGCCCGGGCACGACGCTTGCCGGACAGGTCCAATGGCAGACTGATGCCAGCCGTACGCCGATTGACGTCGGCGTTCTCCGCATCGAGTGACAGAGAGGGGTTGTACAGCGGCTGCGCGGCGGCACGTGCACGGGCTTGGGCCGCGTCAAGATCGGCCCGCGCGGCCTGCACCTCGGGGCTGGCTTGCCAGATACGACGCACCGCCGCCTGCAACGGTGATGACGCCAACGCTGTCGGCAGGGGAGCTACCGGTGAGGACGGATGGGTGACGGGTGCGGCACTGAGTATCGCCGCGTACAACAGACACACGGCGCCGATCGGCACCGAACGAAAAACAGACATGAAGCGATCTCCTGAAAACGGTCACGAAGCGATGCACCGCACAGGCGGTGGCGTCGCGTAACGGAGCGGTTTCAGGCGATCGGAGGTCGCAACAGTGAGCCGGTGGTGGCCGGCGTGACCCCCGAATGGAAGGTGAGCGGCGCGAAGTGCGCCTCCATCCGGGCGATGGGAAGCGGTGCACTGGCCGGCAACGTCACCGAATGCGCACAAGCGCAATGACAGCCGCTTCCTTCGCCCAGGAGACAGCTGTTTGCATCGTCAGCCGCTGTCGGGCTGACGGCGGTATCCGCCACCAGGGTGGTCGGGGCAGCCGCGGTCGCCGAAGCGAATCGCATCCCGGCCCCATCGGCCACGCAGATCGACCCGCTGACCAGCTTGATCAGCAGCACCGCCACGGCCAACACCCACAGACCGCGGTGGCGGCGCAGGCGAGTCAGCAGTGATGGCACGGACCGATGCATGCTTCGATCCTAAACGACAGTCGCGCTGTTAGACAATTTCACTTGGCCGCCTGGCCGTCGCGGAGCATGCCGCCTTGGCGGGCTCGTCGTCGCACCCGTTCAGGGCATGGGCCGCGCGTGATCTGCCCACTGCGCCGTGCCCTGGATCAGTTCGGCCCGCACGCAATGCGCGTCCGTGATCGACGTAACGGTGGCTTGCCCGCTCAAGGCGAAGTGTTCAATGGGCACGCCTTTGCTGGGAATCACGTAAGCCACCCGCATGACCTGCAGCCGCGTGCCGACGGCGGACAGTGGCGTAACCCGGTAGCAGATGTCCAGCTGCCGTCCGTTAACATGACCAATCCAGCCGTCGGCGTAAGTATTGGTCGCGTGCGCGATCGTGCCGATGGTCAAGCCCGTGAATAGCAGGGCGGTGGAGAGATACGCAGCATGCGATTTCATCGTTGTACTCCAAAATCATCGGACTACCGTGGACAGGTGCGGCCACAAACCTCACGATGCACGTGGCCGCACTGCCACCCCCGCCGGTCGGCCCCTGCCGGAGGCAAGCGCCGGTTGGCGGCGGTTCCCGATCAACCTGCCGGGCTGATCGCTGTCACCGTGCTGGCCATGCCGCCCGGATGCAGGGTGAACCGCACCTGCTCGCCCACCTTCACCTTTTGCAGTAGCGCCGGCGGGTCGACCTTGAAGGTCATGGTCATCGCCGGCCAGCCGATGGCGGAAATGGCTTGGTGCTGAAGGGTGATCGTGCCTTTGGCGGTGTCGATGGCCTTGACGATGCCTACGCCCTGCGCCTGGGTGGGCTTCGCCGCTTGCATGTCGGCCATGCCGGGCATGTTCGGGTCCATCTGTTGGGCGAACGCGGCGGTCGAGGCCAAGGCCAGCGCGCTGGCGCATGCGAGGGTGAAAACGTACTTCTTCATGGTTGAATCTCCTGGGGTGGATGAAACGTCGGGATGGACTGCGCTGCTTTGCGAAGTCGGTACCGCATCAGCAGACGGAACGCCGCCGGCAGCACCAGCATGGTCAGCAGCGTCGCGGTGACCATGCCGCCGATCATCGGTGCGGCGATGCGCTGCATGACTTCCGAGCCGGCGCCGTGGCCGAGCAAGATCGGCAGCAGGCCAGCGATGATCACCGCCACGGTCATCGCCAGCGGCCGCACGCGCTGCGCGGCGCCTTGGCGGATCGCTTCGTCGAGCGCGTCGACACCGGCCTGCGGATCGAGCGCGAGCTGCCGATCCCAGGCGTGACGCAGGTACAGCAGCATCACCACGCCGAACTCGGCGGCGACGCCGGCCAGCGCGATGAAGCCGATCACCGTGGCTACTGATACCGAATGGCCGAGCAGCCAGATCAGCCACAGGCCGCCGACCAGCGCCAGCGGCACGTTGGCCATGATGAGCGCCGCCTCACTGGTCCGCCGGAACACCGCATAGATCAGCCCGAAGATGATCAGCAATGCCACCGGCACCACCAGCTTGAGTCGTTGCGCCGCGCTGGCGAGGTACTGGAACTGCCCCGACCAGTCCAGCGTGACGCCGGGCGGCAGCGTGACCTGCCGGGCCACCGCGCGCTGCAGCCGGGCGACCACGCCGCCGAGGTTGCTGCTGGCCGTGTCGATGTAGACGTAGGTCGCCAGCTGGCCGTCCTCGCTCTTCAGCATCGACGGCCCCGCCGCAACGGTGATGTCGGCGACCTGGCTCAACGTGAGCTGGGCGCCGTTCGCAGCCACGATCGGCAGCTGCCGCAGTGCCTGCACCGAATCGCGGTCCACCCGCGGGTAGCGCACCACGATCGGAAAACGCTCGCGTCCTTCGATGCTCTGGCCAACCGGATCGCCGCCGACCACCGTGGCGATCAGCTGCTGCACGGCTTCCTGCGTGAGTCCATAGCGTGCCGCCTCGTCGCGGCGGATATGCACGTCGACATAGCGACCGCTGGTCGGACGCTCGGCCACGGCCGAGCTGACCCCGGGCACGGTCTTGGCGACTGCTTCGATGCGATCGGCGACCGTCTGCAGCGTGGTCAGGTCGGTGCCCAGCACCTTGATGCCGATCGGGCTCTTGATGCCGGTGGAGAGCATGTCGATGCGGTTGCGGATCGGCGGCACGAACAGGTTCGTCAGACCCGGCACATGCACGGCCTGGTTCAGCGCGGCCTTGATCTTGTCCATCGTCATGCCGGGGCGCCACTCGCTCTTCGGCTTGAACGTGATGGTGGTCTCGAACATCTCCAGCGGCGCCGGATCGGTGGCGGTGTCGGCGCGTCCCGCCTTGCCGAACACGTGCGCGACTTCCGGCACGGTCTTGAGCATGCGGTCGGTCAGCTGCAGCAACTGCGCGGCCTTGCCGGCTGACAACCCGGGCAGTGCGGTGGGCATGTACAGCAGCGTGCCTTCGTCCATCGCGGGCATGAACTCGCTGCCGAGCTGGCTGAGCGGCACCAGTGCGGTGAGCAGCACCAAGGCGGCCAGCCCCAGCGTGGCCTTCGGAAAACGCAGCACCACGTCGAGGATCGGCCGGTACAGCGCGATCAGGCCGCGATTGATCGGATTGGCGTGCTCGGCACGCAGGTGTCCGCGTACCAGGTAGCCCATCAGCACCGGCACCAGGGTCACCGCCAGCCCCGCGGCCGCCGCCATCGCGTAGGTCTTGGTAAACGCCAGCGGCTTGAACAGCTTGCCCTCCTGGCCTTGCAGCGCGAACACCGGCACGAACGACAGCGCGATGATCAGCAGGCTCACGAACAGCGCCGGACCCACTTCCACGGTGGCCTCGGCGATCAGCGCCCAGCGGGCGGCGCCCTGTGGTTCTTGCCCATCGTGCGCGTCGCGCCAATGCTCCAGGTGCTTGTGGGTGTTCTCGATCATCACGATCGCCGCATCGACCATTGCACCGATCGCGATCGCGATGCCGCCCAGCGACATCAGGTTCGCGGTGACGCCCTGCAGGTTCATCACGATGAAGGCGGTCAACACGCCCAATGGCAACGTGATCACGGCGACCAGCGCCGAGCGCAGGTGACCGAGGAACAGCGCGCAGACCAGCGTGACGACGAGAAACTCCTCCAGCAACTTTCGCCAGACGTTCTCCACGGTGGCGTCGATCAGCTGGGAGCGGTCGTAGGTGGGCACGATCTCGACGCCCGGCGGCAGGCTGCGTTGCAACTGCGCCAGACGCGCCTTCACCGCCGCGATGGTGGCCTTGGCGTTCTGACCCGAGCGCATCACGATGATGCCGCCGACCACTTCGCCCTGGCCGTCCAGTTCGGCGAGGCCGCGCCGGAAGGTCGGACCGCGGCGCACCGTCGCCACGTCGCGCAGCCGCACCGGCACGCCGTTCGCGTTGGCGACGATCGGCACGTTCTCGAAGTCGGCGCGGGTCTTGAGATAGCCCTCGCTGCGCACCATCAGCTCGGCCTCACCCTGCTCGATCACCGAGCCGCCGTTGGCGCCGTTGGCGGCGCGCACGGCATCAACGAGCTGCGCCACGGTGAGGCCGCGCGCGGCCAGCGCCTGCGGATCGGGCACGATCTGCCAGGCGCGGTCCATGCCGCCCAGGGTGGCCACCTCGGCGACACCCGGCACGGTTTTCAGCTGGAAGCGCAGGTTCCAGTTTTGCAGCGCGGTGAGCTGGCCGATGTCGTGTCGACCGGTGCGGTCGACCAGCGCGTATTCGTAGATCCAGCCCAGCCCGGTGGCATCCGGACCCAGTGCGGGATTGACGCCGGCCGGCAGTCGATCGCGCGCCTGGCTCAAATATTCCAGCACGCGTGAGCGTGCCCAGTAGAGGTCGGTGCTGTCGCTGAACAACACATCCACGTAGGAGTCGCCGAAGAACGAATACGCGCGCACCGTGGTCGCGCCGGGCACCGACAGCATGGTGGTGGCCAGCGGATAGGTCACCTGATCCTCCACCACTTGCGGCGACTGGCCGGGGTAGCTGGTGCGGATGATGACCTGGGTGTCGGAGAGATCGGGTAGCGCGTCGATGGACGTATGCCACGCCGAGAACACACCGACCGCCGCCAGCGCCAGCGCGGCCAGCAGCACGAACACGCGATACCGGATCGAAACGCGGATCAGCGCGGCGATCATGGCCGCTGCTCCGGCATGGGCATACCCGGCATAGCGCTACTCGCCGTATGCGCCGGTTCGCTGCTCTGCAGGCGTTGCAACGCGCCAGACAGGCTCGCCTCCGAGTCGATCAGGAACTGGCCAGACACCACCACGCGCTCATCGCTGGAAAGCCCCGCGAGAATCTCTGTGTCGCCACCGGCCGAACGGCCGAGGCGCACCGCCACCGGCCGGAACTGTCCGTTGCCCTCGGCCACGATCACCCGTGGTGTGTCGCTGCCGGTGGCGATCACGGCGCCATCGGGCACCACCAGCTCGGGCCGGGCCGGTGGCGGTTGCAGCTCCACCGTGACGAACTGACCCGGACTCAGCGCGTGATCCGGATTGGGCAGCACGATGCGCGCACGCTGGGTGCGGGTCATCGGGTCGAGGTCGGGCAACAGGGCTTCCACCTGTCCACGAAACACCTGGCCGGGCAGCGCTGTCGCACGCACGGTCACCGGCGTGCCGGTGCGCACCGTCCCCGCCGCGGCCTGCGGCAGCGCCGCCTCCACCCACACCGTGGACAGGCCGTTGAGCGTCATCAGCGTCTGCCCGGCGCCGACTTGCTGGCCTTCGCGCACGTCCAGCGTCGTGACCACGCCGCCCTTCGGCGCGTGCAGGGTGATGTGGCCACCCCGTTCCGAAGCGATGTCCTGCGCGGTCAGGCCCAGCACTTGCAGTCGCTGCCGCGCGGCTGCGCGCAACGCCTGCGCGTCGGCCGAGTGTGCATGCTGCAATGCTCGGTACTCCGAGATCGCACTGCTCCATTGCGGTGCCAGCAGTTCAACCAACGGTTGCCCGGCCTTGACGGTGGTATAGGGCGCGCGCACGTCGAGCTGCTCCACCGTCGCGTCGACGCGCGCACTCACGGTAACGGCATCACGCAGGTTCCAACTCACAGTACCCGGCACCTGGAGCTGGTTTGCCAATACCCGGCGCACCACGGGCGCGGTGCGCACGCCCAGGTTCTGCACGGTGGCCGGGTCGATGTGCACCACGTTCTTGTCGATGCTGCTGTCATCCGCGTACTTGGGCACCATTGGCATGCCCATCGGCGACACGCCGGGGTGGTCGAAGTGCTGCTCGGGCACCATCGTGTCGTACCAGTACAGCACCTTGCGTTGCGCGCCCGCGGACGCGCTGGCCGGCGTCGACGTGGCGCCGACATGGCGCCCACCGACATACCCCAAAGCCAGCAGCACGGCGGCACCCGCCAGCGCACCGATCACGATACCGATCCGTTTCATGGCAGGTTCTCCGAAGACGAAGTGGATTCGGGCAACAGGTAGGCCAAGGCGGCCCAGGCGCGGGCGCGAGCTGCCAGCGCATCGGCGTAGTCGAGGCGCAGCGCGATCTCGTCGCGGCGCGCATCGAGCCACGGTTGCAGCGTGCCGCCGCCGCGGTAGGCGGCCAGCGCCACCCGGCTGCGATCGCGGGCCAGCGGCAGCAGCGCCGTGCGATCGCGTGCGATCTGCCGCCCCCAGCCCTGCCAGGCGGCGACGTCGCGCGCGACGGTTTCGCGTTGCGCACGGCGGGCATCCTCGTGCGCCGACTCGACCGCATCGCGTTGCGCCTGCTTCGCGCTGATGGCGCGGTCTTGCCGGTTGCGGGTGAACAGCGGCAGGCTCACACCCATCTGCACCATCACCATGTCCGACAGATACGGCGCGCGGCGGCCGTAGGTCACGTCCACGCTCCAGTCCGGATGCTTCGAGGCGCGCGCCTGCGCCAGTGCGGCATCGGCCACCTGCTCGCGCGCCTGCCACGCCTGCATTGGCGCCTGCCGATCGGTGTGCTGTTCGAGTTGATCCGGCGCGACCGGCAACTGGTCGAAGTCCGGGGCGTCCGCCAGCGCCGTCGGCGCGTCGCCCAGCCAGCGCTGCAAGGAGGCACGCGCCGCCTGCAACTCCGCGTCGGCCGCCTCGATCCGGTTGGCCAGCGTCAGCGCCTGGGCCTGTGCCGCCAGCACGTCCGCGGCACTGCCGGTGCCGCCGCGCAGCCGCGCTTTGGCGACCTGTACGGCGAGGGTGCTTTCGTCACGCAAGGCATCCAGCAGCGTGCGCTGTTGTGTGGCCGCCCATACGCCGATCCAGGCATCGGCGATGCGCTCACGCACATCTTGTGTTGTAGCGGTGCGCTCGGCCTCGGCAGCGTCGACCTGCGCGGCCGCGAGCGACCGTTCGGCCGTCCGTGCTGCACGCGAGGGGATCGTTTGCATCACGCCGATCGTGCGCATGGTCATCGTGTCCGAGCGCAGGCTGAAGGCGCCCGGGTCGGTGACCGGAAAATTGGAGACGCCGAAGGTCAGCGACGGGTCGGGCAAGCGGCCCGCGCGCACGGACTCCTCGCGCGTCGCATCGAGATCGGCGTTGCGCGCGGTGAGCAGTGGCGTATGGATCACGCCCTGCCGCACGGCGGCGTCGAGCGTCAGGGGTGGCGCACTGGCGGTTTGCGCCGCGGCAACAGTCACCGATCCGCCCAGGATGATAAGCAGCGCCCACGCGCAACGGCGCCGGGCCAAACAGGAAAATAGCATGAGGGTTCACTCCCGTAATCGATCAGGCGTCGCGCCACGCAGGCACGACGGCACCTCGGCGATGGCCGGGAGGCGCTAGATCAACAGGGAGCAGAACAACAGGGTGACCGGTGGCGGCGGCGCACGCAGCCGGTAGTAGCGCTCGGGAACGGAGGTCGCCGGCGTTGGCGGAACGACGAGCGGCAAGGCGGGCGGCAACATCGCAAACAAAGTGGGAGGCACGGTCATGGGCCGCGTGTCGCTGGGTACGGATGCCTGCGCCGCGCAGTGCTGGGCGCACAGAACGTGGTCGCTCGCCGCGTGTTGCATCTCCGGGCAGGTGCCGCGCATGGCGGCATCTCCTGCAACCATGCCCATCGCCATGACCGGCCCCATCAGGGTCGGCGGCATCGTGCAGGCGTACGCCGCCAAGGCCGTCTGCAGACCCAGCATGAACAGCGCACCGACCAGCAGCAGCCCGCGTGTCAGGCGGGCGCGACGAAGCTCACGCAATCGCCATGGGCGCGGTCTGCGTGGCATGAATCGGGTGCGTGCCATGCGAAGTCCGTTACGGATGCGCGTGCCCGTCGCCGGTCGGCTTCGCACCGACCGAGCGGGCCGTTGCAGGCGTCGGTGCGGAAGTCGCATCCTGGCCGGACATGTCCATATCCTTCATGGCCGCCTCACCGTGGGCATGCGCGTCGCCGTCTTCGTGACTGTGGGCGCCACCTTCATCCATGTCCATGTCCTCGTCCGGCGGCGCCTTGGCCACAATCGCCTTGTATTCGGCGGGCGTCATGCCAGGCAGTTTTTCAAGGAAGGCCACCATGCTCCAGATCGTCGGATCGTCGTGGCCCGCCTTGCCCCAGGCGGGCATCGCGCTCATCTTGATGCCGTGCTTGATCACCCAGAAGGCATCCTTCGGATCGACGTGCACCTTGGAGAGATTGGGCGGCTGCGGGTACATGCCGGTCCGCAACTCGGAGTCGTTCACCCCCGGCGAAAGGTGGCAGCCGGTGCACATCGCCGCGTACTGGCCGGCACCTTTCAGGATCAGTTGCGGATCGTCGAGGTTCGGCACGGTCAGATCGTCCGAACGCAAGTGGATCGAGCGGTCGCGTAGGGTTTGCAGCACGGTGAACACAGGCTTGGTGTGATGGTCGTCCGCGCCGATGTTGTACAGGCCGGAATAGACGAACGCGCCGGCGCCGATGGCCAACACGCCCAAGGTGACGGCGACCGTGATGACGTGCGCAGTGTGTTTTTTCATGGGTGTCCCTCAGAACCAGATGCGGACGCCGGCCACGATCTGCCGGTCGAGTACGGGTTGATGATCCTGCCGCGCATAGTCGGCCGTGGTGCCGATGCGGCGAACCCAGTTCACGCCAATGTACGGCGCGAATTGACGATGGAACTCGTAGCGCAGGCGCAGGCCGAACTGCACGTCGGATACGCCACTGCCGATGCGTCGTTGCGGATCGTCCTTGCCGTACAGATTGACCTCGGCCTCGGGCTGCAGGATCAATCGCTGGGTGAATAGCAGCTCGTATTCGGCCCGTAGGCGCGCGGCCGTGCGGCCGTTGGTGCCGACGTAGCCGGTCGCTTCCAGCTCGAACCAGTACGGCGCCAGGCCTTGCACGCCGAACGCGGCCCACGTCCGCTTCGGACCTGCGCCTATGTCTTGGCGAGCACCCAGTTGGGTGCTCCAGTAGGTAGCGATGGCGTGGTTCCAGAACGCTTCCAGATCACCATCGTCGAGCTTGCCGCGACTGCGTTCGCCTTCCGTGCGGATCCACAGCTTGTTCTCGTCGTTACCGTACCAGCCTTCGGCCTCCCAGACCTGGCCGTTCGCGTCACGGCCGTGGAACACTTCCAGTTGGTCGATCAGCAGCATGCCTTGCGATGCGTCGTCGAGCATGTGCATACCCAGCATGGGGCCGTAGCCGACGCCGTCGGAATAGTCCGGGCTGCGCGCGTTCGGTGGTGGACTGCCGCCTTGCATCGGGCCCATCGTCATGCCGGGCATCGCGCCCATACCGGCCATGCCACCCTGTGCCTTTGGGGGCATCGCGCCGTGATCCATGCCGACCATGCCAGCGTGGTCCATCCCCTTCATGCCCTCCGGACTCATGCCGGGCATCGAGGCGTGATCCATACCCGACATGTCACCGGTGGGTGCCGCCGACGAAGCCGGCTTGGCGGGCATCGGCATGCCCTGCATCGCACCGTGATCCATACCCTTCATGTCTTGCATGGTGTGGGAGGCTGGAGTTGGCTGTGCAGCGCGGAGTTTCTTCTTGGCTTTCTTGGCGGGCGCTTTCGTCGCGGGTTTCAGCGTGCTGCTCGCGGGAGCCGGCATGGTCATGCCGGGCATGCTGCCGTGATTCATGCCTGACATGGAACTCATATCCATCGGCGACGTGCTGCTGAACGCTGGTGCGCTCTGCGCGGTGGCCACCAATGGCAACGCCAGCAGGAGAGCGGCCAGTAACAGTGACCGATGTGCACGCAATGGGCGGATGCAACGGTTGATCGTCATGACACCACCACCTCACGGAACATGCCCGCTTCCATGTGATACAGCATGTGGCAGTGGTAGGCCCAGCGGCCCAGGTTGTCCGCGCTCACGCCGTAGGCGATGCGCTGAGCTGGCTGCACGTTGATGGTGTGCTTGCGCACCTGGAACTGCCCGTCCGGGTTCTCCAGCTCGCTCCACATACCGTGCAAGTGGATCGGGTGGTTCATCATGGTGTCGTTGACCAGCACCAGGCGTAGCCGCTCGCCGCTGCGGAAATGGACCGGCTTGGCGTCGGAGAACTTCACGCCGTCGAACGACCACATGTAGCGCTCCATGTTGCCGGTGAGGTGCAGCTCGATCTCGCGGCTCGGTTCGCGCGGGTCGATGGAGCCGCCAATCGTGTGCAGGTCGGCATAGGTGAGCACGCGTCGGCCGTTGTCGCGCAGGCCGGTACCCGGGTCATCGAGGTTGGTGCGTGGCATGTCCACGTGCATGTCGACGCCCGGGTTGTGGTATTCGGTGCGGGCGTGATGCACCACCGGTGCGGCAGCTGTTGCCATGCCGCTCATGTCCATGCCGGGCATATCCTGCATCCCGGCCATGCCCGCCATCCCGGACATGCCGCCGTGTCCGCCGCCCTGGGCCATCGCCCCCATCATGTCCACCATGCTCACAGGCATGCGCGGATCCATCGCCGGCACCACCGCCTGCATGCCGGGCCTTGGCGCCAGCGTGCCGCACGCGTAACCGGTGCGGTCGATGGACTGGGCGAAGATCGTGAACGCCCGGTCTTCCTGCGGCTCGACGATCACGTCGTAGGTTTCGGCCACCGAAATGCGGAACTCGTCGACCGGCACCGGTGCCACATCTTGGCCGTCGGCGGAGATCACCGTCAGCTTCAGGCCCGGAATGCGCACGTCGAAGATCGTCATCGACGAACCGTTGATGAAGCGCAGCCGGACCTTCTCGCCGGGCTTGAACAGACCGGTCCAGTTGCCGGCCGGGGCGGCGCCGTTCATCAGGTAGGTATAGGTGTAGCCTGAGACGTCGCTGAGATCGGTGGAGTTCATGCGCATCTGATTCCACATCTTGCGTTCGGCCAGCGCCTGTCGCAGACCCTGTTCACGCACGTCGCGGAAGAACTCGGGCGCGGTGGGTTGCGCGAAGTTGTAGTAATCGCTCTGGCGTTTCAGCGTGGCGAGGATGTGCTCGGGGTTCTGATCCGTCCAGTCGTTGAGCATCACCACGTAATCGCGCGCGGTGGGGTGTCGCTCCGACCCGGCCGGATCGATCACCAGCGAGCCGTACAGTCCGGTCTGTTCCTGGAATCCCGAGTGCGAGTGGTACCAGTAGGTGCCGCTCTGGCGCACCGGGAAACGGTAGGTGAAGGTTTCGCCCGGCGCGATGCCGGGGAAGCTGATGCCCGGCACGCCATCCTCCTGGAACGGCAAGATGATGCCGTGCCAGTGGATCGACGTGGGCACGCGCAAACGATTGGTGACGCGCAGCGTGACCGTGGTGCCTTCCTTCCAGCGCAGGGTTGGCCCAGGGACGCTGCCATTGACGGTGGTGGCCAAGCGCGGGCGCCCGGTGTAGTTCACCGGCGTTTCGGCGATGTCGAGCGCAAAGTCGGTGCCGCTGAGGATGGCAGGTTGCCCCGCAGTGTTCAGCGCCCAGGCTTTTGACGGGCGCAGCAGACCGAGGGCAGCGACGGTGCCGCCGAAGGCGACACCCTGGACGAAACGACGCCGCGACCAGTCCATCGCGGACGGGGGAAGGATTTTCATGGGCCTCTCCAAGGCAGGCGGCATCCTCGTGGCGATGCCGATCACAGCCGATGGCTACGAGGGTCGACACGCGACCGTCGTGAGCCATGCTCATCGAAACGATGGGAGAGTCAGACCGCCGGCGGTCGGAGCGGTGGCGCGTTCGTCCCCGAAGGGGCCGTTATGCCTGAGGGCATCGCGTAGGTTGCCGTCAATGCCATCGAAGCCGGCATCAATGCCGCCCTCGACAGAAGCGCCGTGGCACACATCGCGGCACAGGCGCACTGGCCAACCGCACCGTTGCAGCAGTCCGCCGAGTGATGGCAGCAGGAATCAGCGGCTGTGGACGTGGCCGCGTGATGGCAATGCATGCCGTGTGCTGCGGCCGCGGCGACCATCGTATGCTCGGCCTGAGCATGCGATGCCATCGGCATGCTCATGGGAGCGGCTGCCACGGATTGGATCACGAGCATCAGCCACGCCAACACGCTCATCGCCCGGAGGCGACGAGAACGCGCAAGCTGACGCAACGAGAATCTCATAGAGTGAGCTTACTCGGGCGATCTGGCCCTCTCAACTCTGGAGGTGGGTTCAAGGGGATTCACGGCTTGCTGAAACCCATATGCAAGGTGATTTTGTCGCCGGCTTTCAGGCCGGCCATGGCGGACGGTGGGAAATGCACCTTCAGGGTCATGCCTTCGGTCGTCACCTCGACCACACCGGTCTTCGCATCCGCTGCCGTCACGGTCGCCGGCATCATGTGCATGCCCATCATGTTGTGGTGCATACCCTTCATGTCCGAGTGCATCGCACCCATCTTGTCCATGCCGCTCGTGGGCGTGCTGTCCTGGGCCAAGGCGACACCACTGAGGGCCGATGCGAGCGCCAAGGCGCCAAGCATCGAAAGTAATGATTTGCGTGAAATGGTCATATAGCCGTCCCAACGATGCGTTGCCAGACGCAACAGTGGGAGCGTGCGCCCAATCGTGTGTACGGACGTTGAAATTCTGGCCGATGATCCACTTTGCTGCAGGCCATGGGGTTACACCTTCAAATAATCCTCGCAGGCCACGATCAGTTCGCGTATCTCGGACTCGGTGGCGTCAGGTCGTGCCCGAAGGATGGTGCACAGTTGCGCAATCTGATCGTTATTCGGGATCAACTCCGACGGACTTTCCCACATCCAGTCGATCACGATCGGCAGGAGCTGGGTGGCCGGCAATGTCGCCACCTCCTGGCGGGTGGGTACGTACATACCCATCCAAAAAACCGGGCTATCCAAACCATGGCTTTCCCGGGCAGCCTGGAATGCGCTCGCCGGCATGCCAAAGCGATCGTCGGGGTCAGTCATGGCACATCTCCGTGAGGCACCGAGGTCGCGATGCGTGGTTTGGTGGTACTGGCATGGCGCGCATCTTCTTCCGCATGAACGTAGATCGACGTCGTGCCAATGGAACTGTGGCGGAGGTTCTGCTGAATGTGATGGATGGGTGTGCCGTCCTCGGCCTGGTGCGTGGCGGCCGTATGCCGCAACCAATGCGTCGATGCGCGGCGCACTCGTGTGGCCTTGACCTCATCCTGCCGCTGCAGTGTCTCGGCCACGCGTCGGAAGGTGTCCTTGACGACCTGATAGACCGCCGTGGGCGTCAGCGGGGACGGACGTCCGGCGATGCCCAGAATGGCCGGGATGTTGCCGTCGCCCGAAGGCAACGCGGGCAGTCCGTGGAAGCGCCGATAGCGTGCGAAGTCGTCCATGAGGCCATCGCCCAGGGGAATGGTGCCTTCGACGCCACCTTTCCCCACGGTATGCAGCCACCACCGTCCCCGAAGATGTTGGAAATCACCTTCGCCGGCGGCCGCCGCTTCGGCAGCCCGCAGCGCAGTCTCATAGAGAAAACGAAGCACCCAGCGAGCGCGTTCGTGGCGTTGCCGTTCCCGCGCTGTGTCCTGGGGCCAATCGTCGACGACGCGCAGCACCTCTTCCCAGAGAGCACGGTCCAGATAGCGTTCGATCGTGCGTCGGGTGCCGCGGCGCGCCCGTCGTCGCTGCAGCACAAACGGGCTGCCGGCGAGATAGCCGGCGCGCACGAGGTAGTTGAACAGTCCGGCGAGGATGCCCAGCGCCTGGCGGCGACTGCGCTCGGCCAACGGCCCGACGAACAGTCGTCGATGCTCACCCCGGCGGGCGAGACCGGCATCGCACCAGGTCGCCGGTGGCTGGGCGAGAAACGCCTCATACGCGATCACATCCTCGCGGGTGAGACTGGACACCGGTTTGCCACGCACTTGCGTGGCCCAGAGCAGCAGCCGCTCGGCCTCTTTGCGGTAGCTGCGGAAGGTATGCGGCGAGTCGTGATATTCCGCCAGCCACAGGCCGATGGCGGCCACGTCGTCGTTGGCGGCGATCTGCCGCGCCACGCTGGCCGGGGCTCGGTTGCTTCCGTTACCTCCCGACAGGGCGGGCGGCAAGGTGAGGGGCCACGTCATAAGGCTCAACAAGGGCTCAGTCATGCTTTCCGATGTCCGACACCACGGGAAACGCAGCGTACTGCCAAAAGACTTTCGATTATGGGAGTTATCGTAAATTTCCTGAATGTATAGTTATATATATAACGTAATACTGTGATATACATTGTTTGAATTTTCCAAAAACGACCCGCCGAGTGACTGGAGCCGCCATGAGCCGTGTCAGTGACACCCGCCAACGTACCCGCGAAGCCGCCGCTGCCCTGGTCGCAGACGGCAGACGCCCCCACGAGCTCACTGTCGACCTGATCTATGCCACCATCCAGCAAGGCAGCCGGACCACCATCAACGATGAGTTGAAATTGTGGAAGGATGAGCGCGCCAAGGCCGACGCCCTCGGCGCCGATCTACCGCCGGCGATCGCCGATGCCATGCGCGCACTCTGGGTGGCAGCCGTGGAACAGGGGGAGCATGCCTTCAACGAGCACCGCCAAGCGCTGGAATCCGATCTGGAAGCACAGAAGCGTGCGTACGATGCCGTTGTCGTCGAACGAGATGCGGCGCAGGCCTCGGTTCACCAACTGCAGCACGAGGTCAGTCAACTTCGCGAACAGAGCATTGAGATCCAGCAGCAGCTCGCCCGAGAAATCGAGGCCAAGCGTGACGCCCTTGCCCGGGTTCAGTCATTGCAGCACGAGGTGGCGACCGTTCGCGCCGACATGGCCCAGCAACTGGACACCGCGCGGCAGGTTCACGACCGGTTGACCACCGACTTCCAGGCAACGATAGCCGCCCGCGATGCCGCCTTTCAGGCGGAGCGGGACAAGGCCAACGAACGCATGGAGGCTGCCCAGGCGCGCATGCTGCAGGAAACCGATGCCGCGCGTGAAGGACAGCGGCACGCCGAGCAGCAATTGGCCAAACTGCGGCAACGCAGTGAAGACCAGCAGGCCAATCTCACCGAATTGCGCCTGGACATGGCGCATCTTCGTCGGGAATTGACGGAGGGCGAAGCGCGCTTAGCAGCGATGGCCACCATCACGGGAGAGCGCGACCAGCTTGCCTTGGCGCTGGCTGACGCACGGGGACAGGTCAGTGGCTTGACGGCTGCACTTCAATCAGCGGAAGCCCGCGCAGTGGCCGCAGAGAACCAGATGACCGTGGCTCACAAACGCCGTCCATCCAAGCAAAAATGAGAGCTGCGTTGATACGAAATACTATGATCTGTAAAGACTTTTCGTGCTTATCCCGGTTTTCCGTTCCGTTGCTCCCCAAACCCCAATTTCACCGGCTCCGCCCGGGCGTCGCTGTACGATCGCCTGGCACAGGCGCACGTCATCATCACCAGTTATGCGTTGCTGGCCAATGACCTGCCCCAGCTTGAAGGCATCGACTATGCCATGCTCGTGCTGGATGAGGCACAGTGGATCAAGAATCCGCGGACCCAGACCGCTCGCGCTGTGCGTTCCCTGCGCGCCGACCACCGGCTCGTGGTTACCGGCACGCCGCTCGAAAACCATCTGGGCGAACTGTGGGCGCACTTCGATGCCGTGCTGCCGGGTTATCTGGGCGACTACCGCTCGTTCAACCGCAGCTTCCGTGTCCCCATCGAGCGGCGCGAGGACGATGCCCGTCGCGCGATCCTGCGCCAGCGCATTGCGCCGTTCCTGCTACGGCGCAGCAAGGCAAAGGTCGCGCCGGAGCTGCCACCGAAGACCGAAACCGTGCTGCGCGTGGCGATGGGCGAACGCCAGCGTCGCCTCTACGAATCCCTGCGTCTGGCGCAAAGCGAATTGGTGCGCGAGGCACTGGCCCGCTACCGCCCTGATCAGTCGCGGATTGTCGTGCTGTCCGCGCTACTACGGCTGCGCCAGGTGTGCTGCGACCCGCGTCTGGTGGATGCGACGAATGATCCCCCCGAATCGGCCAAGCTCGACGCGTTGCTGGAACTGATCCGCGCGCTGCGCGACGAAGACCGCCAGATTCTGGTCTTCAGCCAGTTCACCTCGATGCTTGCCTTGATCACCGAAGCGCTGGATGCCGCCGGGTTCGCGCATGAGGTGCTCACCGGCGAAACCACCGATCGTGCCGCGCCTGTGCGCAAGTTCCAGAGTGGTGCCTCGCCCATTCTGCTGGCCAGCCTCAAGGCCGGCGGGGTCGGCCTCAATCTCACGGCAGCCGACGCGGTGATCCACTACGACCCGTGGTGGAACCCGGCGGTCGAGTTGCAGGCGGTCGATCGTGCCCATCGGCTGGGACGCGAAGACCCCATCTTCGTCTACAAGTTGTTGTGCGACGACACCATCGAGGAAAAGATCGAAGCCATGAAATTCCACAAGAGCGACTTGGCCGACGCCATGCTCAGCGGGGCCGCTGTTCCGTGGACGCGACTCAGCGAGCTCGACGTGCAAAAACTGTTCGACCTTCCCTCATCACCACGGTGATCGACACCGTAACCGTTCCCACACCGGAGTAACCATCATGCGCATCACCCGACTTGACGCGATCGAAGTCCTCGACTCCCGCGGCAACCCCACGGTCGAGGCATGGCTGCAATTGGAGGACGGTTCCGAAGGTTCCGCCATCACGCCCGCCGGCGCTTCCACCGGCGCGAACGAGGCCGCCGAACTGCGTGACGAAGACCCTACCCGGTATGGCGGCAGGGGTGTGCAGAAAGCGGTAGAGCAGGTGCGCGGCGAGATGGCCGGCGCGTTGGTCGGCAAGGACCCCGGCGACCAGTCCACGCTGGATCTCCTGCTGTGCGAGCTGGATGGCACCCCGAACAAGGCACGCCTCGGTGCCAACGCGATCCTCGCGGTCTCCATCGCCTACGCCCGCGCTTGCGCCCACTCGCTGCAGGTGCCGTTGTATCGCCATCTGGGTGGCGACGATGCGGTAGTGCTGCCAGTACCCTGCCTCAACGTCATCAACGGCGGCCGGCACGCCGACAACACCGTGGACTTTCAGGAGTACAAGATCGTTCCGCACCATGCGACGAGCTTTGCCGAGTCCATCCGGATGGGTGAGGAAGTGTTCCATGCGCTGAAGAAACTGCTGCAGGCCCACGGGCTGTCGACCGGTGTGGGCGACGAAGGCGGTTTTGCGCCGAACCTGCACAGCAACGAGCAGGCCATCGAACTGATCCTGGAGGCGATCACGGCAGCCGGTTACCGCCCGGGTGATGACGTGTCACTGGCGCTGGATCCGGCCACCAGCGAGATGTGGCATCACGGCCGTTACCGCTTCTTCAAGTCCAATCAGTCCGAACGCACCAGCGCGGCGATGATCGATCTGTGGGACGACTGGCTGCAACGCTACCCGATCGTGCTGCTGGAAGACCCGCTGGCCGAGAACGACTGGGAAGGCTGGGCTCAGATCACACAGCAACTCGGCGGCCAGGTGGAACTGGTCGGCGACGACATCTTCTGCACCAATCCGGATTTGCTTCAGCGCGGTATCCGCGAAGGCGTGGCCAATGCCATCCTGATCAAGCCCAACCAGATCGGCACGGTGACGGAGACCATGGAGTGCGCCGCGCAAGCGAAGGCCGCCGGCTACGGCTGCTATGTCTCCCACCGCTCCGGCGAGACGGAAGACACGTTCATCGCCGATCTCGCCGTCGCGCTGGGATGCGGCCACATCAAGACCGGCTCGGGTTGCCGCGGTGAACGTACCGCCAAGTTCAACCGGCTGCTGCGTATCGAACACGAGCTGGGCGAGCGGGCGCGTTTTGCCGGGCGAGCCGCGTTCGTGCGTTGAGCGGCCATCAGCCCGTACCTGCTTGGGCGGCCGCCATCAGGTCGCCCGTTCGCACGGTGTCGTCGCCGAAAACCTCCCGATAAAGATCGACGCCATGACTGGTCTGGAGCGGTTCGCCTTCGATGATGCGGAAGGTGCGGCGACCATCGTCCAGGCGCTCCGCACGCAGGAAGATCGCGCCATCCGGGGGATGATCGAACAGTCCCCGCGCGAACGTGTACAAATGGGTCACGAAGAACACCTTGATGCCCCGCTCCAGCAAGGCACCCACGACCTGGCGAGCGATCTCCGAGCCTTCCAGCTCGTTGGTCGAGGCGAACGATTCGTTGAACAGGACCACGGCGCCGGGTCGGAGCCGGTCGACGATCGCGCTCAGCCGGCGCAGCTCCTCGTCGAACTTGCCGCTGCGCAGAGTCGCATCCTCCTCGCGCTTGGCGTGGGTGAACAGCCCGGCGCAGAGTTCGCCGGCGAACGACTCGGCGGCCACGAACATGCCGCTCTGCATCATCAGCTGGGCGAGGCCCACGCTGCGCAGGAAGCTCGACTTGCCGCCCTGGTTGGCACCGGTGACGATGGCGAGCTGTTTGTCGTCCGCGTCCAGCGCATTGCCCACCACGCTGCGGCCCATGCTGAGCGCCAAGCTGGCATCGCACAGTCCACGGAACTGCAGGCGTCGCGTACCCGCGACCTGCGGAAAGCAGTTCGTTACGCCGAGCGCGGTCAGCTTCGCATGCAGGTTGACGCAGCCGACGTAGAAAGCGAGCTCCGCCCGCAGCATCTCGAAGAAGCCGAGGATATGGTCCATCGCCTGGGCCAGCGCATTGGCCACCTCGTTGATCCCGCGGTTGCGCAGTTCGGACAGCGCCTGTGCGCCCGCCTGGTCGCGATCGGCAATGCGGAACGTGTAGCCGGATTCTCGCTTGCTCCACAAGCGATCGAGCCAGTACGGCTGGCTGTAGGCTGCCTCGCGCAGCGCATAGTTCGTGCCTTCGTTGCCCTGGCTCAGTTGCGCACTGAGCAGCACGCCCTTGTCGAGTTTCAGCTCGATCAGGTGGGTCCGGACGCGCGCCAGGTAAGCGTCGTCGAATTCGGATTGCAGCATGGCGCACAACGCCTTCAACCCCGTGGACTCGAAGCTGGCGCCGTGGGCGACGACGAGCTCTCTGAGTTTCTCCAGTACGGTCATGAAGATCCCCAGCACACAGACGGCACCGTACAGGATCGACGAGGGATAGTGGCCGGCGAAACCCCAGTGGCTCTTGCGCTTGCCCTCAATGGCCTCGACGGCAAGGTCGTAGCACTGGCGCAGCACGTCTGGATGAGCCAGCGCATCGCGCACGATGTCCTGACGATACACAACGGTGTCAATGTCGTTGCCCGAACTCAGCAACAGCGCCTTGCGCGCCACCTCGAAAAGGAACGGGTCCTCGGCTGCCATCGCATCAAGCAGCACGTCCAGCGCGAGGTCCTGACGCAGATCGGACTCATGCTCCGGCATAGGCCCCTGCACGTCGAAATCGCGATCCGGATGCATCAGCAGCGCCTTCATGATGCGATCCTCCGCTGCAGCCATTCCCCCGTGACCCGATACTTGCGCGCGATCGCCTGGGCGTAGGCCAGCCCGTCGGCTGGGCGCCGTTCCACCCGGTAGGTGCGGATCGCCGGGTCCTCCGGATCGACCAAGCCGACCATGCTCACCGTTTTCTCGTCGAACGATGCCAGCTCAGGCAGGAAGGTGACGCACACGCCCAGCACGTCCTTGGCCGAGAGGACGGTCATGATCCGCTTGCTCAGGTACAGCGCATCCTCCAGTGTGGTCGAGGAGAAGATCTCGTTCAGGATGACGAGGCTGTCGGGTGTGGCCGCCGCCAGGACGGCGTGGATGCGTACCAGGTCGTCCTTGAGTTTGCCGCGCAGGCTGGCGATGTCCTCCTGTTTCTCGAAGTGCGTGAAGATGCGATCGCACAGGAACAGCCTCGCCCGGGTGCCCGGCACGGGACAGCCCAGGCTGGCGAGGTAGTGCAGTTGACCGACCATGCGTGCGAAGGTGGTCTTGCCGCCTTGGTTGGGCCCGGACACCACCAGCAGGCGTTCCCGTCCGCGTAGGGAGAAACTGCTGCGGACGACGGGTTGGCGCCCGTCGATGAGCTTGTCGGCCAGGGCCAGGTCGCAGGCGTCGCGAACCTCGATCTCCTTCTCGGTCGCAGACAACGCCGGGTAGCAGAAATCCAGGCCGCGCTGCCGGTGCTTGTCCATGTACGCGAGGAAGGCCAGATAGAACAGTACCTCGCGGTCGAACCGCACGATCGTGTCGTCCTGGTATGGAGCGTGGTTGGCGCAGAAGGTTTCCAGCGTCCGGAAGCATTCCGGATACAGCAGCGCCACGCGGTCCAGGATCTGCGCTTCGACATGATTGAGGCCGATTATGCGGCGGAAGCCGGCCCGGTAATCCTTCGCGACGCCGCGACGGAACGTCGCGAAGGTCGCCTCGACCGCCTGGCTGTAGTCGGCCTCGCCCTCGTACGGGCGCACGGTCACGCGGTTGCCTCTGATGAACAGGCCGTAGCAGATGTTCGAGAGTTCGACGACGAGCGCCCGCGCCTCTCCCGCAAGTCGGACGAACGGTGGCGTTGCGGTGTAGGCCGTGAGGTATTCACGCAGCGCACGCAAGCCGCGTGAGGCCGGTTTGCCATGATCGAGTGCCTGACCAAGACACTCGACAGCGTCGCAGTAGAGGGCGACAGCGTCCAGAAACCAGCGCTCCTTTTCCGGCTTGCAATAGAGCTTCTCGATCCGCGCCAGACGCTCGCGCATCATGCGCATGCGCTGGCCGAAGGCGGCGACGGCTCGCCTCAGTGGCGCACCATCAAGATCCCGCATCACCTCCTGCCGGTAAGCAATTGCGTTCGGATCCCGCAATGGGACGTGGAAGAAGGGTGCCAGTTCGTCCGCGGGACAGGCTGCGACGATCGCCGCGATCACCTGGTCGAGATTCAGGTCGCGAAAGCAAAGCGGTGCCTCGCTCAGCCAGACGGCTTCCCTCGCATCGGGATAGAGAATGCTGGCGAAGGGTGGCACACGCACGGCGACGACGTCGTTCATTCCCGACTCCTGCTGGCGGAGCGCAGGACGCTCCGGTGGGCAGGCATCATCGGTCACCGCGACGGTTCCCCCGGTTGCCGGGGCGGAGGAATGCCACCTCCTTCATCTCAATGTACACCGCTCCTGGCGATGGCTCCAGAGCGCTGCTCAGGCGCTTCTAAGGATCGCTCGCTATCGTGGCCTGCAACGGTCGCCGCCCGATCGTGTTGCGATCGAGTCGTTTGCTTTACCATGCAGCAATCCCACGGAGATGGCATTCCTCCGGCCCCGAGTTGACTGGGGTGAACCGCCGCCCACGGCTGATGATGCCTGCCCACCCCGGAGTCCGGGGCGCGCGCAGGTGTTCGTCACCCGACGAAACCCACGCGCACCTTGTGTCTCCCGAACCGCAGGAGCTATAGCCGTGGGTCATCGAACGATCAGTCATCGACCGCGAAAGCTTTCTCGTGCGCGTCCAGGCTGCGGGCTCTCCATGTGCATCGGCGGTAAGCGCGCATGAACCGGGGTAACCTGCGCTTCTACACGTACGAGCTGGCGGAACACCCCACGCTGTTCCTGCACGAAGGGTTGCTGGCGGCGGCCGGCACATGAGGCGCGATCACCCGCGCATGCAAGGCACGCCGGCCAGCCGCATCGCCATGCGCTTCGTGCTGCTGATCGGCATCCTCAGTTTCTTCGCCGACTTCACGTACGAAGGCGCGCGCAGCGTGTTGGGGCCGTACCTGGCCTCGCTGCAGGCCTCCGCCCTGGTGGTGGGCGCGGTCACCGGCTTCGGCGAGTTGCTGGGCTACGGGCTGCGTTTCTTCTCCGGGCGGCTCGCGGATTCGACAGGCAAGTTCTGGCCGATCACGATCTTCGGCTACGTGCTGCAGATGGCTGCGGTGCCCGCGCTGGCCCTCACCGGCAGCTGGCAGACCGCCGCCGTGTGCATCATCGCCGAGCGCGTAGGTCGCGCGATCCGCAATCCGCCGCGCGACGTGATGCTCTCGCACGCGGCGAAGAATCTGGGCGGCTACGGTTGGACCTTCGGTATCCACGAGGCCTGCGATCAGTTCGGTGCCATGTTCGGCCCGCTGGTGGTGGCCGCCGTGCTTGCCCATCACGGCAGCTATCACCTGGCCTTCGCCGTCCTGCTGGTGCCGGCGCTGATCAACCTGACGTTCGTGGCGACGGCGCGCCTGCTCTATCCGAAGCCGCAGGATCTGGAGCAAGGCCTGCAGGTGGCTGCATCGGGCGCACGCTTCTCCCGCACCTTCTGGGTCTATCTCGCGGGCGCGTCGCTGGTGGCGATTGGGTTTGCGGACTTCCCGCTGATCGCCTACCACTTCACCCGCGCCGGCAGCGTCTCCCCCTTCTGGATTCCGATTTTCTATTCAGTGGCGATGGCGGTCAGTGGAAGTTCCTCGTTGTTGTTTGGACGGCTGTTTGATCGCTTTGGTTTCCGCGTGCTGATCGTGCTGACCGTGATCGCTTCGCTGTTCGCGCCGTTGGTTTTTCTTGGCGGATTCTGGGCTGCGTTGGCCGGTGCGGCGGTGTGGGGCATGGGCATGGGTGTACATGAGTCGATCATCCCCGCCGCCGTCACCCCGATGGTGCAGATGCAGCATCGGGCCTCGGCGTTCGGGTTGTTCACGGCGGGCTACGGCATTTTCTGGTTCATCGGCAGCGCGGCGATCGGCTTTCTCTATGACCGCTCATTGCCGTGGACCATTGCCTTCTGCGTCACGACCCAGCTGCTGGCGATTCCGTTCTTCGTCTGGGTGGCGCGCCATCAGAAACCACTCGCCGATTCACCCTCCCCTGCGTAATCCATCTTCCCAAGAGATCAAATGATGCTTATCAACTGGACGCATGTAGGGCCTACCGTGGTGGCGGCGTTTCTCGCGTCGCTGGTCGAATTCGTCGAGGCGCTGACAGTCGTGCTGGCCGTGGGCGTGGTGCGTGGCTGGCGCGGCGCACTGATGGGCAGTGGTGCCGCGACATTGGTGCTGCTGGCCATCATCGCGATCTTGGGTCCTGCACTGACGCGGATTCCGCTCGGCGTGGTGCAACTGGCGGTGGGTGCACTGTTGCTGTTGTTCGGCCTGCGCTGGTTGCGCAAGGCGATCCTGCGTGCCGCCGGCATCATCGCCATGCACGACGAGGCGGCGATCTATACCCGGCAAGAAGAGACGTTGCGGCACATGGGTCGCCGTGGTGGCCGCTGGGACAAGCTCGCGTTCGCCACCGCGTTCAAGATCACCATGCTCGAAGGCATCGAAGTGGTCTTCATCGTCATCGCGCTGGGCGCCGGCGGCATCGGCCTGCTGCTACCGGCCAGCTTCGGTGCGCTGGCGGCGCTGGTAGTCGTGGTGGCGCTGGGCATCGTGGTGCACCGCCCGCTGTCGCGGATCCCGGAGAACACGCTGAAGTTCGTGGTTGGCGTGCTGCTGTCGGCTTTCGGCACCTTCTGGGTCGGTGAAGGTCTCGGCCTGGCGTGGCCCGGTCAGGACTGGTCGATTTTCGGCCTGATTGTGGGCTACCTCGTGGTGGCGACGATCACCGTGCCGATGTGCCGCACACAACCCGTCGCTACCCCCTCTGTCCCTTGAGCCGCAGGAGTCATTCCATGTCGTGGTTGAAAAGCATTTTTCGGGAAATCTTCGGGCTCTTTGTCGATGACGGGAGTTTTGCGATCGCGATCCTAGTCTGGCTGGCGTTGCTCTGGCTGGCGTTACCGCATCTGCCGATTCCCGCGGTCTGGCATGGCGTGATCCTGTTTGCGGGGTTGATCGCGATCCTGATCGAGAGCGCACTGCGCCGAGCCCGGCAGCGGTGAACGCGTTGCCCGACTCGAATGCGTTGTGGGAATCATGGAACGTGGCGTTGTTCCAGCACCTTCACGCCACGTCATCGTCTCCGCATGCACTCATCGCGGTAGCGACCGTTCTCGCCGAGTGGCCGTTGTTCGTGGGGGCCGGCGTGACCGGCTGGCAGTTGCTCCGTCAGCGTGATCGTCTCGGCATGGTTCGGCTGATCGCAGCCGGTGGCATGGCGCTCCTGATCGAGGCGCTGGTGAGCGCCTTGGCCTTCCATCCCCGGCCATTCGCGGTCGGTTTCGGCCCTGCCTGGGTCACGCATACCGCGAACAACTCCATGCCGAGTACCCATGTCACCCTCACCCTGATCATGGCGATCACGCTGGCGATGCGAAGGCAGCGCTGGACGAGCTTGGTAGTGGTTGTCCTCGCCACGATGCTGGCATGGGCCCGCGTGTATGTCGGCATCCACTGGCCGGCGGACATGGTCGGTGCCGCCTTGAGCGCCATCGTGTCGGTCGCCGTGATCTACGGCTTGGAATGGGGCATCACCGTTCTGATGCAACGACGCAAAGAAAACGCGGTCGCGCGACTTCGCCAAGAACCGGAACTCCCTGTCAACACAAAACGCTCGCCCGCCCGTCAGCCTACGGAGAGATAAGTCATGCGCGCCCTTCGATGGAATCGCTTTCAAACGCTGTCGGTGCTGATGTTGGCACTGTTCGCTGTCACCAGCCACGCAGCTTCTCAACACTCGCCGCAAAAAACCGGGACCGGTGGCTCGTGGACCTTCGCCGTCTCCGGTGATTCACGCAACTGCGGCAATATCGTGATGCCGGCGATTGCCGCCGGCGCGCGCCGCGATGGTGCCAGTTTCTACTGGCATCTGGGCGACCTGCGGGCGATCTACAAGGTCGACGAAGATTACGCGGCCGAGAAGCGGTTCAAGCACTACTCACCGCCTCCAAGCATCTCGGACTATCTCCAGACGGCGTGGAGCGACTTCAGCCAGCATCAGGTGGCACCGTTTGGCGACATGCCGTTTTTCCTCGGCATCGGCAACCACGAAGTCATTCCACCGAAATCGCGCAGCCAGTTTCGAGCCGATTTCGGTCCCCTGCTCGATCGGCCGGAACTGCGGGCGCAACGTCTGAGTGACCTGAAGACCAGCCCCGCCGTGCCAGCCACGGCGGCCGACCAGACCTACGACCACTGGGTGATGCGCGGCGTCGACTTCATCAATCTCGACAACACCGCCGATGATGCGTTCGATGCGGAGCAGTTGGCCTGGTTCGACGCGCTGCTGGATGCCGACCTGGCGAATCCGGCGATCCGCAGCATCGTGATCGGCATGCACGAACCCCTGCCGCACAGCCTGTCGGACGATCACAGCATGTGTGCCAGCAACGAGGGCATCCGCAGCGGCGAACACGTCTATACCCGGCTCGCCCAGGCACAACGCCGCAAGCCGGTATACGTCTTGGCCAGCCACGAGCACTACTACCTCGCCAACGTCTACGACACGGCGTACTGGCGCGATCCTGCCCATCGCGCGGCCGTCGTGCCCGGCTGGGTGATCGGTACCGCTGGCGCGTCGCGTTATCCGCTACCCGAAGGCGTTACATCCGGCCCCGATGCACGTGAGCACGCGTACGGCTACCTGCTCGGGCACGTCAGCAAGGACGGGCATATCGCCTTCACGTTCCGCGAACTGGACGAAGCCGCCTTGCAGCGGACGCGCGGCGACGACTATGACGACGACACGGTGAAGTTCTGCATGGCGAACAATCCCGCGCCCGAACTCATGAGCAAACCCGGCAAGAAGATCAGCTGCGAGCTGCCCCAGCGCTGATTCACATCACTGCATCGAGGAATACCATCATGGGACGATATCTCACACTTGTTCGGCACGGCCAGAGCACCTACAACGCAAGCAATCGCTTCACCGGCTGGCTCGACCCGGAGCTGACCGATCAGGGCGTTCACGAGGCGCATGCGGTCGCAGAACAGCTACGCGGCGCCGAGCTGACCTTCGATATCGCCTTCAGTTCGGCGCTGCACCGAGCGCGACGCACGGCGCGCATCATTCTGGACGACCTTCAATTGAAAGCCATGCCCGTCACGATGGATTTCGCGCTGGACGAACGCAACTACGGTGACATGACTGGTCTCGACAAGGACGAAGCACGTCGGCGTTGGGGCGTCGACCAAGTGCAACACTGGCGACGCAGCTACGCGGATGCACCCCCCGATGGTGAAAGCCTGCGCGATACCGTCGCGCGTGTGCTGCCTTTCTATATCCAACATATCCTTCCCGCCGTCATGCGTGGCCAGGCCGCGTTGGTCGTCGCGCATGGCAACAGTCTGAGAGCTTTGGTGATGGCCCTGGACGGACTGTCAACGCAAGCCGTGACACAGCTCGAAGTCGCCACCGGCGAAGTGCTTGTCTACGAGCTGGCCGCCGACACCACCATCCTCAGCAAGCGCTCGCTTGCGATGGAGACGCCCGCCAAGGCTCCTCCTGCCGCCGCGACGGAAGACGCGTCCACACCACCGGCGACATCCTGACACCGCATCAACCCCACCATTTCCCTTGAAGGTTTCGTTGAACATGACCCATCCATCGTCCAGCGCGTTACGCCAGCGCTTTCGTCCCTTGTGCTGGCTCGGCGCGTGTTTTCTCGCCATCGCTTTTATCGTGCGTCTTGTGCTGCTGATCTGGGCCGGCCACGCGGTGCCGCTCAATCCGCTGAGCTGGCTCTACATCTTCGGTGTGGGTTTGGTCTACGACCTGATCACGTTCGTCTATGTCGCGTGGCCCCTGGTGTTGTACCTGTGGCTGATGCCCACCCGCGCCTACCGTTCGCGCCCGAACCAATGGGTGGCCTACGTGATCGGCCTGGTGTTGCTGTACGGGCTGATGTTCATCGCGGTATCCGAATGGGTGTTCTGGGGCGAATTCTCCACCCGCTTCAACTTCATTGCGGTGGACTATCTGGTCTACACCACCGAGGTGATCGGAAACATTCAGCAGTCCTATCCGATCGGTCTGTGGATGTTGTTGATCGGGCTGGTTGCCGTCGTCGTGACGTGGCTGACGCGTCGCGGACTGAGCGTGCGTGATGACGGCAGCACGTTCGGCAGGCGTTCGCTGTGGGTGGCGGGCTGGCTCGCCTTGACGGTGCTCACCGCCTTTATGTTCAACGCCGAGGCCAAGAATCGCAGCACCAATGCCTACGTCAATACGCTGGCCGGCAACGGGATCTATGAATTCTTTGCGGCCTTCCGCAACAGCCATCTCGACTACGCGCACTTCTACCAATCGCTGCCGGAGGATCAGGCGTTCACCGAACTGCGCCAGATGCTGAAGACACCTGACGCCACCTATGTCAGCAACGACATCCATGACATCACCCGCAGCATTCATCACGACGGCCCCGAAAAGCACCTCAATGTGGTGTTGATCAGTGTGGAGAGCCTGTCTGGCGAGTACCTGAAGACCTTCGGCAATACCGAGAACCTGACGCCGAACCTGGATGCGCTGGTCGGGCAAAGCCTGTTCTTTGATCGGCTCTACGCCAACGGCACACGCACGGTACGCGGGCTGGAAGCCCTGGCGCTATCCGTGCCGCCGACACCCGGCGATTCCATCGTCAAACAGCGAAACAACGAGCATCTGTTCTCGCTGGCCGACATCTTCAATGCACGCGGGTATGAGTCGAAGTTTGTCTACGGCGGCTACGGCTACTTCGACAACATGAACTACTTTTTCGGCAACAATGGCTACACCGCCGTCGACCGCAAGGACATCCTCAAAACCTCACCCATCCACAGCGAGAACGTCTGGGGCGTGGCGGACGAAGACCTTTTCACGCTCAGCTTGCAGCAGATGGATCAGGCCCATGCCAATGGCAAGCCGTTCTTCCTGCACATCATGACCACCTCCAACCATCGGCCGTACACGTTTCCGGCCGGACGCATCGATGGCGCGCAGGGACAACGCACCAGCGCGGTGAAGTACACGGACTGGGCCATTGCCGATTTCATCAAGCGAGCACGCAGCAAGCCCTACTTCGACGACACCGTATTCGTGATTACCGCGGACCATTGCGCCTCCAGTGCCGGGCGCAGCAGCGTGCCGGTCAATCGTTACCACATTCCGCTGTGGATCTACGCGCCCAAGGTCATTCAGCCGCAGCGCGTGAATCGGCTGATGTCGCAGATCGACATCGCCCCCACCCTGCTCGGGCTGCTCAACTTCAGCTACCGCAGCCGCTTCTTTGGCTACGATCTGTTTGCGCTGGAACCTGGCCGTGAACGCGCGTTTCCATCGACTTACGAAAACCTCGGTTACTTGAAGGGCGATCGTTTGACCGTATTGTCACCGAAGCAAAAGGTTGAGCAACTGCACCCGGATGTCGATACCGGCGATGCCACGCCGGTAGCCCATGTCGATGAGAACGAGGTAAGACAAGCCATTGCGGTCTATCAAACCGCGAGTTTCATGTTCAAACATGGCGCGATGAAGAATGCCGCGTACCCAGCGTCTGAGCAGCCCTAGCCCATCGATCAGCGTTGCCAACGATGTGGCACATTCAGGCGAATCCTTCGAGACTGCCATGAACCGGCCCTAATCGCGACCTGACCGATCATGCCAACTCAATCTGGAGGCTGCGCAGCGCGAGAATACGCAGCGCAGTTACGCCTCGGCGATTCGCCACTTCGAGATCGCTTGGGGCGGATTGCTGCCAGCGACAATCCAGAGCGTCGCGAACTATCCGGTCGCCTACGCCCCTACCCTCTAAATCAACACGTTGGGACACCGTCTGGCCGATCTCGCACACTGGCATCACGAACATATTCCCGTGATCGTTGGCATTCCCCAAAGCATGCCTGACGGCATGACCTTGCCCCACCAGTATCGCAGTCAGTTTGACTTCTATGCTGCCATCATCGAAGCAGCGCTAACCCAGCATTTTTCGTCGTTGAAAACCACTCACACCGGTAACTTGCATGTCGTCGGCCCCCAGTTCTCACCGTCTGAACATCCTCACTCCTGAAGAAGTTGAAGACCTGTATGGATTGCCTCAATTTTCCGATGATGATCGGAACCTTTACTTCGATCTGAGCCCGCTCGAACGGGCTTCGATCGACGCGCGCACCCCTGCTGTCGGCGTGTATTTGGCGTTGGAGCTGGGTTACTTCAAAGCCAAGCGACAGTTCTTCACCTTCGAGCAGAATGCCGTGGTCGACGACCTGCGCTATCTGCTCGAGCAGTATTTTCCGGGCCACACCATCGAGTCGATCAAGGCACCGTCCAGACCCACGCGTGGCGCCATCCAACAAGCCGTTCTCGACCTGTTTGGTTACCGTGTTTGCGACAACGCCGCCAAGGCGGAACTGGAGCAAAAAGCCCGGCGAATCGCGACGCTGTCGACCCAGCCGCTGTACATCCTGCGTGAGTCACTGCAGTACCTGAACAACGAACGGATTGTGGCGCTGCAGTACACGACCATGCAGGACATGGTGGGACGGGTGGTGACGCATGAGCGCAGTCGCGTCACCCGCCTGCTCGAACAGGCGATGCCTCCGGGGATCGAGCAAGCTCTCGACGACTTGCTGCGCGCCGACGAACAAATGTATCGGATCAGCGCGCTCAAGCGCGAACCGAAGGACTTCAGTTACAAGGAGCTCAAGCGCGAAGTCGAACGGCGCAAATTTTTCCTGCCACTGCACGAGTTCGCCCAGAGCTTTCTCGTCGCAGCTGGCTTGTCCAACGAGAGCGGCAAGTACTATGCGTCGTTGGTCAAGTTCTACACGGTTTACAAGCTGCAGCGCATGCCCAAAGGGACGACGCGCCTATACCTGCTCTGTTTTGCCTTCCATCGCTTCCGGCAGATCAACGACAACCTCATCGAGGCGTTCATTCATCTGGTCCATCAGTACGAGAATCAGTCCAAGCGTGCTGCCGAAGCGGCGATGCAGCAGGCGCTGGTGGACGCCAGCGAACACCTTCAGGCAGCGGGTGAGGTTCTTCGTCTGTTCATCGACAAGTCCATCGCCATCGACAGTCCGTTCGCCACAGTCCAGAAGAAGGCCTTCAAACTGCTGAAACCGGAGCGCTTTGCGGCAGTGGCCGACTACCTACGCAACGTCGCCTTCGACAAGGCCGCCTTCCAGTGGGCCCACTACACCAAGCTGTCGCATCGATTCAAGCGCAACCTTCGACACCTGTTCTGCGAAATGGACTTTGCTGGTCGGGTGGAGGATGCGCCGCTGCTGGATGCGGTCACGTTCCTTCAGGAGCTGCTGCGGGCGGGCAAGTCACCGCGACAAACCCAGCCGGCGCTGTTTCCAACCGCAATGATCCCGAAGGGTCTGCAGCGCCACCTCTTTGCCAAGACTGACGGAGTAGACGATACGAAGGAGGAGGACAAGCGGTTGGAAGTCGATCGCTATGAGTTTCTCGTCTACCGACTGCTACGGAACGCTCTGGAGGCGGGGGATCTGTTCGTCAAGGGCAGCAATGAATTCCGCCGTTTCGAAGATGACCTGATCAGCGATACACGCTGGGAACAGCGCGAGACTGTTCTGCAGGAGATTGGCGCACCGCTTCTTTTGGCCCCTATCGAGGACACGCTGAGTACGTTCCGTGAAGCGCTTGAGGATCGATTTGCTCAAGTCAACCAGCGCATCACCGACAGCGCCAACAAGCACATCAAGCTCACCGGGCGTGCCGAGAAGCGGCGATGGAAGCTGATCTACCCCACAGCAGAGGAACCCGTTAGTGGCTCGTTCTACAGCCAATTGCCTGGCACCGGCATTGCCGATTTGCTGAGATTCGTTGCGGGAGCGACGGGCTTCTTGGGTGCCTTTACCCATGTGCTCGATCGCTACGTCAAACACGCCCCTGATGCCCGTGAAATCCTCGCCTGCGTGGTGGCGCTGGGCACCAACATGGGGTTGTGGAAAATGGCGGAAGTTTCAGGCCTGAGCTTTTCGTCGTTGCAGGGCACCGCGCGCAACTACCTACGGCTCGAAACGCTGCGGGCCGCCAACGATGCCATCACTAATGCCATTGCGACCTTGCCGGCGTTCCATCTGTACGATATCCGCGACGAAATGCACTCCAGCAGCGACGGTCAGCGCATCGAAACCCAGATCGACACGATCAATGCCCGATACTCACCGAAGTATTTTGGGCTGCAGAAGGGCGTGAGTGCATACACGTTGGTGGCCAACCACGTACCGATCAACGCCCGCATCATCGGCACGCACGAGCACGAGAGTCACTACGTGTTCGATCTGTTGTACAACAACACGTCCGACATCAAGCCGGAACGTCATTCAACCGATACACACGGTACGAACCAAGTCAATTTCTGGATCTTGCGCACCTTCGGGTATGGCTTCGCGCCGCGCTACCGCGATCTGCACAAAAAGATGCAGACTCTGGTCGCCTTCGAGAATCCGAGTCACTACGCCGACATGCTTATCAAGCCGGCACGCAAGGTCTATGACGAATTGATCGTTAAGGAATGGCCTAACATCCAACGCATCATGGCCTCACTGGCGCAGAAAGATGTCACTCAGGCCACCATCGTCCGCAAACTGAGCAGCTATGCCCGGCAGAACCAGACCAAGAAGGCCCTGTGGGAGCTCGACAACATCTGCCGCACGCTGTACATCCTCGACTTCATTGATGACGTGGATTTGCGGCAAAGCGTGCAAAAGGCGCTGAACCGAGGGGAGGCGTATCACCGGTTCCGCAAGGCGGTTGCCTACGTCAACGGCGGCAAGTTCCGAGTTCACACCGAAGCCGAACAACAGATCTGGAACGAATGCTCGCGCCTTATCGCCAACGCGATCATCTTCTACAACACGGCACTGCTGTCCAAGGTGTATGCACAGAAGGTAGCCGCTGGCGACCACGAGGCTATCGCCTTCTTGCGGGGAATATCCCCAGTGGCTTGGCAGCATATCAACCTATTTGGCACATTCGAATTCGACGAAACGACAGACAAGGTCGATATCGATGCGCTTGCCGCCAGATTCGCCGATCCGGATTACTGGAGCAAAGCGTTGAGGGAGATGCAGGAATTGCCTCTCGGCTGACTTTACATTTTTGGGGGTTGGGCAAAATTAGCCATCATCCAAGGCGGCAAGGCTACCTGATCGGCCGATCCGCATAGCGGCCACTGCAACGTACAGGATCGCCCACCGTGCCGAGCTGGCTATAGCTCGCTCCGTCCACCAGCACCACCACACCGCCGACGCAGCGCTGATTGCCAGTCAGCAGCCGACGATTCCACGACACAGCCACTTCCTCACGCCGGCGCTGGGCTGCCTTCTGGTCGGCCTCCGCAAGCTCGACGTCCATCTGCGCCGGGACACGCAGAATCTGGCCCATGACCTCCTGCGCCTGACGCAAGTCACGCGCCCGATCGAACTCACGATATGCGACGTACACCACGGCCAGCAGCAGCGCCGCAACCACGATACCAACAGCCACCTTCACCCCCTCACTCATCCCTGCCCCTCCCTGATAGTGAAAGCATGGTAACAAAGGCCATGGCCATCCCTACGGGCTGACCACAGATCACGAGCGAGCCGGGGCACCGAACGGACTTCATCCACAGGTTTTGACCAAGTGCAGGCACTTGGTCCCGGATAGTGCGACAGCCAAAGCGGTTGGCGGGAAGCGGTACGGGAAAGAATGACCGCTGGGACAGGTGCGGCCGGGGTGGACACCGCGTGCCATGCATCGACCATGGCCGGCCTAAGTTCGCTCCTTCCAGTCGCTAGCGGGCCTGCGGCCCATATCGGCGGATTGAATTAATGGGCTTGACACGCGAATTAGGTACGGTATGAATGAATCATAACCTTAAACTGAACGATTACTGAATGGCATGATTAATGCGTACTTGACAAGTCTGCTTATTTGTGCTTGGAAACGCCGCCGAAAGGGTCAGGATTCCAACGGCCGAAGGTAGGCGGAGTGTACGGGACCGCCGTATCGCGCTCGCGGCCCGTCTCGATGCCGGCCAAGGTCGGCGACGGGCCGGGCGTCGGCGGCGCCTGCGGCTGTACCGACGCCGCCCGGCCCGTCGTCTCCTCTTGCCGCTTGTGATCCTCACCAGCGAATGGGTTGTAAACACCATCAGCGACCATTGAGCGGCAGCGGTCCAGCGGCACAGCGTAGCGCGTGCCCTGCTCGGTCATGCAGCTACAGCGGCCATCCTCGACCGCCACGCAGAACAACCGAGGCTGCGCCTGCACTTGCAGATTGTCGAACATCGGCGCAGACCACGGCAGACCCTCAACACGCGGACGCATCCACGCCGCGAAATCGCGATGACGCATGTCGTCGTCGGCGGACTTGCGGCCCGCGTCCGCTTTCTGCCCTGGCTGATCGTCGGCAGCTTTGCCGTTAATCATTTCGACGTTCTTTGCTTGCGCATGGCGCACGACGAAAGGCACCGCGACCACCGCGACCACCGCGAGAACGCACAACGCAGCGAAGTAATAGACCTTGCGCGGAATGCGGACTTTCATGTTGTGGCTGTTGCTGGACTGGTACAGGTCGAAGATATGCGCCGGCAGCGTGCCGATGGACTCCACGCCCGCTTTCTGCGCGCGCTCGTTCTCGGGCTTCTCGATGCACCGGCCCCACGTGTATTTCATGGTCACCTTCGTATTGAACTTGCGCACCGTGTGCACGTGCTGATCGACCAGCCGCCGCACCGACGGCGACAGGTCGGCGGGATGCTGCACCGTCAGCACGAAGTCCATGCCCTCGTGCCGCACCTTGCGGATGCGCTTCACCCACTCTTTCGGCTGGCCGCGATCCAGCGGCATCAAGTGATCCTCCTGCGCTTCGTCAATGAAGATCACCGAGTCCGTAGGCAACGCTTCCCACCAGCGTTCGAGCTGCTGCATGGTGAGTTCGGTAGCCAGACCCGGCAGCAAGCCGCGCACGCCCATGTGAAAACGCGGGCGGTCGGGCTGTTCGTCTTGGTAACGCACGATCTCCGCGACCATCTGCGCAGTCTTGCCGGCGCCCGGAAGGCCGCTGTAAAGCTTCACAGGCATGTCAGTGCGCCGCCCGCTTGGTAAAGAAGGCCTTTGACGCACCGACCGCCACGCGGCCTATCCACGCGCTCAAGACGATGGTTATGGCAACGTCGATGCCGAGAAAACCGACGTAATCCGCCATCGCACCAGCAGCGCCCAGACGCGCCGAGATCGCATCACGCACCGGCGCAATCACCAGCTGATGCGTCGCCAGACCGACCCCGGCACCGATCAAGGCACGGATCGCCATTTCCCCAATTGTCGAAAGCAGCATGCTTCCGATCCAAGCCACGATGACAGGCATTAGCCGACCCCTCCCGCAGTAATGCGCGCCGCCGCGAAGAGCGCGAACGCAATGATGATTGCCTTGAGCCAGCCGCCGACCTCGCAGCCCGCCGAGAACTTGATCGCGAAGGAGCGGCCTCCCGGCAACGGCACCTGCATGTCGTGCAACGGGCAGGCAGTCGCGAAGCCCATGCCCGACAGGTCATAGTTGCCGGCGTTGGCCGCGTCCGCTGTGCTGTTGCCGGTAGACGTGCCATCGCTCCACACGTCGGCAGCGGTGTGCGCGCCGTCCGTCAGCGACGGCGGCGCCGTCGTACCGGCAAGATCCTTGTGGACTTGGCAGGTCGTCGCCCACTGCGTGCGCGCTGCGCCACACATCACCATGTCGCCGCTGCACACTGGCGGCGTCTGACAGTCCTGCCCCCCGCCAAAGGTGCCGTTCGTGCTGCCGCCACTGCTGGTAGCCGACGCCGGACCAGCGTCGCCGGATTGCTGGCCGCTGGTAACCTTCGTCCCAGGAAGCCCGTAGGCGTTAACCGTGACCACCATCGCGGCGCCCGTGGTCGGACTAGCCTGCGTGTACTTATCCGACCCCTGAATCTGCGTCGACGGGTCGGGAATGATCGCCGAAGGCGGCGGAGGAATGACAGCCTGCCCTGCACACACGGCAGCGCTGCCGCTGGCCGTACAGCCACCCGTGGAGGACGTCGCCGTCGCACCGCTGACGCAATACTGCTGACCGCCTGCACTGCCGCAATACTGGTTAGTCCCGGCGTTGTAGCAACTGCTGCCGGAACACACCGAAGGCGGGGCCGTGACGTTGGTCGCCGGCAAGGTCGGAATCGGCGGCTGAGGATTCACCGCCGCGCCGTTGCCGTCCGTCCATCCCGAACCACTGGCGAGATTACCCGAAGGTGCAACGCTACCGTACGTCTCCCACGTACCATCGCTGCGCATCGTCGGAACCCCGATGGGCGTGACGCTCATCGCGCACTGCACCGTGCCCCCGGTCATGGGATCGGTCGCATTCTCCGGGATCGAATAGCCGGTGAGAATCTTGCCGGTCAGGTACACATTCGCGGGCGCGATGCTGGAACAGGGATTCGACGGCGGAGGCGTCCAGCCAGCAGGACATGCGGCACCATCCATCACAAACGCACTCTGCGACCCATTCATACCGACATAGCTCCAAACAAAATGCGTGGTCCAGGGATTCGAACACGAGCCCGACTGATACGACGTGCCAATCTGCGCCCGCTGATCCGCACACCACTGCACGCCAGCGTCATACCCCGGACAACCCGACCCCTGCGCAAACGAGAGCCGGGCGACCGAAAGCAACACGACGACGAGGAGCCATCGGAGCATCACGACAGCGACAGCCAGATAGCCGGCAGCAAGCCGAGGCACAGCGCAAAGAGAAAGACAACACACGCGCAGCGAAGAACGCACATCAATCATCACTCCGGCCGAACACGATCCAGCCCGCACCGAGCAGCGCGATCAACACGAAGTAACCTGCTATTTCCATGTCCGCTTCTCGCCCTGGAAAAAAAGAGGCGCGGAGGTTGCCCCCCGCGCCCGCCTCGCCTGGATCAGCCCGCACCCTTGATCCACTTGTAGAGCTTGATGCCGTAGTGCATCGACAGCACCGCGACACCGATCGCCGCCGCAGCGGTTGCCGCGTCCGTGATGACGGCGACGATGGCCGTGGTATCGACGGCAGCACTAGCACTCGTGACAGCAGCCAGCCCCAGCAGGCCGGCAGTGGTGAGCTGGGCACGCTTGCCCTTGAAGAACTTGTTCATGGCGTCAGTCTCCGACCCGCCGGAGAGAACGAAAGACATACGCCGTTGCCCAGCAGGTCAGAATCGCAACGGATATGGCGATGCCGGCAGTGGCATCTAAGTCGGGAAACAAGCCCTGTTGCGCCACCCAGTACGGATGCGCGCAGACGCCCGTGGTCGCATCCACGTCGGCAGAATCGCAGCCTTGAACGAGCGGAACGAACACGGGACGGCCTCACAGCAGAAGGTCAAGATCGCAGGGGAAACATCGGTTCCCCCTGCACCCCCCGGTGTCCAAAAGCGGGACAGCGGGTTAGAAGCGAATGCGGAAAAGCCAACAGCCGAACCGCACGAAAGCGAGAGCAAGGAACGCGTACGCGATCCAGCGCGGACGCATTACGCCGCCTTGGAAGCTTTAAGCGGCACGAACTCGCGGCCGATCTGCAAGCGGCCGTCACGGTCGAGATACAGGCCGGTTGCCACCACGGTGTAGTCGCCCGGAGCAAGGAAGTACGGCGACTTGTCCGGGTCGAAATACTGCTGGAACTCCTCAACCCGACCCTCACCCTTGACGATGCCGCAGGTCTGAAAACCGTGAACCTTGGAAGGGTCTTTCTTGCCGTTGGCGCGCTTCACTTCGTTGTAGGCGCGCAGGATGTTGTGGTTATCGTTCATGGAAGCGTCTCCTTGTGGACGTCTAGACTGCTAATTGCGGGCTAGCGAATGCGCGCCCGAGTGACACCCGCCCTAGCGGGTTTGCGTTGAGCCAGCCCGGCATAGAAGCCCGCGCCAGCTTCAGGCGGATAAACCGCCCGATCATTTCGTCATCGATTTGGTTACGAGAAATCAGGCCGAGAAGCGCGCCGTACTGGCGCTTGCAGTGGCGGATGGCGCTGGCGAGGTTGGCTTGCGTGCGCTTCACGGCAACGCGGATCACGGACATGCACGCGCTGATCCAGCTGAGAGCCGGGTACTGGCCGACCATGAACTCCCACGGTGCATCGAGCGCTTCCAGAGGGACGGGTCGATCACGGTTGAAAAACCGGGCTTCCCAGCGAACCCACTCAACGCCGGCGTCACCGTCACGGAAGCCCTGTTCCCTGCCCTTTTCGTAGACGACAAGCTGGCGGCTGCCCGTAGGCTTGCCGATTTCGATGGTCTTGCCGCTACCGTCGTTCCACCCGTTCGGCTTCATTGCTGGCCGCACGTGAGCGCCGTCGAAATCGCCGGCCTCATACATCGAGACGGCGAGCGCCAGATCATGAACGCCGGCATAGTCGTCGTGGGCGATATCCAGCCGGGTGATCTTGGCCCCGACGGTCTCCAGCAGACAGCGCACGTGCCCCCACGCTTCCGCGAAGGGGCGCGACGCTGCAACGCGGGCGCAGCCTGCGCCCGTCAGCTCGACAGAGACCGTCCCCATCTGGCGGTCACCGCCGAAACTAATATCACCGCAGGACTCGCCCGAGGGTGTGAGGAGCTGAAAGTGGTGCGTGTAGCCCCGGCGTCCGCCCTTGCGGTCGGTCTCCACGGAGATGCCCGACTCCGGCGCAAGCGCCCGGATGAACTCCACGGCATCAAGCTGCTGGCGGAACTCCTGATCAAGACCGATATACGCCTGCTGAATCGTGAAGCGCAGAAAATCAGGGATCGCGGGCACCCAGCTATTCGCGTCGTTCAGGTTAGTACCTCCCCTGTTAGCCAACGGGAGGGCCGGCGCGCTGCGCCGGCTCATGCCTGCGCCTCATTCGCTTCGTCAGCGAGCCGAAGCCAGACAGCAGCCTTGCGCCAGTCCCCGGCATCAAGGCATGCGATAGCGGCAAGCACCGCTGCGCACTCCGCCTGAAGCGCGCTCAAAGCAGCAAACCCGTCGAGCGCTGGAAATGGACCGCCTCGCGGCGGCGCTGGGCGGCCCGCATGCGGCGGTCAAGGGCGCGCACGGCAAGCGCGGCGGCGACGGCGTAGAGGATGGCGAGGGCGATCATGCCGTCACCACGTCGCAATCGCGAAGGCATAAGCCGATTGGGCCTCGGCGTTCTCAGCGGAAAACGCCGCGAGTTCTAAGAAACCGGCATCGCGGTAAGACGCCTCAAGCTCCATCGCGGCCTCGCAGTGTTCGGCACACTCGATGATGGCTTGCCGGTCGGATTCGTTGATCTGCATGATTCGCCCCTGTCAAGTGAATTGCGACAGGCGGCAACGTAAAGTAGATTGCGACACCCCGTCAAGAGGAATGCGACATGTCGGCTGTAAATAATTTACTTGACAAATACCGCGAAGCATGCTCCATCACGTCAGACAGCGCCTTAGCGGAATCGCTGCGCATGACGCGGCAGGGTGTTCACCAATGGCGAAAGGGCATGTCGTGGCCGTCAGAGGATCACGTCATCGCGATGGCGAACGCGATCAAAGAGCCAGCAGAACGCTGGTTCGTGGCAATCAATGCGGACCGGGCATCGCCCGCAGCCCGCAAGGTCTGGCTTCGACTCGCTCAAATCGCCGCAATGATTGCTTTGACCGTAGGCATTGCACCGGCTCACGCCGGGACAGTTTCAGCTCCGCATAATCCGGGGCATGTGTATATTATGTAAAATTAAAGGTAGTGTGGTATCGACTCGGCCGGCGCGTCACGTCCTTCCTGTCTTCTTCCTGTCTTTCGTCAAAAACCAAGACATACGCCAGACATGGCGGTCAATCATCTGCACCGTCGCCTTGGGACGAGCCGAGGCTCGGACGTCGGCCCTGCTCGGTCCTGTCTACTACCGCACTTGGTCGCACCATTCCCCGAACGTCCCTTGGGATTTGAGGGGGCTCCAACTTTCGAGAAGTTGGGGCCATGAACAACAAGTCGAGCAAGTTTTCCCCTGGGTTCCTGCAGAAAGCAGCTAGTCGGCACGCGCATGCTCATCGATACGCTTGCTCGCGTCGTTACTACCAGTATCTCCCTGACGCCGCGGCAGAACAGCGCATGTCTGAGGGCCTGAATCCTTTTTGACCATAGTCAAATGCGTATGCGGCGCAGCGGCTTACCGTGGCATCGTGGAGTCGGAAAGCCGCCAGCACAGTGCGATGCGCAACCGTCATCGCCTGACGTCAGCCCGAGTGACCACTCCTTCCGCCGGGCACGGCGAGCCTGCGGATCAAACGCTGTCATAGGAGGCGCTCATGAAAGCATCTCATACCCCTGCTCCCGGGCCGTCGGCCATCCGGGGACGTTGGGTCTGGTGGATCTTCGCGGCGATCGCCACCTACTATCTGCTGAGCGATTACCACGCACGTGGTACTGGCTTTACCGGCTGGCTACCGCTTGGCCTGCTTCTGTTATGCCTGCTGATGCACGTTTTCATGCACAGGGGGCATGGGCATGGAGCACACGGCGCACATCGGGACACGCAACACGGTATGCCACCGGGTCCGACGCCCGATTCGCAACCGGCTCGGCACGACCACCAGCCACCGGAGCACTGACATGCCGCATGCGCCGTCCCATGGCTGCGGCCTGTGGTTCCTCGTCGCCCCCATCACCTTGGTGCTGTACCCGATGATGCTCGTCGCCTACGTGCGTCTCGCACGTCGGGAGGAGCGTGACAGCTTCGCTCGCTTCGGCCCGAGGTACGCCGCGTATATGCTGGACGTGCCCGATTTCCTTCCCCTCCGCTCGCACGCCACACAGACGTAGCATCCCCCGCACTGAAGGAGATTGTCATGACCGGTCAAGACCCCGGGCAACGCGGAAGCGCTGGTGATTTGCATGCGCTTGTTGGTCCCGTCGAAGCGAGCACCCACACTATGGATGCCCACGCGCCCTCCAGCCGCAGTCACGCCTGGCCCATCGGCGGAATGGTGAGTGCTGGCTGCGCCCGCACGCTGGAGCAGACGATTGCCCAGCTGCCGGGTGTGCGTGCGGCCGATGCCAGCTTCGCCGCATCACGGTTGAAGGTCGACTACGACCCGGCGCAGGTAGATGCCAGCCGAATTGCCGAGGCGATCCGGCGCTGTGGCTTCGAGTGCGCCACGAACGGTCACCGTGACGTTGCGCATGCGCATGACGGCCACGCGCATGCGCACCACCACGCGCACGCGGACGAGACGGGCCGGGAGCAGCCAGCCGCGGGCTCGCATGCCGATCACGCCGCGGATGCAGGCGACGCCCATGCCGGCATGCACCACGGCGGTGACCTGCACGCGGCGGCACGGGACATGCGCCGCCGTTTCCTGGTCGCATTGGCGTTCGCGATCCCGGTATTCCTGTGGTCGCCGATGGGGTTGATGCAACCGCTGCCGGTGCCTTTCGGCCTCGATAAAAACGTCTGGCTGTTCCTGCTCGCCTCGGGTGCGGTGCTGTATCCAGGCTGGCCGTTCTTCACCGCGGCAATCCGCTCGTTGCGCCATGGCGTGCTCGACATGTCCGTACTGGTGCTGCTCAGCGTAGGCACGGGCTACGGGTTCAGCATTGCGTCGACCTTCTTCTTCGAAGGCCCGAACTTCTACGAGGCTTCCGCGGTCCTGCTGACTTTCATCCTGCTGGGCCATTGGCTGGAGATGCGGGCCCGGGCCGGTGCCTCGGATGCGATGAGGGCGCTGCTCAAATTGTCTCCGCCCCGTGCGATCGTGCGGCGCGACGGACAGGATCTCGAGGTGGCCACCGCCGAGGTCCGGGCCGGCGACGTAGTGGTCGTCCGTCCCGGGGCCAAAGTGCCGGTGGATGGGACGGTACTTGAGGGTAGTTCGCAAGTTGACGAGTCCATGCTGACCGGCGAGTCGATGCCGGTTCGCAAGGACCCGGGTGCCACGGTGGTCGGCGGTTCGATCAACAAGAGTGGCGCCTTCGCCTACACCGCCACCAAGGTTGGCGGCGACACGGCGCTGGCGCAGATCATCAAGCTGGTGCAGGACGCGCAGAACTCCAAGGCTCCTGCGCAGTTGCTCGCCGATCGGGCCTCGCAGTGGCTGGTGCTGGCGGCGATCGTGATCGGTGTAGCGACTTTCGTCGTGTGGTACTGGTGGCTGGACCAGTCCTTGCTGTTCGCGCTCACGCTGACCATCACGGTCTTCGTCATCGCCTGCCCCGACGCCCTCGGGCTGGCGACGCCGATGGCGATCATGATCGGCACCGGCCTGGGTGCGCGTCACGGCATCCTGTTCAAGCATGCCGAAGCGATCGAGCTGAGCGCGCGGCTGGACGTGGTGATCTTCGACAAGACCGGTACGCTCACCGTCGGCCAGCCGGAGGTGGTCGACCTGGCGACGGCCCCTGGCTGGACACCCGAACGCCTGCTTGCCGCCGCCGCGGCGGTCGAGGTGCATTCCGAGCACCCGCTTGCCCAGGCCATCCTGAAACGTGCGGGCGCGGTGCCGACGCGCGCGACGGCATTCACCAACATCGACGGCCAGGGCGCCACCGGCGTGGTCGACGGGGCGCAGGTGCTGCTCGGCAACCGCCTGCTGATGGCCGAACACGGCGTGGACCTGGGTGGACTGGAGGCGGACGCGGCACGACTCACCGGCGCCGGCCGAACGGTGATCTTCGTCGGCGTCGATGGCCAGCTCGCCGGTCTCATCGCGATCGCCGATGCGATCCGCGAGAGTTCGCGCGCAGCCATCGAGGAGCTGCATCGGCGCAACGTCAAGGTCGCGATGATCACCGGCGACAATCGGCCCACCGCCGAGCGCGTGGCCCGCGACCTTGGCATCGATATCGTGCTCGCCGACGTGCTGCCCGCAGGCAAGGCCGACGAGGTGAGAAAGCTGCAGGCGCAGGGCCAGAAGGTCGGCATGGTGGGCGATGGGGTGAACGACGCCCCTGCGCTGACCCAGGCTGAGGTCGGTTTCGCCATCGGCGCCGGCACCGACGTGGCGATCGAAAGTGCCGACATCGTGCTGATGCGCAGCGACCCTTACGATGTAGTTCGCGCGGTCACCATTGCCCGCGCGACCTTGCGCAAGATGCACCAGAACCTGGCCTGGGCGGTCGGCTACAACGTGGTCGCCTTCCCGCTCGCGGCCGGCGTGCTCTACCCGTTCACGCTGTCGCCGGAGATCGCGGCGCTGTCGATGTCCGGCAGCTCGGTGATCGTCGCGGTCAACGCATTGATGCTGCGCCGCGTCCGCCTGGCGCCACGCTCGGGCGACACCTCCCCATCCCAAAAGGCAGCGACCTGATCCAGACCGCCTGCCCTGCACCTTTCCTGGAGCGATATGAACAACGCTACCGATTCCACCTTGCAGTTCCTCGGCGCCGCCGGCACGGTCACCGGCTCGCGTTACCTGATCGAAGCCGGCGGCCATCGCGTGCTGGTCGACTGCGGGCTGTTTCAGGGGTACAAGCAGCTGCGCGAGCGCAACTGGGCGCCGTTCCCGGTCGCGCCGGACTCGATCGATGCAGTCGTGCTCACCCACGCCCACCTGGATCATTCCGGCTATCTGCCGGCGCTGGTCAGACAGGGATTCCGCGGCACGATCCATTGCACCACAGGCAGCGTCGCGCTGTGCGGCCTGCTCCTGCCGGACAGCGGGCACCTGCTGGAGGAGGAGGCGAAATACGCGGCACGCAAGGGCTACTCGAAGCACGCCAAGCCGCTGCCGCTCTACACGAAGGAGGACGCGGAGCGCAGTCTGCGGCAGCTGCACGGCCACGACTACGAGCGGGACGTGGAGGTCGTAGCTGGCATCCGGGCGCGCTTCTACCCCGCGGGGCACATCCTCGGCGCCGCCCATGTCAGCCTCGACGTGCACGGCCGGCGCCTGCACTTCAGCGGCGACCTCGGCCGGCAGCACGAGTCGCTGATGAATCCGCCTACGCCGCTGCCTGCCTGCGACGTACTGGTCTGCGAGTCCACCTACGGCAACCGCGCGCATGTCCCGATCGACCAGGAGGCGGAACTCGCGCCCATCGTGCGGCGGGTCGCCGCACGCGGCGGGGTGATCGTGATCCCGGCCTTCGCGGTGGGTCGCGCCCAGGCGCTGATGTTGCACCTGGCGCGGTTGCGGCAACGAAACGAGATCCCTCCGGTCCCCGTCTTCCTCAACAGCCCCATGGCGGTGGATGCAACGCGCCTTTACCACGAGCACCACGCCGAGCACCACGTATCCGACGAGGACTGCCGCCGCATGTACGAGATCGCCACGTTCGTCAACAGCGTCGAGGAGTCGAAAGCGCTCAACCGCCGGCGCGAGCCGATGATCATCATCTCCGCCAGCGGCATGGCCACCGGTGGGCGCGTGTTGCACCACATCGAAGCGTTCGGTCCCGACGATCGCAACGCGATCGTGCTCTCCGGCTACCAGGCCGGCGGCACCCGCGGCGCGGCGCTCGCTGGCGGTGCGCACACCTTGCGCATGTTTGGCCGGGAAGTGCCGATCCGCGCCGAAGTCATACCGCTGGCCGGGTTCTCCGGGCACGCCGACGCGAACGAACTGCTGGCGTGGATGCGGACCACGCCATCCGCTCCGGAGATGGTCTACGTTACCCATGGCGAACCGGATGCCTCCGACACCCTTCGCGCGCGCATCGAGCACGAGCTTGGGTGGCATGCGCGCGCACCGGAACACATGGAGCGCGTTTCGCTGGAGGGCGCGAACTGACATGGACGCATCCTCCCCTGCTCGCCTGCGCGTGATCCGTGCCGGCATCGACACCTACCAGCAGCCGGTGGTGTACATGCACAGGGACTGCGAGGTCTGCCGCTCCGAAGGCTTCGCGGCGGTGACCCGCGTGCAGATGGATATCGGGGGGCGCACGCTGATCGCGACCCTGAACGTCGTGGTCGGCGACCTGGTCACCGTCGACGAAGTGGCCCTGTCGGAGGCCGCCTGGCAGGTCCTGGCCCCCGCTCCCGGCGCGCTGGCCAGCTTCCGCCACCCGGAACCGGCGGCCTCGGCTGGCGCACTGCGGGCCAAGGTATTTGACGCACGGCTGGATGATGCACAGTTCCTGGCGCTGATGGAGGACACGGTCGCAAGCCGCCTGTCCGACCTGGAACTGGCAGCGTTCGTCACGGCTTGTGCGGGCGAGCGCCTCGATCCGGACGAAAGCACCTCGCTGACGCGGGCAATGGTCGCGGTCGGTCAGCGGCTCGACTGGGGCGGCGGCCTGGTGCTGGACAAGCACTGCGTCGGTGGCTTGCCGGGCAACCGCACGACACCCATCGTGGTGGCGATCATCGCCGCGCTGGGCTACCGCATCCCGAAGACGTCTTCGCGCGCGATCACTTCCCCTGCGGGCACCGCGGACACCATGGAAGTGATGGCGCCGGTCGCCCTCGACCTGCCGGCCATGCGCCGGGTGGTCGAGCAGGAAGGCGGTTGCATCGTCTGGGGTGGCAACGTGCGCCTGAGTCCTGCCGACGACATCCTGATCCGGGTCGAGCGTCCGTTGGATTTCGACAGCGACGGCCAACTGGTCGCCAGCGTGCTGTCCAAGAAGGTTGCCGCCGGCTCGACCCACGTCTTGATCGACATGCCGATCGGACCGACTGCCAAGGTGCGCAGTGACGCCGCGGCCGCCCGCCTGACCGCCCGCCTGGTCAGCACGGCGAGCGCGCTGGGCGTGTCGTTGGGTGTGCATCGCTCCGACGGCACGCAGCCGGTCGGTGTCGGAATCGGCCCGGCGCTGGAAGCACACGACGTGCTTCGCGTGCTGCGCAACGCGCCGGACGCGCCGGCAGACCTGCGCGATCGCGCCATCGCGCTCGCGGGTGCGCTGCTCGACCTCGTGCCCGGCAGCATCACGGGCAGCGGGGAAGCCCGCGCTCGCGCGACGTTGCAGTCCGGCCAGGCGTTGGCGAAATTCCTGGCGATCTGCGAGGCGCAGGGAGGCTTCCGCGAACCGCCACGCGCGCCGTACACCGCAGACGTGGCGGCTGGTGCGGACGGCCGGATCGCCGCGATCGATAATCGCCGGCTGGCGCGCATCGCGAAGCTCGCCGGTGCGCCCGTCTCAGCCGCCGCCGGCCTGGAGACTGCATGGCGCGTCGGCGACCTGGTAGCGCGCGGGCAGCCGCTGTTCACCGTGCACGCACAATCGCGCGGGGAACTGGCCTACGCGCTGGAATACGCCGCGTCGACCACCCCATTCGACATCGTCAGGGAGACGGTATGAACCGGGTACTGATCCCCTTCCCCGCCAATGCCGCGCTGGCAGCCACCATCGCGCCGACGCTGCGGGCGCGCCTCGCGCCGCTGGCCTGGCGCCACTTTCCGGATGGCGAGTCGCTGGTCGCGCTCGATGACGACCTGCAGGGCGCCGACGTCGTCCTCCTCGCCAGCCTGCACGATCCGGATTCTCTTGCCCTGCCGCTGCGTTTCGCCGCGCAAACCGCCCGTGAATTCGGCGCGCGCTCGGTCGGACTGGTTGCCCCCTACCTGGGATACATGCGCCAGGACACCCGCTTCCACCGTGGCGAGGCCATCAGCGCGCGGCTGTTCGCGCGTTTCCTTGAGGAAGCCTTCGACTGGCTGGTGACGGTCGATCCCCATCTGCACCGGTATCCGCGACTCGACGCGCTATACCGGATTCCCGTCCGCCAAGTTTCGGCCACGCCGGCCGTGGCAGGCTGGATCGCGCGGGAGGTGCCCGATGCCATGCTGATCGGGCCGGACAGTGAGAGCGAACAATGGGTGGCGGGCATCGCCGCACAGGCCCACCTGCCTTACCAGGTGCTCAGCAAGGAGCGGCATGGCGACTACGACGTACGCGTCAGCCTGCCCGATGCCACTGCCGCGAACGGCCGCACGCCGGTGCTGGTGGACGACATCGTTTCGTCGGGCCATACCCTCCTGGAAACGCTCAAGCACCTACAGCGGCTGGGACTGCCAGCGCCGGTGCTGGTCGCCATCCATCCGGTGTTCGCGGGCGACGCCTATGCGCGGTTACAGTCCGCGGGCCTGGTGCGCATCGTCAGCACCGACACCATCGCGCACGCATCCAATACCATTCCCATGGGCGACGCGCTGGCAGTAGCGGTGTCCGAGCTGATGGCGCGGGGTCTGACCCAGGGGGCTCCATGAATTTGCATTTCACTTGTTGCACTGCCGACCAGCTTCCCCCTGCCGACCGCCAGCGCATCGAACAGTTGGCGGCTGCGCATAGGCAGGCCGACGCTGACTTCGCCGACTGGGCCGCGGGCTATGGCGTGATCCGGCACGACGCACTCACCCAGGTGCGGGTCCGCGAAATGGTGGCCGAACGCGTCGTGCTGGGCCGGCTCGCCGACGCGGCGACGGGTTGGCGCCGGCTCGCAGCCGCCGACCGCCTCGCGAGCGCCGGGATGTGGCTGGTCGTGCATATGACCTACGCTCGCCGCATGCGCACCGATGGCGGCGCGCTGGAGGCGGACGACTTCAAGGCGACCCCGGAAGGCCACACCGGCGGGTCGCTCAACATGGTGCCGGCGTACACGGCCTATCTGCTGATGGATGCCCTCGATGGCGTGACCCGCGCCTGGATGATGGGCCAGGGATATTGCGTGGCCGCCATCGACGCGCTCAATCTGCTGGTCGGCAACATGACCGACGCGCACGCCGCGCGCTACGACCGCAGCGACGCCGGGCTGAGCCGCTTCGCCAGCGACTTCTACGCCTACACCCTCAATCCGGACGGCACGCAGCGTCGCCGCTCGGTTCGCACGTCAACGCGCACACCGCCGGTGGCGTGCTGGAAGGCGGTTACCTGGGCTTCGCGGAACTGCAGTACGTGCACGCGCCGCTCAAGGGCGAGCGCCTGGTCGCCTTCCTCAGCGACGGCGCCTTCGAGGAGCAACGCGGCAGCGACTGGGCGCCGCGCTGGTGGCGCGCCGAGGACAGCGGGCTGGTCAGCCCCATCATCATCCTCAACGGCCGCCGTATCGAGCAGCGCAGCCAGCAGGGTGGCGAGCGCTGGCTGGACCGGCACCTGCGCCTTAACGGATTTGATCCGATATCCCTGGACGGCCGTGATCCGGCCAGCATCGCCTGGGGCATCCACGTGATGGAGGCGCGCCTGCAGGCACCCGGCGAGTCGCACGATCGTGGGGTCGTGCTTCCCTACGGCATCGCTGAGACAGTCAAAGGCTACGGGTTCCCCGGCGCGGGGACCAATACCGCGCACAACCTGCCGTTGCCGGGCAACCCGTCGCAGGACGAACCAGCGCGGGCCCTCTTCAACGAGGGCGCGGCGGCGCTGTTCGTGCCCCGGACCGAACTCGATCAGGCTCTCGCCGCCCTCGATACCCACCAGACCCAGCAGCGGATGCGCGAACGCGACCACGCACTGGCGACGCGCCAAGTTCCGCCACCACGGGTTCCGCCCATCGCGGACCGCGCGCCCGGCGGCACGAGCTCGCCGATGCAGGCGCTGGATGCGCAGTTCACGTCGATCGCCGAAGCCAATCCGCAACTGCGCGTGTGCGTGGGTAATCCCGACGAGCTGCGCAGCAACAAGCTCGACCGCACCCTCGACACCCTCAAGCATCGGGTGCAGGAGCCCGAGCAGGGCGTCGCGGAGTCGACCACCGGCGCGGTCATCACCGCGCTCAACGAAGAAGCGGTGATGTGCGCCGCGCTCGGCAACAAGGACGGGCTCAACCTGGTCGTCACCTACGAGGCCTTCGCGCCGAAGATGCTCGGCGCGGTGCGCCAGGAACTGATCTTCTCGCGCCATCTCCGTCAGGCCGGGCGTCCACCTGGTTGGCTCGGCGTGCCGCTCGTGTTGACTTCGCACACCTGGGAAAACGCCAAGAACGAGCAATCGCATCAGGATCCCACCATGGCCGAGGCGTTGCTCGGCGAAATGGCGGATGTTTCACGCGTGGTCTTCCCGCCCGACTCGAACGGCGCCGCTGCCGCGCTGGCGCATGCCTATGCGCAGCTGGGTACCGTCACCGCGCTGGTCGTGCCCAAGCGCTCCGTGCCAGACGTGTTGACGCCGGACCAGGCGCACAATTTGGCGGAAGCAGGCGCAGTGCATCTGGCCGGAGATCCACACGGTGCGCAACTGATGCTCGTTGCCACCGGCGCCTACCAGCTACAGGAAATCCTGCGTGCGTATGAACGTCTGTCGGCGCACGATGTGCCGACCACGGTGGTTTACCTCGGGGAGCCAGCACGGTTCCGTGCGCCGCGCGACCCGGATGAATCGACTTACGTGCAGCCTGCCGCCTTCGTCCACGAATTGTTTCCACCCACGATGCCGCGGGTTTTCCTGACCCATACCCGTCCCGAGCCCTTCCTGGGCGTGTTGCGCCCCCTGGATCTTGGCCCGGCGACGACGGTGGCGCTTGGCTTCATCAATTGCGGCGGCACGCTGGATGTGCCCGGCTTGTTGTTCGCCAACCGCAGCACTTGGGCGCATGTGGTCGATGCGGCGGCACGCGTACTTGAGCGCGCCACCGAGGAGTTGCTGACCGTCGACGAACGTACAGCACTGGACGGGCGCGGGAATTCCGCAACGATCATCGCCATCCGGCATGGGGCGCGTCCGTGACGAGTGCCGATCCGGGCATGGGCAAGCGCATCGACTTGTTGTCGATCGCGGGCGCCGCGCCGGGCGCGCTTTTCGCGCGCGCGCTACTTTCGCTGGCGTATCCGCTGTCAGGAATCGGGCTCCTCGTCCAACGCCTCGGCATGCGCGCACGCGATCGTGTAGATTCGCGGGGCGGCCCGCTGCCACTCGGCTGGCGCGTGCTCTATGGCGTGTGCCGGGTCGCCATCGATGCGCTGCCAGTGGCGGCCACGGTGCAGCAGCTGTCGATTGGGGGGCAGTAATGCAGGGAACCTTTGGGCGTGGCATGCAGATCGCGTGGGCCGGCCTCGGCCTGGCCTGGGATGCGCTGCGTTGGCGGCGTCGCGCACCGGAGCGCTTGCCGGAATGCGTTCGCGTGACGCTCACTCGCCTGGGCACGACCTTCATCAAGCTCGGCCAGGGGTTGAGCCTGCGCTGGGATCTACTCCCCGCGGCCTATCGCGAAGCGCTGTCGCACCTGCACAGCGACGTGCCCCCGTTCCCATCGTCGCAGGCCGCCGCAGCGATCGATGCCGCATTCGGACAGCCACTGTCGTCCCTGTTCTCGGAATTTGATCCGAACCCGCTCGCCGCCGCCTCGGTCGCGCAAATCCATCGCGCGCGCCTGCACGATGGCCGTGAGGTCGTGGTCAAGATCACCCGCCCAGGAATCCAGGCCCAGGTTCATGCCGACCTACGCCTGCTCAGGCGCACGGCTCGCATCGCCCAGGTCGTCTGGCCGCCGCTGCGACGCCAGCGTCCGGTGGAGCTGGTCGACGAGCTCTCGCAGTTCATGCACGCCGAAATCGACATGCGCCACGAGGCGCAGAACATGCGGCGCATGGCGCCCGTGCTCGACCCGTTACCCGACGTCACCTTGCCCCACGTCATCGAGCCCTTCGCCGCGCGCGAGGTGCTGGTGCAGGAAATGAGTCACGGACAGCGGTTGGAAGCCTACTACAGGACGCCGCAGGCGCCTGCGCTCGCCATTGCGCTTCTCGACGCCTATCTCCACCAGTTGTTCATCGCAGGCGTGTTCCACGCCGACCCACATCCGGGCAACCTCTTCGTGCTCGACGACGGCCGCCTGTGTTTCCATGACTTTGGTTCAATTGGCGTGCTTGATCCGGGCGCACGGCTCGCTCTCGGCAGCCTGGTGGAGGCGGTCGTCGCCAATGACGGCGCCGATGTGCTCGATGCGGCCATCGCATTGGGATTCTTCGGTCCCCACATCGAACGGCGCGATCATGAGCGTGAAATCCACCTGATCCTTTCAGAATTGGTCGGTCGGCCGCTCGCCCAATGGTCGGTGGCCGAGGCGATCTGGCGCGTCGCGCGGATCGGCCATGGCGCGAGCTTCCGCCTGCCCGCCCATCTGCTGGTGCTCATGCGCACGCTGTTCCTCGTCGAGAACACGCTGCGCGCGCTGGATCCACAATTCGACATGCTCGGCACGCTGGCGCGTCGCGCGCCGGAGATCGCGACTGCCATCGACGACGCCAGCCACACGGGCCAGCGTCCACTCGCAGCGCAGTTTGCACGCACGGCACGGCAATTGCCGCAACTGGCAGCCGACTTGCTGCGCCAGGCGCAACTCAATGGCGGACGGCCCGCATTCACCATCCACCACCGCGGCTTGGTATCCACACAGGAAGCGATCGGCCGCACCGGTAATCGGCTCGCACTGGCGCTGGTCACGCTGGGTCTGTACGTAAGTGGTTCACTGCTGACGCTCCATGGCGACGGCCCGCGGATGTTCGGCCACCTGCCAGTGCTCTCCGTCATCGCTTTCGTAGCTGCCGCCGTGCTGTCGTTGCGCCTGATCATCGGTATCAGCCGCTCGGGACACCTGTGAGCGACCTGCGTCTGCTCGCGCCCAGCTTGGGCTCCGCGACCCTCAAGGCTGCGACTTACCACCTCGCTCGATCCGATCACGCAGACGCGGCACACCTGAGCAAGCCGGCCCGCATCGAAACTCCGATCCAAGGAGGTGCAGACCAACCTTTCGACGCACTGCTGCAGGGGCTGCCGACGGACGGGCATGTACCGGATGTCGTTGTGCACCGGATCGTTCATGGGGGAGACCTGGCGCACGGCTGCGAACTCGATGATGTCCCGCTCGCGCAATTGGATGCACTCGCGATGCTGGCACCGCCGCACCAACCAGCGGCGTTCGCCCTGGCGAGGGAGACACGCATGCGCTGGCCGGCGGCGCGGCACGGGGTGGCGTTCGACACGAGCTTCCACGCCACGCTTGCGCAGCTGCTGGCCGCAACGCGGACCGTGTCAACCCCGACGCAGCCTGCATCGGTGGAACCCGCGTGACGCAGGGACAGTCCACGCTGGTCGGGCGTCACGCCACGGTCGTGGCCAGCGCGGCGACGGCCTTGGCATACGGTTTGGTACTACCAGTGCTTCCGGTCCTGATCGCGCGTCTTGCCGATATCGATGCGGCACCGCTGACGGGGCGTCTCATGGCGGTCTACAGCCTGGCCGTGATCGTCAGCGCGCCGCTGTGGGGGTGGCTGTGCAGCGGCATGGGCGCAGTACGCGTGCTGCGTGTCGGATTGATCGGCCAGATCGGCGCCCTGGCTTTCTACACGCTGCCTCCGACGCTTGCCAGTCTGATCACTGCACGCGCACTGCAGGGTCTGTTTGCTGGCGCCGTCCTGCCGGCGCTGCTCGCACAGGCTTCGCAGGTGGCCCTGGACGAAGCGGACCGTTCCCAAAGGTTTGCGGATGTCGTGCGTGGCGGGCTGCTGGGCGGGCTGTTTGGCCCAGGCCTCGGCGGCGTCCTGGCGTCGGACTCGCAGCTGCAACTGCCGGCGCTGGCGGGTCTGGCCGCACTCGCCGTCGCTACGGCCGTCGCCTGGCGGATACCGAGCCTGCCGGCGACCGCACAAGTAGTGGTTCCCCGGGCGGTGGGTCACCGCGGTGAATTGCTCGTTTGGCTCGCGCTGGGAGCGCTTGCCGCGGCGGCCATGAGCGTCTACGAAGTCGGTCTCACCACGCGTGGGCGACTGGCCTTGGGGCTCACCGCGCGTGATATCGGACTGATGTTCAGTGGTTGCGGCGTAGTCATGCTGTTGGCGCAGATGATGGTGTTCCACCGCGGTCATGATCCGGTACGTGCCTTCGGCTGGGTCGCGCCCGCATTTGCCGCAACCGCCGCCGGGCTGGCGATCCTCGCCGCGGTCGACCGGGCATGGGGCACGACGGCGGGCATCGTGCTGGTCGCGGCCGGCGCGGGCGTACTGCAACCTGCACTCACCTACTGGACTTCACGCACGGCAGGGGGCGGCGCCGAAGGGATGACGCTCGGCCTGCGTACCGCCGTGACCACCGCGGGCCAGGCGCTGGGCAGTCTCGCCGGCGGCTATGCCTTCACGGCGACGGCCACCGGCCGTGCGCTACTCGCCATTGGGCTCGTCCTGCTCGGGCTCGCGTCGATCACGACGCATCGTCTACGCCGGCGGCTGGTCTCGGTGCATGACGCGTCGATTGCCCCGCGGTCGGTGCCCAGGAACCGGCACACATGACACACGCATCGACACCAAACTGGTCTTTCCAACGCTGTCGCGACCGTGGCGCGCCCCTCCTGGCGCGGGCGAGGTGCGTCTGGACGGGGATCGCCTCTCGGCCTTGCAGCCGCATGACCCGCGGCTGTTCGCGCGCTTGCTGGCGCAAGGCTCGCTCAGGCTCAGCGAAGCCTACATGGATGGTTGGTGGGACGTCCCCCACGTTTCCGGGCGGCTACGTCGCCCAGCGCTGAATCATTTCCAGGAACCGCCACGTATGTGCTTTTCGGCTACCGCCAGTTTCACCGCAAGCGCAGCGCTCGCCGGCATCGGGCTGCTCGGCCTGCGCCGCGTGCCCGACCGCCGCTACCGACTGCTCGCCTGGATCCCGTTGCTGTTCGCGGCGCAGCAATTCACGGAAGGTCTGGTCTGGATGAGCTATCCATGGGCGGCGCCAGGATTGCGTGGCGTGGCGACTCAGGTGTATTCGGTATTCTCGCACCTGCTGTGGCCGGTGTACGTGCCTTGGGCGGTCCGCGCCATCGAGCCCGGTACGCAGCGCCGCCGTTGGCTGGGGCTGCTCGCAATGGGTGGGCTCGCCAGCGCGGCCTTCCTGGCATGGGGCATGGTCGCCACACCGATCCATGTCGCGCCTGTCGGCGGGCACCTGGAATACGCCTCGCCGCACTTCTTCCTGCCGCTGTCATTGACGCTATACCTGGCGGCGACGACCTTGAGCCTGGCGATTTCCAGCCGTCCCCTCGTGCAGGTATTCGGCCTGCTCGCAATGATCTCGGCGGCAGTGGCCTACGCCGTCTACGCACGCTGGTTCATCTCCGTGTGGTGCTTTTACGCGGCGGCCGTCAGCCTGATCGTGTACATCGCCTTGCGGCATGCCGACGCTGCCGAACGAGTGACGAGTACCGACGGGTGACCTCCCCGACTCAGGGTACGCGTGCTTCGTGCGAGGTGAGCACCGCGGCGAATCCGCCGTGCGCGGTACGCATGTTCGTGGTCTGCCCCTGATAGAGGCGGGCCGCGAACAGCAGTGTGCCAGCCTCTGAAGCGAAGCAGCGCACATCGGCCTTGAGCGTGATGTCGGCGTGCGGGATACGCACGCTGGGCGGTGCGAAAGCCTGCGCCACGTAAGCCGCGGAAGCCATGGCTTCCCATGTGCGCCGGGTCACCTTGTCACCACGATAGCTGCCGCGACTGCCGTAGCCGGATGCGGGCTTGAAGAAGTAGTGGTCACGCGCGGCCCACAGGGCATCGCGGTTTTCCGCAGTCAACTCGACCGTCGACGGGATGGCCTTTGCCAACAGATTGGCCGTGGAGGCATCGATTCCGTAGCTCTCGAGCAACTGCGGGGCATCGAGTACGGCGAGGTTGCGCTTGTCGGCGTACACCGCGTGTGCCCGGGGGTGCGGTGTCAGCGCAATCGAGCCCGCCAGGTATGCCGTGGCCAGCGGCTGGCAGGCAGGTTCGCGCAGGGCGAAATCGGTAAGACGGTTGTAGATGGCATCGACCGGCCCGTCGGCGTCACGCAGGCCATTGCGGTCGTGAATGAGTTCTTCGGGCGCCCGGATCACCGTGTCGATGCCCCGGGCCTGGAATGCCTGCCGGTACAACTCGAATTCCGGATAAAGGAACTGCTCGCGCGGTGCGACATCGACGATGGCCATGCGCCTGGGCATCCGGCCGAGTTGGCGCTGCGCGTCCTCGAGCCATGCCGAAACGCCCGCCTCCTGCGCCGCGGCACCGGTCGCCAACGGCGCCCAGGCTACCGGCGTACAGGAATGCACGGCATCGAGCAGGAACGCGTTGAGCAGCAGCCCACCGGGATTGGTGTTGATCTCGATCAGCCGCGGCCCTTCGACCGTGAGATGAAAATCCAGCCCCAGCGTGCCGCCCGCGGAACACGGATCACGTCGCGCGATCTCGGGGGAATGGCGCAGCACGTGCTCCACGTAGCGCGGATGTCTGGCGACCCGAAATACGGCCTCCGCAACGGAACTCATGGCGTCCAACGCATCCCGGTCCACGAACAGGGCATGTGGTGAAAACAGGTGCGCATGCCGCACCGGGTCGATGGCTCCCATCCCGGGAAGCGCCGCCTCCAGGGTGTGGCGCAATTGGTCGATGTCGACCACGGCGCAGCCGCAACGCCGGTTCAGCGCTTCCGGGTCCGTACCAGCGCAGTCGATGTCGCACGTGGGTATCTGCATGAGGCCGAAGATCTTGCTTTCCGGATGGAGACTCAAGTCCCAACCGGGCGCGCCTGCATCACTCGGCGCCGCTCGGAAGTAGGACTATACATCGAGGCTTTTCGATGCGTGGTATTGATCCATGCGCGGCGAGGCTTCGACACCCTGACGGAGTGGCCGCGCCTCGATCGGCCGCCAGACTCGTCGTGAGACTGGATCGCACGAAACCGAACAAACCCGAGATTCGCCTGCCGGATTCAGCCAGCGCAGCAGGACAGTTGCCTCACGTCCTTGCCGAAGGTCTGCGCCGCGAGCTTGAGCCCTTCGACCATGGTCAGATACGGGAACAGCTGGTCGGCCAGCTCCTCGACGGTCATGCGCGCACGGATCGCCAGCGCCGCCGCCTGGATCAGCTCGCCCGCCTCCGGCGCCACCGCCTGCACGCCGATCAGCCGATGCGAAGCCGCCTCGACCACCAGCTTGATGAAGCCGCGGATGTCGAAGTTGACCAGCGCCCGCGGAACGTTGTCCAGCGTGAGCACGCGGCTGTCGGTCTCGATTCCCTCCAGCTGTGCTGCCTCTTCGGACAGCCCAACCGTGGCGACCTGCGGATCGGTGAACACCACGACCGGCATCGCCGACAGCTCCAGCGTCGCGTTGCCGCTGGTCATGTTGATCGCTGCACGGGTGCCGGCGGCGTAGATGTCCGGCGCGCTGGTGCGCATAGCCGCGTCGATCCGGATGGCGCCTTGCGCATGGGTTGCCACGCCTGCGGCATTGAGACCCAGCCCGCGCGTATCCGGATGACGGCCGGTGGCGATCAGCAGGCGGTTGGCGTGCAGTTCGCCTTCGCCGGTGGCGAGCACGAATTCGTCGTTCCGATAGGCGACGTGGCTGGCCTGGGTGTATTCCCGCACCTCGATCCCTTCGGCGCGGAACGCGGCGGTCACTGCTTCGCCGATGGCCGGGTCTTCGCGGAAGAACAAGGTGCTGCGCGCCAGCAGCGTCACCCGGCTGCCCAGCCGCGCGAAAGCCTGCGCCGGTTCCGCGACGACCACCGAGGAACCGATGATCGCCAGCCGCGGCGGTATCGAATCGCTCGCCAAGGCTTCGGTGGAGGCCCAGTAGGGCGTTTCCTCCAGGCCGGGGATCGGCGGCAGCGTAGAACTCGCACCAGTGGCGACCAGGCAGCGGTCGAGGGTCACCTCGCAAGCAATACGCACCATCCCCGGGCACATCCATGCCGTATCTCCCGCACGAGCCGACCTTCGTCGTCGGGGTTTCTTGACGACTTAAATAACAATGAGTAGCATTTACTAAACACAAGGAAACCTACCGATGAATCGTTTTTTGATGCTGCTCGGGACCGTCCTGCTGCTGGCTGCCGGGAATGTGGCGGCAAGTGAACCGCCGGAATACACGCTGGTCATCAAGAACCATCGCTATCAACCGAGCGAGATCAGGATGCCAGCCAATACCAAGGTGCGCATCGTGGTGAACAACCAGGATCCGACGCCCGAGGAATTCGAGAGCACGGATTTCAACCGCGAAAAACTGGTTCTGCCCAACGGCAGTGCCACGGTTTACGTCGGTCCACTGCGTGCCGGTACCTATGCCTTTTTTGGCGACTTCCACCAGGACACGGCCCAGGGGCGCCTGATCGTGGAATAACCGTTGGCTCCATGCCTGGCTTCCTGTTGCCGAGGCATCGATCCCTTCCCATCCGTTTCGATCGGCCGCGCATTCTCCGTCGGCGGCAGCCCGGTGGCAGTGGGCTGCGTGGCTCGATACTCCCAAGGACTTCCCATGCAAGCAAACCGCTCGTTTCCCCGGCGCGCCCGGCGCGTCCTCCCCGCGGCCCTCGGCCTCGCCCTGATCGCAGGCGCCAGTCTCGTGCACGCGGATGACTTCATCGTCTACTCGCCGCACGTGATTGCCACCCAGACCGAGTTCGAGCTGCGTGGCTACGGCTACAGCGACGGCCGCGCGGATATCAACGGCGAGCGCGCGGCCGAGCTTTCGATTGCGCACACATTCACCAGTTGGTGGAAACCCGAGATCTACGTGGCCGAGTACAAGAAGGAGCCCGGCGGGCGGGGAAAGCTGGTGGGCTACGAGTTCGAGAACACGTTCCAGTTCACCGAGCCGGGGCGCTATTGGGCCGACTTTGGCCTGCTCGCCTCCTACGGTCACCCCAAGGGTAGCGGCCCTGGCGAGCTAGAGTTTGGCCCACTGATCGAGAAGACCGCTGGCCGTTTCGATCATCGCGTCAACCTGATCTGGGAACGCCAGATTGGCGGCGGCGCATCGCACCACACCGAATTCCGCTACAGCTACGCGGGTACCTATGCGCTGACCTCCGCGTTCCGGCCCGGCATCGAGGCGTATGGCCGGCCGGACGACGACTCCTATCAGGCAGGTCCCGTGGTCACCGGCGAATGGCAAGTGCCGGGCACGCGTGGCAATGTCGAATACCGCGTCGGCCTGCTGCTGGGCATCAATTCCGCCGCTCCGCAGCGCACCTTGCTGGCGCAGGTCGAGTATGAGTTCTTTTGAGCGCGGGGCTGCGGCGATGAAGCAGCAGGTTACCGCCCTGCCCGCTGCGCCGTGTTGATCGGCTTGATCCGGCGCAACCAGTCGTAGCCGTCCTCGGGGCGCAGGTCGATGCCGGCGGCGGCGTTCCCGGCGGGAACGCTGCGCGCCGTGGCGTCCGACTGGCCGAACCGGCGTCGCAGGCAGGGTAGCTGGCGGCTGAAGCTCATCTTCATTTCCGGGTTCCTCGCAAGTGGATGGATCGGCACGATCCGTGGGATCGTGCGGACAGCCGCAAGAATCAGGGTCGCCGGCGGCGGATCAACGATCCGGACGGGATCGCACCGTTTCCAGTCTGGAACGATGCCGTGCTCGGAGGATTGTCCATCCACGGAAACTCGCCGATCGCCTGCCGGGCGTTTCGTCGGCCACGAGCGGCGCCATATCGTTGCGCACCAGCGCATCGAGGCGTCGGATCATGGGCAAATCACTATTTTTGCGGCTGCTTCTTGTGCTCGGCATGATGGTCGGCGCGCTGCCTGCGGGTGCGGCCACGTTGTATGGCGACGACTACGCCAGGGTCGGCGTGCCGGACCTGCCACAGGCCGTGGCCTTTTTCACCGACGTGCTGGATTGTCGCCCGATCGAGTCGACTGCCGGCAGAGCCGTCAACGGCAGCTTGCGGCCATCGCGCCTGCTGATCTGTGACTCGGGCTCGATCGTCGAACTGTTCGATCAGCGGAACGTTGCCGCTGCCCCGGAACAGGCAGGCCAGACGGTGCGATTCGTGACGGACGACCTGACACACGACGGTCAATGGCTGCGCCGCCAGGGCGTCGACGTCAGCGGCGCGCCGCATCGGCTGACGTCCGGCCCGCTGGCCGGCCGGCTGGCGCTGGATTTCGTGTCGCCCTGGGGGTTGCACCTGCAATTGCTGGGCAGCAGCGTAGATGGCTCCGCCGGCGGCACCCTGGCGACGACCGACATCCCTTCCGGCGGCAACTGAGCCCTCAACGACGGGCGCGGAAAAACTCGCGCAGCATCGCGGCGGATTCCTCGGCCAGCAGGCCTCCGACCGCCTCGATGCGATGGTTGTGGCGTGCGTCCACCAGGGTGTCGAACATGCTGCCGGCCGCACCGGTCTTGGGGTCGGCGGCGGCGTAGACCACGCGGCCGAGGCGGGCGTGGATCATGGCCATCGCGCACATCACACACGGCTCCAGCGTGACGTACAGCGTGGCGCCGGACAGACGGTGATTGGCCACTTTCTCGCCGGCGGCGCGCATGGCCATGATCTCGGCGTGGGCGGTCGGATCATGCAGGGTGATGTTGCGGTTCCAGCCCAGCCCGACGATCTCCCCACCCTGCACCAGCACGGCGCCCACCGGTACCTCGTTCTCGGCATCGCGCGCATGCGCCGCCAGTTGCAGCGCCCGGCGCATGAACTGCTCGTCGGCAGCCGAGAATTCACTTGAGCCAAGGGGCGTTTCTTCAGTCATTTCATGGCGCTGCGATCAGCATATGAGAAAGCCGGCATATCGTCGGCATCCCCATCCTGCACATAACCAATTGATTTGACTACTCCCACTCAATCGTGGCGGGTGGCTTGCCGCTGATATCGTAAACTACGCGAGAAACACCTCGCAACTCATTGATTATTCTGTTTGAAACTTTGCCGAGAAACTCATAGGGCAAGTGTGCCCAATGCGCGGTCATGAAGTCGATGGTCTCCACCGCACGCAGCGCAATCACCCACTCGTAGGCGCGCGCGTCGCCCACCACGCCGACCGACTTCACCGGCAGGAATACCGCGAACGCCTGGCTGGTCCGGTCGTACAGGTCGGCCTTGCGCAGCTCGTCGATGAAGATCGCGTCGGCCTGGGTCAGCAGTTCCGCGTATTCGCGCTTCACCTCGCCCAGGATGCGCACGCCGAGGCCCGGGCCGGGGAACGGGTGGCGATAGACCATCGCGCGCGGCAGGCCGAGTTCGACACCGATCCGGCGCACCTCGTCCTTGAACAGCTCGCGCAGCGGCTCGACCAGTTTCAGCTTCATGTGCGCCGGCAGGCCGCCGACGTTGTGGTGGCTCTTGATGACGTGGGCCTTGCCGGTCTTGCTGCCGGCCGATTCGATCACGTCGGGGTAGATCGTGCCCTGCGCCAGCCACTTCACCTTGCCGCCGGCGGCAATCAGCTTCTCCGACTCCTCGTCGAAGATCTCCACGAACAGCCCGCCGATGATCTTGCGCTTGGCTTCCGGGTCGGCCACGCCCTCCAGCGCCTTGAAGTAGCGCTCGGCGGCGTTGACGCGGATCACCTTGACGCCCATGCCATGCTGATCGGCGGCGGCAGCCATGGTGGCCATCACCTGGTCGCCTTCCTGCCAGCGCAGCAGGCCGGTATCGACGAACACGCAGGTCAGCCGGTCGCCGATCGCCTTGTGCAGCAGCGCGGCGACCACCGAGGAATCGACGCCGCCGGACAGGCCCAGCAGCACGTGGTCATCGCCCACCAGGGCGCGCACGCGGGCGATCTGGTCGTCGATGATGTTGGCCGCCGTCCACAACGTGGCGCAACCGCAGATCTCGGTGATGAAGCGCTTCAGCAGCGCCCCGCCCTGTTTGGTATGCGTCACTTCGGGGTGGAACTGCACGCCGTACCAGCGCCTGGCCTCGTTCTCCATCACCGCAACGGGGATGCGATCGGTACGGCCAGTGATGGCGAAGCCCGGCGGCGCCTTCGAGACGTGGTCGCCGTGGCTCATCCATACATCCAGCTTGTGCTCGCCCGGATGATCGGTGAGGCCGTCGAACAGGCGGCTGGGCGCCACGACGTCCACGCTGGCATGGCCGAACTCGCGCGCATCGGCGGCCTCGGTGGCGCCGCCCAGCTGCGCAGCCAACGTTTGCATGCCGTAGCAGATACCGAGGATCGGCAGGCCGGAATCAAACACTTCCTGCGGCGCCTTCGGCGCACCTTTCAGCGTGGTGGATTCCGGGCCGCCGGACAGGATGATGCCTTTCGCGCCGAACGCGGCGATCTCGGCCGGGTCGTGGTCCCAGGCCCAGATCTCGCAGTACACGCCGAACTCGCGCACGCGCCGTGCGATCAGCTGGGTGTATTGCGCGCCGAAGTCGAGGATGAGGATCTTGTCGGAGTGGATGCTTTGCATCTTTCAGACTCTTGGGATGTGCAAAAACAACTACGGCGTCATTCCCGCGAACGCGGGAATCCATTTGGCCTTTGTGGCAAGAGCAAGATGGATTCCCGCGTTCGCGGGAATGACGCCATTAAGGTTTGGAAGCCCGGGTTCCGACATGATTCCCGGCTCCGATCATTACGAGTTGAGCCGATAATTCGGCGCTTCCTTGGTGATCTGGATGTCGTGCGGGTGCGCCTCGGTGACGCCGGCGGAGGTCACCTTGACGAACTGCGCCTTGTGCCGCACGTCGTCGACGGTGGCCGCCCCCAGGTAACCCATCGACGCGCGCAGGCCACCGATCAGCTGGTGGATGATGTTGCGCAGCGGGCCGCGGTACGGCACCCGGCCTTCGATGCCTTCGGGCACCAGCTTGTCGGCGTCGGCCTCGTCCTGGAAGTAGCGATCCTTGGAGCCGAGCTGCATCGCGCCGATCGAACCCATGCCGCGGTAGCTCTTGTAGGAGCGGCCCTGGAACAGTTCCACCTCGCCCGGCGATTCCTCGGTACCGGCAAACATCGAGCCGAGCATCACGCTGGACGCGCCAGCAGCGAGCGCCTTGGGGATGTCGCCGGAGTAGCGGATGCCGCCATCGGCGATCAGCGGGATCTCGTCCTTCAGCGCGCTGGCGACCAGATCGATCGCGGTGATCTGCGGCACGCCGACGCCGGCGACCACGCGGGTGGTGCAGATCGAGCCGGGACCCACACCCACCTTGACCGCGTCCACGCCCACGTCGAGCAGCGCGCGGGCCGCCTCGCCGGTGACGATGTTGCCGGCGATCACCTGCACTTGCGGGTAGTGCTTCTTGACCCAGCCGGCGCGCTCGATCACGCCCTGCGAGTGACCGTGCGCGGTATCCACCACCAGCACGTCCACGCCGGCGTCGACCAGCGCGGCCACGCGCTGTTCGGTGTCGCCGCCCACGCCCACCGCTGCGCCGACCAGCAGCGCCTCGTGGCTGTCCTTGGCGGCGTACGGGTTGTCGCGCGCCTTCTGGATGTCCTTCACGGTGATCAGCCCGCGCAGCTGGAACGCGTCATTGACCACCAGCACCTTCTCGATGCGGTGCCGGTGCAGCAGCTGCAGCACCTCGTCCTGGCTGGCGCCCTCCTTCACCGTGACCAGCTTGTCCTGGCGGGTCATGATGTTGCGCACCGGGTCCTCGGGCTTGCGCTCGAAGCGCATGTCGCGGCTGGTGACGATGCCGACCAGCTTGCTGCCCTCGACCACCGGCACGCCGGAGATGTTGTGCGCATGGGTCAGCCGCAGCACCTCGCGGATCGAAGTGTCCGGGCCCACGGTGATCGGGCTGCGGATCACCCCGGCCTCGAACTTCTTCACCAGGCGCACTTCGGCAGCCTGCTGCTCGGCGGTCATGTTCTTGTGGATGATGCCGATGCCGCCCTGCTGCGCCATGGTGATGGCCAGCCGCGCCTCGGTAACCGTATCCATTGCGGCGGACACGATCGGAATGTTCAGGCGCAGGTTGCGGGTGAAGCGGGTGGAGGTGTCGACGTCGCGGGGAAGCACGACGGAATGGCCCGGAACGAGATAGACGTCGTCGTAGGTCAGGGCCTCGGCGAGGATGCGCATGCGAAAAGTCCCGCTGCAAAGAGGGAATTATACGCGCCCTGCCGGCATGCTCGCCAGACGGCGGCTGAATTCGGCGGCAGCCGCAGGTCAGGCCACCCGGCGCAGTGTGGCTTGCGCCTCGGCGGCTTCCAGCGTGTTCTCCATCAGCGTGGCCACCGTCATCGGGCCGACGCCGCCCGGTACCGGGGTGATCCAGCTGGCGCGCTCGGCGGCCGGGGCGAATTCCACGTCGCCGACCAGGCGGCCGTCGTCGAGCCGGTTGATGCCCACGTCGATTACCACCGCGCCGGGCTTGATCCACTCGCCCTTCACCAGCCCCGGCTTGCCCGCAGCGACGATCATGATGTCGGCCTGGCGCACGTGGCATTCCAGGTCGCGGGTGAACTTGTGGCAGCAGGTGGTGGTGCAGCCGGCGATCAGCAGTTCCAGCACCAGCGGACGGCCCACGTGGTTGGACACGCCGATCACCACCGCGTGCTGGCCGCGCACCGGGCGATCGGTGTGGCCGAGCAGGGTCATCACGCCCTTCGGCGTGCACGGGCGCAGGCCGAAACGGCGCAAGGCCAGGCGCCCGACGTTGATCGCCTGGAAGCCGTCGACGTCCTTGTTCGGGTCGATGCGGTCGACCAATGCATCCTCGTCGATATGTGCCGGCAGCGGCGACTGCACCAGGATGCCGTGCACGTCCGGGTCGGCGTTGAGCCGGTCGATCAGGGCGAACAGTGCTTCCTGGCTGGTGCTGGCCGGCAGGTCGTAGCCGAACGAACGGAAGCCCACCTGCTGGCAGGCCTTGCGCTTGTTGCGCACGTAGACCGCCGATGCCGCATCGTCGCCCACCAGCACCACCGCCAGCCCCGGCGCGGGAAACCCCTGCGCCACCCTGGCGGCGACGCGCACACCGACGCGCTCCAGCAGTTCCTGTGCGATGCGCTTGCCGTCGAGGATGCGTGCGTTCATGGGAAAGCCCTGGCTGCGAGATTCGCCATTATCCGGGCTGCACCCGATGCGCACAAACGGCGTAGGCATCCGGAGGTCGCAAACAGGCTCTCAGCGGGTGCGCTTGATCAGCTCGCTGCGCCGGCGTCTTGCCTTGTGCTGCTGTTCCTTGGTCAGCACCTTCTTGCGCCCAGCGTACGGATTCTCGCCTTCGCGGAACACGATCCGGATCGGCGTGCCTTCCAGCTTGTAGCGCTTGCGGAAGAAGTTTTCGAGGTAGCGCTGGTAGGCCGGCGCGATGTGCTTGGTGCGGCTGCCGTGGATGACGATGGTCGGCGGGTTGGTGCCGCCAGGATGCGCAAAGCGCAGCTTCGGCGCGTGGCCGTTCACCAGCGGCGGCTGATAGCTCTCGTAAGCCTTTTCCAGTGCCTTGGTGAGGTCGGAGGACACCAGCTCCCTGGTCGCCGATGCATGCGCGCGCACCACCGCGCGCATCAGCTCGCGCAGGCCCGAGCCGTGTAGCGCGGAAATCTGCACCTGCTTGGCCCAGTCGACGAATACCAGCCGGCGATCCAGCGCGCGGCGGCACTCGTCGCGCTGGTACGGGTCCATGTCGTCCCACTTGTTGATTGCGATGACCAGCGCCCTGCCCTCGTCGATCGCGTAGCCGATCAGGGTGAGGTCCTGGTCGGCGAGGTTCTCGCGGGCATCGATCATCACCACCACCACCTGGGCGGCGGCGATCGACTGCAGCGTCTTGATGACGCTGAATTTTTCCACCGCCTCCTCGACCCGCGCCTTGCGCCGGATGCCGGCGGTATCGATCAGCGTGTAGCGCTTGCCGTCACGTTCGAGTGGTACCCGGATCGGATCGCGGGTGGTGCCGGCGACGTCGGAGACGATCAGCCGCTCCTCGCCCAGCAGGCGGTTGATCAGGGTCGACTTGCCGGCGTTCGGACGGCCGACGATGGCCACGCGGATGCTGCCGTCCTCGCCCTCGGTTTCCGCGGCCGGCTCCCGATCGGCCGGCAGCAGCGGCAACAGCACGCGCAGAAAATCGTCGGTGCCGCGGTTGTGCGCCGCCGACAACGGCAAGGTGGCACCGATGCCGAAGGCGAAAAACTCGGCCATCACGGCCTGTTCGTCGAGGCCGTCGGTCTTGTTGACCACTGCCACGATCGGTTTGCCGCTGCGCCGCAGTTCGGCCAGGATCGCGTCGTCCTGCGGCAACAGGCCGTCGCGGGCGTCGACCACGAACACCAGGGCGTCCGCTTCGGCGATCGCCAAGCGCACCTGCTTCGCGGTTAGCACATCCATGGCGTCTTCGGTGCCGGACAGGCCGCCGGTATCGACCACCACGAATGGCCGCTCGCCGATGCGGCAGATGCCGTAGTGGCGATCACGGGTGACGCCCGGCATGTCGGCCACCAGGGCGTCGCGGCTGCGCGTCAGCACGTTGAAAAGGGTCGACTTGCCGACATTCGGACGACCAACCAGTGCGACGACGGGCAGCATGGGAAGTACTTTGTTCCGGCGATCAGTGCGCGGACAGACGGTAGGCGCCGATGCGGCCCTCGACGTCCTCGACGTACACGGTGTCGCCCACCACCAGCGGCTGCGCGCGGATCGCCTTCTTCGACAGCCGTTCACGGGCGGCCAGCGCGCCGTCGCCGGTCTGCAACCAATGCACGTAGCCTTCCAGGTCGCCGACCACGACGTAGTTGCCCTGCACGGCCGGGCCGGTGAGCCAGCGGTACTTCAGCGCGTCGTTCTTCCACATGTCGGCGCCGCCATTCTTGTCGAATGCCCATACCACCGAGGCGTCGTTGACGCCGTAGACCGCATGGTCGTTGACCGCCGGTGACTCGAAGCTGGAAAACGGGTGCGTCCACAACGGCCTGCCGCTGGGGCCGTCGACCGCCACGAGGTTGCCGTGATAGGCGGTACCGTAGAGCGTGCTGCCGTCCAGCAGGATCGCGCCATCGGCGTCGTTCAGGCGATCGATTTCAGTACGGCCTTCGCCGCTGGCCAGTTTCTGTTCCCACAGTTTTGCGCCGTTGTCCTGGCGCAGGGCGACCAGCTTGCCGTCGTCGCTGCCGAAGAACAGCACGCCGTTGGCCGCCAGCAGCGGGCCGTTGCCGCGCAGGCTGAGCAGTGGCACGGTGCCCTGGTCGTAGACCCAGCGGCGCTGGCTGGTTGCGGCGTCCAGCGCGTAGATGCGGCCATCGCCGGTACGCACCACGACCATGTCGCCGACGATCACCGGCGAGGCCAGCACCTGGCTGCTCACCGCCACGTCCCAGCGGGGGCTGCCGTCCTTCGCATTCACGGCATAGACGTGGCCGTCCAGCGTGCCGACGGCGAGCAGGTCGCCGCTGACCGCCGGGCCGCCGGCGTACGTGGCGTCCTTGCGCTTCTTGTCGCCCCAGCCGAACCAGCCGTGGGTGCGCGAACTCTTCGACCACAGGCTCTTGCCGCTGGCGGCATCGAGCGCCACCAGCTTGCCGTCCGTGCTGGCGGCATAGAGCACGCCGTCGACCACGGTCGGGCGCAGCCGCACGCCGCTGGTGCCCGCACCGTCGCCCACGCTGCTGCGCCACAGGCGGGTAACCTGCACCGTCGGTTTGAAGTCCTTGGCCAGCGGCGTCGGCGGCTGGACATTTTCCTTCTTGAACGAATGGCACCCGGTGAGCGTCACCAGCGAAGCCAGCGTGATCAGCAAGGCACGTTTGATCATTTCAGGTTTCATGCACCCTGCTTCCCGGCCATGGCCAGATCATCGAGTTTCATCTGCAAGGCACCGCGTTGCGGCGCTTCCTCGCCCAGTGCAGTCAGGGCCGTCTGGTAGGCCTTGCGTGCTTCATCGGAGCGTCCAAGCTTGACCAGTACGTCGCCGCGGAGTTCCTGCACCAACCCCTGGTAGCTGTCGGCCGGGATGCGATCCAGTGTGGTCAGCGCCTGCTGGCCGTGGTCGCGGGCCAGTTCCACCTGCGCGATGCGCAGCAAGGTCAGCGACTTCAACGGTGGGGCGCCGGCATGGGCCTCGGCCCACTCCAGCGACGACTCGGCCTTGTCCAGCTGGCCGGCCTGCACCTGCTGCCTGGCTCGCTCGCTGACGGCGAACACGGCAAACGGCGACTTGGCATAATCCTTCATCAGCTGGTCGGTCAGCTGCGAGGCGGTATCCGGCTTGCCGGATGCCTGCGCGATCTGGATCTGCTGATAGATCTGCGAGGCCGCGCCTTCGTTGCGGGCCTGATGGTTGCGCCACTGTTGCCAACCGAAGATGCCGACCAGGCCGATCGCGATGCCGACAACGATCGACATGCCATTGTCGCGCAGCCATTTCTGCACCAGCTCGCTCTGTTCGTACTTGTCGTATTCTTCAAATGCCATGCAATCACCATTCAAGAGGCTACCCGCGCAGACGCGAACACAGGCCAGTGTGGTAACCAGAGGAAAAGCCGCTTGCGCCCGCTCGTTGCCGAGCGAACCAAGTGGGCAAGCATAACCGATATGGGCCGCACGCAGCGGCCCGCGATGGCGATCAGAGGCTGGCTGCGGAGGCCTTGCCGTCCTGCATCTGCAGGCGGAAGTGAGCCACGTTGGCGTGCCGGAAATCATCCAGGCCGATCGCGCTGCCGTCGATGCTGACCTGGGCGCCGCTGGCGTTGCCGATGCGTACATCCAACGGCTGGTCGCTGCGATAGGACTTGTTGCTGCCGGCCGGAAGCAGGCCGTATTCCAGCCGGGTGCCGTCGGCCCGGGTCACTTCGACCCAGCTCGCCGCGGAAAGGTTGAGGCTCAGGCTGTGGCTGCCCGCTTCGCTGCTCGCGGCAGAGGCAACCGGCTTGACCGACGGCAGGCTGGCGTTATCCAGGTTCGGAAACGGCGCCATCGAGGCCAGTAGCGGCTGCTCCTGCGCCTGCGGAGCTTCTGCCTTGGGCGGCGTTTGCGGAGCCGCGGCCGCCACGTCGGGCGCGGCGGCGTGGGTGGCGGGGGCTTCCGACTGGGCAACCGGAGCGGCATCCAGCGGCGCGAGGTGGCTGAGGTCACGATCCAGCGTGCCGCGCACGCCCAGCCAGATCATCGGCACCACGATCACTGCAGTCAACACGACGTAGGTGGCGGCAGTGGCGTAGCGATCGAGCAGGAAGCGCGAATGAGAGATGCCGCCGGTGGCCACCAGCGGCGGCTCGATCTGCTTGATGCGATCTAGCTCGACCTGGAGTGACGCCTCGTTGATGCCCAGATGGTGGCCGTACTTGCGGATGTAGCTGGCCAGGTAGATCTTGGAGTCGATGCCGTCGTACTGGTCGCGCTCGAGCTGGCGCAGCACCCGGGCAGGCAGCTTCAATGCATGGGCACAGGCTTCCAGATCCAGGCCATGGGCTTCACGCGCCGCATGCAGGCGACTGCCGAAACTCACCGTGTGGGGGTTTGCCGGTGCCACATCCAGGTCGGGCAAATTGATACCGGACAACCCTGGCTCACTTGAGCCCTGTTCGGGCGGTTGAGACTGCTGCATGGAGGTCATGGGCTGGCAGTGGTGTCTACGGTGTGCGCCTGCTCCGAGTCCGGGAACTGGCTGAGCAATCGCTTGCTGTAAGAACGGGCACCTTCCAGGTTGCCCAGTCGGGTTTCGATGTCGTGGCCTAGCTTGAGCGACGCGGCAGTCGACTTGCCCAGCGCATCGTACCGCTGAAGGAAAGCCCTGGCGCGAAATGCATCCTTGTGCAGATAAAGCGTGTTGGCAAGCTGGAAGAGTGCCTCCGCATTATCTGGATTTCTTGCGATGGCGTCACGAAAACTTGCTTCGGCCCCGGCGATGTCGTTGGCGCGCAGCTGGCAGACGCCGGCGTTGGTCAGGGCCACGTCGGGGGTCTGGTAGAACGGGTCGGCGACGGCTTTCTGGAAATACTGGTTCGCCTCGGCGATCTTGCCGGTGTGGCAAAGGAACACGCCGAGGTTGTTGTTTGGTGCACCCTTGGCCGGTTCCAGCGCCACTGCCTTGCGGTAATGCTGCTCGGCTTCAGGCAGCTTGTTGATGCGCTCGTACAGCACCGCGATCACGGTATGCGCCGGCGCGTAGTTGGGGTCGAACTGCAGTGCCTTGGTCAGTTTTTCCAGCGCGGTCTGCAGGTCGCCGTTGGCCATGTAGCGCTGGCCCAGCTCGGTGTGGATCCGCGCGGCGTCTTCCGCCTGGTCCGCCTTGCTGCTCTGCGGCATGCTCTTGCCCAGCGAGCTGCTGTCGGAGTGCGTGGTGACGCAGCCGGCCAGCGGCAACAGCAGGCTGAAGATCACGGCCCGGTCAAATCGCATGCGTTGCCCCCTCGTCCTGCCGTTTGCGGATGCTGGCGCTGCGCCGGGTGCGGTCTGCGACCTGCCCAGCCAGTTGGCCGCAGGCGGCGTCGATGTCGTCGCCGCGGGTACGCCGCAGCATGGTCAGCACGCCGGCATTCAACAGCTGTGTCTGGAACTGGTGGATGTCGTCCGGGGCCGAACGCTTGAACTGGGTGCCCGGGAAGGGATTGAACGGGATCAGGTTGACCTTGCAGGTCGGCAGCTTGCGCATCAGCTTGATCAGCTGGCGGGCATGCTCGGGCTGGTCGTTGACGCCCTGCATCAAGGTGTACTCGAAGGTGATCGAGGTACGCGGCTTGCGCGCAATCCAGCGTTGGCAAGCCGCCAGCAGCTCGGCGAGCGGATAGCGCTTGTTGATGGGCATCAGCTCGGTGCGCAGTTCGTCGTTGGCCGCATGCAGCGACACCGCCAGCGACACGTCGATGGCATCCGACAACTGGTCGATCAGCGGCACCAGGCCGGCGGTGGACAGCGTGACGCGCTTCGCCGCCAGGCCGAAGCCAAGGTCGTCGCGCATCAGCTTCATCGCCTTCAGCACGTTGTCGAAATTGGCCAGCGGCTCGCCCATGCCCATCATCACCACGTTGGTGATGCGTCGGTTCTGGTGGGTGACGTTGCCCAGGTACTTCGCCGCCACCCATACCTGGCCGATGATCTCGGCGGTGGACAGGTTGCGGTTGAAGCCCTGCGCACCGGTCGAGCAGAACTGGCAGTTCAGCGCGCAGCCGATCTGCGAAGAGACGCACAAGGTGCCGCGGGTCGGCTCGGGGATGTAGACCGTCTCGATCGCGTTGCCGCTGTCCATGCCGAGCAGCCACTTGTGCGTGCCGTCGGTGGCCACCTTGTCCAGCAACGTCTTCGGCGCGCCGATGGTGCAGGCCTCGGTGAGCTTGGCGCGCAGCGCCTTGCCCACGTCGGTCATGTTCTCGAAGTTGTCTTCCAGGTCGTGATAGATCCACTTCATCACCTGCTCGGCGCGATACGGCTTCTCGCCGATCTGCGTGAAGAAATCACGCAGACCCTGGCGATCGAAGTCGAGCAGGTTGACCTTGTTCGAGCTGGCAACAACTTTGTTCAAGAAAAAACTCTTAATTGAATGGTGCGGCCACGAATGGCCGTTTTTTGATCTTCGCGTTCACCGATGAACGCACTTGTTTCAACTGTGCGGCCACGGATAGCCGCTATTTAGTTTTCGTGTTCACGAATGAACGCACCAATTAACGCGACAGGACATCCGTTGCCGCGAAGAAATACGCAATCTCCACCTTGGCGGTGTCAGTGGCGTCGGAGCCATGCACGGCATTTGCGTCAATCGACTCGGCGAAGTCGGCGCGGATCGTGCCCGGCGCGGCTTCCTTCGGATTGGTGGCGCCCATCAGGTCGCGGTGAGCCAGCACGGCGTTCTCGCCTTCCAGCACGCTGATCATTACCGGGCCGGAGATCATGAACTCGACCAGCGCCTTGAAGAACGGACGCTCGCGGTGCACCGCATAGAAGCCTTCCGCCTCGGCGCGCGACAGCTGCTTCATGCGCGCGGCGACGATTTTCAGGCCGGCTTTTTCAAAGCGTGCATAGATTTCACCAATGACGTTCTTGGCGACGGCATCGGGTTTGATGATGGAAAGAGTGCGCTCCAGCGCCATACGGGTCTGCTCCGGGAAACGGATGGATGGGAAAAGAGGTAGGCCGGCGGGCCGGCGAGCGGCCAATTCCGACTTGGATTGCGGGTTTAGCCCACGAAAGTCTGACAGATTCTAACTCATACGCAAGTCGCTGGCGGCCGGCGACAAACGTCCGTTTGACGGCCGCCAGGCTGTCCGCGTATGCTCAAACGATCGTTTGAACGGCCTTCTGGCCGATGGATGGTTCCGCCCGTGAACAGCTCCGGCTCGACCAAGGAACGGATACTCGGCGCCGCCGAACTCCTGTTCGCCCAGCGCGGCTTCGATGGCGCCTCGCTGCGCCAGCTCACCGCCGCGGCCGGGGTCAATCTGGCTGCTGTCAACTACCACTTCGGCTCCAAGGACAAGCTGGTCGAGGAAGTGTTTCGGCGCCGGCTGGATGCCTTGAACGAACGCCGCCTGACCGCCCTGTCCTGCCTCGCCGGCGCGCCGCAGACCACACTCGAGGAGGTGCTGGAGGCGTTCATCCGCCCTGCCCTGGACCTCTCGCACGACGACAGCGGCGCCTTGTTCATGCGCGTGCTGGCCCGTGCGTTCGCCGAACACGACGATACCCTGCGCCAGTTCCTGTCGGCGAACTACGGCCACGTGATGCGCCAGTTCACCGCCGAATTCGCCCGCCTGCTGCCGCAGTTGAGCAAGGAAGAGCTGTACTGGCGCGTCGACCTGGTCACCGGCGCGCTGACCCATGCGATGTCCGGTTTCGGCATGATCCAGCGCAAGAGCGACGTCAGCGAGCGCGCGCACCGCGAGCAGACCGCGCAGCACCTGATCCGTTTCGCCGTCGCCGGGCTCGGCCATCCCTGATCCATCTGTCCCACCCTTTGCACATCCGGAGAAGCCAATGACCGCTGCATATTCACCCACATCAGCGCTGCGCATCCGCAAGGCTGCCGTGCTGGGCGCCGGTGTCATGGGCGCGCAGATCGCCGCGCACCTGACCAACGCCGGCGTCGAAACCGTGCTGTTCGACCTGCCCGCGAAGGAAGGCCCAAAGAGCGGCATTGCGCTGAAGGCCATCGCCAACCTGGCCAAGCTGTCGCCGGCGCCACTGGCCGACAAGAACCTCGCCGCCGCGATCATCCCGGCCAACTATGACGAGGACATGGCGCACTTGAAGGATGTCGACCTGGTGATCGAGGCGATCGCCGAGCGCATGGACTGGAAGCTGGACCTGTACCGGAAGATCGCCCCGCACCTGTCAGCGACCGCGATCATCGCTTCGAACACTTCCGGCCTGTCGATCAATACGCTGGCCGAGGCGTTGCCGGAGGAGATGCGCCACCGCTTCTCGGGCGTGCACTTCTTCAACCCGCCGCGCTACATGCACCTGGTCGAGCTGATCCCCACCAAGCTCACCGACCAGAAGGTGATCAACGGCCTTGAAGCCTTCCTCGTCACCACTGTCGGCAAGGGCGTGGTGATCGCCCGCGACACGCCGAACTTCATCGGCAACCGCATCGGCGTGTTCTCGATGCTGGCCACCATGCACCACACCGAACAGTTCGGGCTGGGCTTCGACGTGGTCGACGCGCTCACCGGACCCGCCGTGGGCCGCCCGAAGAGCGCCACCTACCGCACCGCCGACGTGGTCGGCCTGGACACCATGGCCCACGTCATCAAGACCATGGCCGACACCCTGCCCGACGACCCGTGGCACGCCTACTTCAAGGCGCCGGCGTGGCTGAGCGGCCTGATCGAAAAGGGCGCGCTGGGCCAGAAAAACGGCGCCGGTTTCTATCGCAAGGCCGGCAAGGACATCGTCGTGCTCGACGTGGCGAAGCAGGACTATCGCCCGTCCGAGCAGAAAGCCTCCGACGAGGTCGCTGCGATTCTCGCCATCAAGGACCCGGCCGAGAAGTTCGGCAAGCTGCGCGCATCCGCGGACAAGCAGGCACAGTTCCTGTGGGCGACGTTCCGCGACCTGTTCCACTACACCGCCTACCACCTGGCCGACATCGCCGACACCGCGCGTGACGTGGACTTCGCGATCCGCTGGGGCTACGGCTGGAAGCTCGGCCCGTTTGAGACCTGGCAGGCCGCCGGCTGGCAGCAGGTGGCGCAGTGGATCGCGGAAGACATCGCCGCCGGCAAGGCGATGAGCAAGGCGCCACTGCCCGCCTGGGTCACCGACGGCCGCAGCGGCGTGCATGGCAAGTCCGGCTCATGGTCGGCCAGCGCCAAGGCCGACAAGCCGCGCTCGCAGCACCCGGTGTACCGGCGCCAGCTGTTCCCCGATCCGATCCTGGGCGAGAAGTTCGACCAGGGCAGCACCGTGTGGGAGAACGACGGCATCCGCCTGTGGACGCTGGGCGACGACGGCGTCGGCATCATCTCGTTCAAGACCAAGATGCACACGGTCAACGACCGCGTGCTCGACGGCATCCAGCACGCCATCGGCATCGCCGAGGAAAAACTCAAGGCCGTGGTAATCTGGCAGACCGGCGAGCCGTTCTCCGCCGGCGCCGACCTCAAGGGCGCGCTCGGTCTGCTGCAGGCCGGCAAGTTCGACGACTTCGAGAAGATGGTCGCCAACTTCCAGCGCACCAGCATGCGCATCAAGCACTCGCTGGTGCCGGTGGTCTCGGCGGTGCGCGGACTGGCGCTGGGCGGCGGCTGCGAATTCCAGATGCACTCGGCGCGCACGGTCGCTGCGCTGGAAAGCTACATCGGCCTGGTCGAGGCCGGCGTGGGCCTGCTGCCGGCCGGCGGCGGCCTGCACGAGCTGGCTGTGCGCGCGGCCAAGGCCAACCCAGCCGACCCGTTCGAGGAACTGAAGAAGGTGTTCGAGACCCTGGCGATGGCCAAGGTCTCGCCCAGCGCGATCGAGGCCAAGGCCATGGGCCTGTTGCGTGACAGCGACGTGGTGGTGTTCAACGCCTACGAGCTGCTCTACGTAGCCAAGCAGGTGGCGAACTCGCTGGCCGAGTCCGGCTGGCGCCCGCCGTTGTACCAGCGCGCCATCCCGGTCGCCGGCGACGTGGGCATCGCCACCTTCCGCGCCTCGCTGGCCAACCTGCAGGCCGGCTACTTCGCCTCCGAGCACGACGTGGAGATCGCCCGGCGCATCGCCGACACCTTGTGCGGCGGCGTGATCGAGCGCGGCTCCACGGTGGACGAGGAATGGCTGCTGGCGCTGGAGCGCAAGCACTTCGTGGAACTGGCCAGGATGGAAAAGACCCAGGCGCGCATCGCCCACACCATGACTACCGGCAAGCCACTGAGGAACTGAGATTCGGGATTGGGGATTCGGGATTCGGCAAAGCCGCTAATCCGAATTCTCAGCGCATTTTTCAACGCCACTCACCGAACACCATTTGAAGCGCCGGTTTGCGCGAAAGGATCGGGATCACGTCGGACCGCTCTGACAAATCCCGAATCCCCAATCCCGAATCCCGGCTTTCGGAGAAAGCAAATGACCAAGCAAATCCAGGACGCCTACATCGTCGCCGCCACCCGCACCCCGGTCGGCAAGGCGCCGCGCGGCGTGTTCCGCAACACCCGTCCGGACGACATGCTCGCCCACGTCATCCGCGCCGTGATGGCGCAGGCGCCCGGCATCGACCCGCACCAGATCGGCGACGTCATCATCGGCTGCGCCATGCCCGAGGCCGAGCAAGGCATGAACGTGGCGCGCATCGGCGCGCTGCTGGCCGGCCTGCCCGACACCGTGCCCGGCGTCACCGTCAACCGCTTCTGCTCCTCCGGCCTGCAGTCGGTGGCGATGGCGGCCGACCGCATCCGCCTGGGCCTGGACGACCTGATGCTCGCCGGCGGCACCGAGAGCATGAGCATGGTGCCGATGATGGGCCACAAGGTGGCGATGAATCCGGCCATCTTCGACAACGAGCACATCGGCATCGCCTACGGCATGGGCATCACCGCCGAGAACGTGGCCAAGCAGTGGAAGGTCAGCCGCGAGCAGCAGGACGCCTTCTCGGTGGAAAGCCACCGCCGCGCGCTGGCCGCCCAGGCCGCCGGCGAGTTCAAGGACGAGATCACCCCGTTCCAGCTCGCCGACCACTACCCCGACCTCGCCAGCCGCGGCATCGTCACCGACAGCCGCCTGATCGGGAACGACGAGGGCCCGCGCGCCGGCACCACGCTGGAAGTGCTGGCCAAGCTCAAGACCGTATTCCGCAACGGCCAGTTCGGCGGCACCGTCACCGCCGGCAACTCCAGCCAGATGTCCGACGGCGCCGGCGCCGTGTTGTTGGCCAGCGAAGCGGCCCTGAAGAAGTACAACCTGCAGCCGCTGGCGCGCTTCGTCGGCTTCTCGGTGGCCGGCGTCAAGCCCGAGATCATGGGCATCGGCCCGAAGGAAGCGATCCCGAAAGCGCTCGCGCAGACCGGCATCAGGCAGGACCAGCTCGACTGGATCGAACTCAACGAAGCCTTCGCCGCCCAGGCGCTGGCGGTGATGGGCGACCTCAAGCTCGACCCGGCCAAGGTCAACCCGCTCGGCGGCGCCATCGCGCTCGGCCATCCGCTCGGCGCCACTGGCGCGGTGCGCATCGCCACGCTGGTGCACGGCATGCGCCGGCGCAAGCAGAAGTACGGCATGGTCACCATGTGCATCGGCACCGGCATGGGCGCAGCGGGGATTTTCGAGGCGCTTTGATGCTTCCGCCCGGCATTCCGGCCAAGGCTGGAATCACCGCGCCGCCACCGGCGAAAACAGCAACGGCGCCGTAGCGATACGGCGCCGTTGCTGTTGACGGCCTGGCTATGGCTTGCTCGCCAGTTTCGCGCATTCGCCCTCCATGCAGTCGAAGTTGACCTTGATGCCGCGGTCCACCACGACCGGCACGTTCAGGTGTTTGACTATGGGCCGGCCGTTCTCTTCCAGGGTTACCGTGTAATTGCCCACCGGCAGTGGCCCGATGTAGTAGCGGCCCTTGGCATCGACCTGGTTCTGGCGCAGCAAGCCGGACGTGGTGCTTAGCACCGAGACGGTGTCGCCGACCGGTGCCTTGCCGAAAATATTGCCCATGGTGGCCTGCGCGAAGGCCGTGGCGGATCCCGCCGCACATGCGCCGACGAGCGCGATCATCGCAAGACGCCGAAGCGGAAAGCCGCGGAGGCGCCGGGGAGGATGGCTCGGGAGGGAGTGCTTGTTCATGGAATTTTCCTGATTTCGTTGAAACGACAGGGGACCTGAGCCCGCCAGCTTGCCTGGCCATCCGCTCATGGAAATTCCGGACGGCCGCCTGCCAGGCCTGGGGATGGCCACCTTGGCAGGTATCGATTCGCTCTCCGTCCGCGGCCATCGGGAGCCGCGCGGCCCCACGCGATGGTTGCGCGCAGCCTATGCCACGTCAGGCCGGCGCCGAAGGGTCAGAGGTTATTGAAGGTCGGAAGTCATGCATCTGTGAAGTTGCAGCGATGCGCGCCCGTTTTTACGGCAACCGCTCGGCCCACAGGCTCAGCCGTTCTTTTCCTGTGCCTGTTTGACTGGCCACGGCGCGGCGCGCCAGCAGGCGTTGTAGAAATCCTTGATGGCCTGCCGGGCCGGATAGAGCACGAAAGTGGCACCGTAGCGGAACGCGCTGCGCCGACCACCGACCCAGGCGCCGATGGAGCTCGACGAAAGCAGCCGCCCCAGCTCGCCAGGCGACCACGGCCGGCTGATCACCACGGCGCTATCGACGACGCGCGCGGCACCGCGCGGTTCGACCAGCACAGGCTGGCGATCGACCTCGAAATACGATCGCGTTTCGTGCGCCACGATCTGCGCGGCGCGGGTGGCACCCACCTGGTCGTAGGCGGTGAGCGTCACGCTGCCCGGCTGACATTGCAGGACCAGCCGATAGGTGCCGCGCCGGTTCTCCTGATGCAGTTCCAGCAAAGGCGCCGGCGGCAACAGCCAGCTTTTCGTCTTCAAGGGCAACCGGCCGTTGTTGGCCAGGCCGGCGACGGTCATCTGGTCCGCATCCAACCAGATCGGCGAATCGACGGCGGACGCTGACGGCGCGGCGAGAGCATCGAGGTCGATGCCCATCGCCTTGAGGTAGGCGTCCGCCTCCCCCTGCAGCGGCTGGTCCGGCGTGGTACCGGCGGACCGGTGGCGGATCAGACCGATGCGATCGCCACCCGTGGGAGCCCAGCGGTAAAGGCCGCCAAAGTAGGCATAGGCACACGCACCGCTGCAGACGGCGGCCTTCGCGCCCCGGTAGCCGCCACGCTTGCGCCGCGGCGTGCCCAGATGCGTCGTCATCGAGCTGGCGCGGAACAGGCGCCCCAGCGCCATGCCGGCCGCCAGCTCGCCCTGCGCGGAGTTCAGGTAGACGTCGGCCCCGGCAGGAACCTTGCCCGACTTCAGCAAGGCCTCGAACCGCTGCGGCGCATCGGCGTCGATCACGCCGTAGAGATAAATCTGCGGCGCCCCGGCCAGCGTCACCGTCATGCGGTCGTCGTTGACTTGGATGGCCATGCGCTGCGGCGTGGCATCTGCGCTGCGGCGCGCCGCAACGCCTTCGGCGCGCGCCGCACTGACCAAGCCTGCACAGACGAGCAGCCACCAAGCGCAACCAACGATGCGCGAGCAGCGTCGGCGTGCAGCATTCTCGAATGGGCCGTATCGCACTACTGCTCCCACGATTCAAACGATGGAGTTTCAAAGCTGCAGGATGTCCCGCAGGTGAACGCGGGAGCGTGCCATGGGAACGTGATCGGCAGCAACGAGAAACGGGCCTTCCACACGACAGACCCGGTCGATCGACGCCACCACCACGCTGCAGGTCAACACGCAGACCTACTTCTGGCTGGCCAACGGACACATCCTGCGCATGCATTTCAATGTGGCGCGGTCATTCTCGACGCGGGCGCGTGTCGAGAATGCCAGCGTCTGCGGTACCCCGGCTGGCTTTCGCAGGCACGCTCGGCCGGGGCGCTCGTTCTACGTCGACGCCGTCTGGGAATACAGCCTCAGCCGGCGCTGGGTGCTGGGTGCTGGCGCTCGACCTCAGCTGTTGGCGCAGTCACGGTGCCCGCGTACGCGGTGATGGGGCTGCGGGTTCGCCTACCCCCTGGACGGGCGCTCCAGCGAGGCGTTCGGCTTTGCGCCGGCGATCGAGTACAGCTGGAGTCCCACGCTGGGCGTGCTGTTTGGTACCCGTGTCATCACCGACGGACACAACACGCCGACCACGATCACGCCGCCGCTGGCGATCAACTACTACGTGCACTGAGTCGCGCTACGCCAGCGGGGGCGCGGGGGTTCAGCCGAAGGTGACGTGCGTCGGCTCCGGACGTACGCCGGGGCGCCGGCCGTCTACGAACATGTGCAGGCGGCCCCCGACCACCGCGACCTGGGCACGGCCAGCCAGCTGCATCGCCGGGAACGCCGCCGGCGACTTGGCCAGGCCAAGCTGATGCTCGGCGCGCATCCGCGCGCTCTTGGCGGCAAACCAGGCCTTCGGGCCGGCCAGCAGGGCGCCCGAATCGGACTCCGCCCGGCGCGAGTCCTCGATGCTTCGGCGCAGGTGGGCCAGGTGGTGCTCGTTGAAGACCTCGCTCAGGGCGGCGGTCTTGAACGGCGAGGCGGCGTACTCGTCGAGCAGGCTGCCCAGCGCGGCAACCACGCGCAACACGATCCGTCGGTTCACGCACTCCACGTCCGAGCTACCGGTCGAGGCTTGCCAGATGCCGTCGAGGGCTGCGGCCAGCGCAAGGTACTCGGCTTGGTTGAGCGGGCGGCGCGCCAGCGGGGTGCTCCGGCGGTCGATCAGCCAGGCCTGGTCGACTGCCGGTAGCGCCCGCGAGCGGCTCGCGACGCGGGCACGGGCCTCTTTCATCGACAGGTTCTCGTCGGCGGCCAGCCGCAGCGAGAGCGCCTCGCGGGTCAGCGGCTGCGTGCGCGTAGTGCCGTCGGCGCGGTACCAGCGGCGGTACTCCAGCGTAGCCGGGTGGAACATGTCGTGCGGCGGCCGCAGCGCGACGCACGCCTCGGCGGCGTAATCGAGCGCCGGCGCCATCGACCGCAGGCCGGCAGCGTGGGCGGCAAGCACCCGCCCAAGCAGGATCTCGGCCACGACCAGGTGCCGATGACAGTCAGCCCGATGCTCGGCCCCGCTTCGCGCGAAGTAGACGAAACGTACGCGAGCCGCGAGCCTAGCGTTGCCCGGCCGGAGGGGCGCCTTGGTGCCATGACAACCCTGCCCGGCGATCCGGTGGCCGATCGGCAGCGCGCGGTGCGCGGTAGGCAGGTCGCCCAGCAGGGTATCGACGGAGGAAACAGCAACAGCGGCAGTTCTGGCCTTGGCGGCCTCTTTCAGGGGCACACTTGCGGGGGTCGACACACTCACAAAAAACCTTCGCTGCTGAAAGGCGGCCACGATGCTCGACTCTGTCACACCGCGCCGCCCGGATACCGCTGATGCCGTCCCGCCTGGACAGCCACGACGCCACTTTTGCATTAGCCGTGCCACGAAAATGTGCACTGCTGCGCAATAATCGAACTTCGACTCTGTTTGAGTCGCGCCGGCGCTTTCCGGGCCGAGACGGAAAACAGGCAAAATAGGCGGCTGGCGAGGCACTTGCCCGCCCCTACGACGATGGATCAGCTCTTGACGACCGTGCCCGCCCCCACCGCCCTGCCCGATCATACGGGCGCCGACCTGCTGGAGCGCCTGCGCGACGCCACGGCACTGCTGGAATCGGTAGCCGCCGACCGGCAGCTGCTGGACCGGCTTCCAGCCGAGGATCGCCAACGTCTGCACCAGGCCGTGGCGCAGCTCTACCACCCCGACCCGGCGGCTCGCCGGATCAAGCTGAAAGCCGCCGAAAAGGCACGCTACGCCTCGAAGGTGGCGGCTGAAGACACCGTGCTGAACCAGACCGGCATCCGCAGCCTGCGCCGTAAGCCGGTGTTCACCACGCCGAACGCATTCGCGCCGGAAGGCTTCCTGCCGCACGACGTGCCGCCGGCGGCCGACGCCGCGCAACCGCGCGAGTCGGTCGAGCCGAAGCACTGCTACGTGTGCAAGCAGAAATACACGGCCATCCACTTCTTCTACGACCAGCTGTGCCCGGAGTGCGCCGCGTTCAACTATGCCAAGCGCGGCGAGCTGGCCGACCTGCGCGGCCGGGTGGCGCTGCTTACCGGCGGCCGCGTGAAGATCGGTTACCAGGCCGGACTCAAGCTGCTGCGCGCCGGTGCCGAGCTGATCGTCACCACCCGCTTCCCACGCGACTCGGCCGCGCGCTATGCGGAAGAACCCGACTTTGCCGAATGGGGTCACCGCCTGCAGGTCTACGGCCTCGACCTGCGCCACACGCCCAGCGTGGAGGCGTTCTGCCAGGAACTGGTGGCGACGCGGCCACGGCTGGATTTCATCATCAACAACGCCTGCCAGACCGTGCGCCGGCCGCCGGAGTTCTACGCGCACATGATGGAAGGCGAGACCGCCGCGCTGCACGAGTTGCCCGAGCACGTGCGCCGGCTGGTAGGCCACTACGAGGGCCTGCGCGGCGCGGAGATCCTGCCCAGCAGCACCGCGCTGGCCAGCCGCGGTCCGGAACTGGCCGGGCTGACCCGCGCTGCCGAGCTGTCGCAGCTCCCCCTGCTGCCGGAGGAGCTGCTGGCGCAGAGCCACCTGTTCCCCGAAGGCCGGCTGGACCAGGACCTGCAGCAGGTCGACCTGCGCCAGCGCAACTCGTGGCGGCTGCTGATGGCCGAGGTGCCGTCGGTGGAATTGCTGGAGGTACAGCTGGTGAACGCGATCGCGCCGTTCATCATCAACGCGCGGCTGAAGCCGCTGATGCTGCGCACGGGCGAGCGCGACAAGCACATCGTCAACGTGTCGGCGATGGAAGGCCAGTTCTACCGCAGCTTCAAGACCACCCGCCACCCGCACACCAACATGGCCAAGGCCGCGCTGAACATGATGACGCGCACCGCGGCCACCGATTACCACAACGACGGTATCCACATGAACAGCGTCGACACCGGCTGGGTGACCGACGAGGACCCGGCCGAGCTGGCGGCGAAGAAGGTGCGCGAGGAGCGCTTCCACCCGCCGCTGGACATCGTCGACGGCGCCGCGCGCATCGTCGATCCGATCATCCACGGCATCAATACCGGCGAGCACGTGTGGGGCCAGTTCCTGAAGGATTACCGGCCGACCGACTGGTGAGTCCACTGGCGCCGAAACGACGACGATCCGTTTCCTTCGCGCCGGTTTCAGATGCTGCTGCGTAACCTTATGTTGGGAACAGGCGCCATCGGGCGCGATCAAGCATGAGGGATACCGCTGTGATTGAACGCAGACCTTTCGACCGCCTGGGCGGAGCCGACCACGGCTGGCTCAAGGCGAAACACCACTTCTCGTTCGCCGGCTACCACGACGCGAAGCGCATGGGTTGGGGCGCGCTGCGTGTGTGGAACGACGACACCATCGCGCCGCAGACCGGCTTTCCGCCGCATCCGCATGCGGACATGGAGATCATCACCTACGTGCGCGAAGGCGCCATCAGCCATCAGGACAGCCTCGGCAACGCCGGTCGCACCGAAGCCGGCGATGTGCAGGTAATGAGCGCCGGCACCGGCATCACCCATGCCGAGTACAACCGCGAGAACGTGACCACGCGCATCTTCCAGATCTGGATCATCCCCGACGAGAACGGCAAGCCGCCGTCCTGGGGCGCGCGACCGTTCCCCAAGGGGGACCGTTCGGGCCGCTTCGTGGCACTGGCCAGCGGTTTCAAGGAAGATACCGAGGCCTTGCCGCTGCGTACCAACGCGCGCGTGCTCGGCGCCACGCTCAAGGCCGGCGAAAGCGTCGCGTACGCGTTGCAGCATGGTCGCTACGCCTACCTGGTGCCGGCCACCGGCAAGGTGGACGTCAATGGCGTGAAGCTGGAGGCCCGCGACGGCGCGGCGATCCGCGACGAGGCCACGCTGCACATCACCGCGATCGAGGATGCCGAGCTGGTGCTGGTGGACGCCGCGCCCTGAGTTTCGCATGGCGGTCGACGCCATGCCGGTGCTCGCCGGCATGGCTGCGCTTCGATTCGACCGCAAGACCCGGAGTGCCACGGCGGCTGTCGGTCCGTAGATTGCGCCTTGAGCGATAATCCGACGGAAGGGACAGCCATGCATACTTTCGACAAGCAGGCGGCACGCGCCGCCACCCTGGCCGACCCGCGCTGGGTCGCGGTACAGGCGCGCGATGCGCACGCCGATGGAAGCTTCTTCTACTCGGTGCGCAGCACCGGCGTGTACTGCCGTCCGTCCTGCGCCGCACGAGCGGCCCGGCCGGAGAACGTCGCCTTCCACGCCACCGCCGCCGAAGCGGAGCGCGCCGGCTTTCGCCCCTGCAGGCGCTGCCGGCCCGATCAGCCGTCGCTGGCGCAGCAGCAGGCGGCGATGGTCACCGCCGCCTGCCGCGCGATCGAGCATGCCGAGACCGCGCCGACGCTGGAACAGTTGGCCCAACCGAGCGGCCTCAGCCCGTTCCATTTCCACCGCGTGTTCAAGGCGGTCACCGGGGTGACCCCGAAACAATACGCCGCGGCGCATCGCAACCGCCGCGTGCGCAATGGCCTGGAGCACAGCCACAGCGTGACCGCGGCGATCTTCGATGCCGGCTACAACGCCAGCAGCCGCTTCTACGAAACTGCCGACCAGGTACTGGGCATGACGCCTTCCAGCTATCGCGCCGGCGGCGTCGACAGCGAGATCCGTTTCGCCATCGGCGCCTGTTCGCTGGGCGCGATCCTGGTGGCGCAGAGCGAACGCGGCGTGTGCGCGATCCTGCTCGGCGACGACCCGGACGCGCTCGCGCGCGAGCTGCAGGATCGCTTCGCCAAGGCCCGGCTGATCGGCGGCGACCGCGATTACGAACGCCTGGTGGCGCAGGTGGTCGGCTTCATCGAGGCGCCCGCGATCGGGCTGGACCTGCCGCTGGATGTGCGCGGTACCGCATTCCAGCAGCGCGTATGGCAAGCGCTGCGCGAGATTCCAGCGGGAAGCACCGCCAGCTACGGCGAAATCGCGCGGCGCATCGGCGCGCCCACGGCGGCGCGCGCGGTGGCCCAGGCGTGCGCCAGCAACCTGCTGGCGGTGGCGATCCCATGCCATCGCGTGGTGCGCAACGACGGCGGCCTGTCCGGCTACCGCTGGGGTGTGCCGCGCAAACGCGCCCTGCTGGAGCGCGAGGCGCAGGCATGAATGCGCAGCTGCAAGCGTCCGCCGGCACCGGGGCGCGGCTGCAAGGGTACGACTGGGCCGGCATCGCCGATGAGCTCGACGCGCACGGCGGCGCGATGCTGAAAGCCCTGCTGTCGCCGCAAGAGTGCCTGGCATTGGCCGGCATGTATGCGGACGACGAACGTTTCCGCAGCCGTGTGGTGATGGGCCAGCACGGTTTCGGCCGTGGCGAGTACCGCTATTTCGAGTACCCCCTGCCCGAACGGGTGGTCGCGCTGCGCGACGGGATCTATCCGCCGCTGGCGCCCATCGCCAACCGCTGGAACGCGGCAATGGGGTTGGCCACACGCTACCCGGCCACGCATGCCGAGTTCATCGCCCGTTGCCATGCCGCCGGCCAGCAACGTCCCACCCCGCTGCTGCTGCAGTACGGCGCCGGTGATTACAACTGCCTGCACCAGGACCTGTACGGTGAGCAGGTGTTTCCGCTGCAGCTGGCGGTCCTGCTGTCCGAGCCGGGACGCGATTTCAGCGGCGGCGAATTCGTGCTGACCGAGCAGCGCCCGCGCATGCAGTCGCGCGTCGACGTGGTGCCGCTGCGCCAGGGCGACGCGGTGCTGTTCGCGGTGCACCAGCGCCCGGTGCAGGGCACGCGCGGCAGCTACCGGGTGAACCTGCGCCACGGCATCAGTCGCGTGCGCAGTGGTCGCCGCCATACGCTCGGCATCATCTTCCACGACGCCGCATGATCACCACCGACCTGTTCGGCGCCAACCACCATCCCGTCCGTCGGGACGAGCGGCTGTGCGACGGCGCGGTGGTGCTGCGCGGCTTCGCCCTGGCGGAGGAATCGGCGTTGCTGCAGGCGGTGACGGCGATCGCGGCGCAGGCCCCGTTCCGCCATCAGCTCACGCCCGGCGGCCTGCGCATGTCGGTGGCGATGACCAATGCCGGGCCGCTGGGCTGGACCAGCGATCGCCGCGGCTACCGCTACGCTCCACGCGATCCGGACAGCGGCGAGCCATGGCCGCCGCTGCCGCCGGCATTCATGCGGCTGGCGGTGGCCGCCGCCGCACGCGCCGGCTTTCCCGGCTTCGTGCCGGATGCCTGCCTGCTCAATCGCTACGAACCCGGCACCCGGCTCAGCCTGCACCAGGACCGCGACGAACGCGATCTCGGGCCGCCGATCGTGTCGGCGTCGCTGGGCATACCGGCGGTGTTCCTGTTCGGCGGCCTGCGGCGCACCGACCCCGTGCAGCGCGTGCCGCTGGCGCATGGCGACGTGGTGGTGTGGGGCGGCGGGGCGCGATTGCGCTTCCATGGCGTGCTGCCGCTGAAGGCGAACCATCACGCCGCGCTGGGCGAGCGCCGCATCAACCTGAGTTTTCGCCGTGCCGGCTGACGCCGCCACGTTCCTGGCCGCGCTCGACGCCGACTGGGCAAGCCTGATCGCGCAGGTCGGCCCGTGCAGCCACCAGGCAAAACCGGCGCGCGCGCCGTACGAGGCGCTGGTACGCGCGGTGGCCTACCAGCAACTGCACGTGCGGGCCGGCGACGCGATCCTGGCGCGGCTGCTGGCGCTGCATCCGCAGCAGGCGTTTCCGTCACCGGCGCAATTGCTGGAGGCCGATGTCGACAGCCTGCGCCGCTGCGGTTTTTCGGCGCGCAAGATCGAGACGATCCGCGGCATTGCCGCGGCCACGGTCGACGGCGTCGTTCCCGATCTGGCCACGGCATTGGCGCTGCCGGACGAGGAACTGGTCGCCCGGCTCTGCGTGTTGAAAGGCATCGGCCGCTGGACGGTGGAGATGTTCCTGATCTACAGCCTGGACCGCCCGGACATCCTGCCAGCGGACGACTTCGGCGTACGCGAGGGCTATCGCCTGCTGAAGTCGCTGGACACGGCGCCCGCGCCGAAGGCGCTGGCGGCGATCGGTGCGAACTGGAGCCCGCACCGCACCGCTGCGGCCTGGTACCTGTGGTGCGTGCCACGCCCGCCGAAGCTCAGGCAGACGGTGGGCTGACGCCCAGCCGGCGCCCGTACACCAGCTTGCCGCCCAGCCAGCCGGCCACGCCCAGGCAGAGGAAACCCAGCACGCTCAGCCCGATGACCAGCAGGCCCGGCGCAATGACCTGCAGGTGATGCAGGCGCAGGAACAAGCTGGTCCCGGATGGCCGGAACTCGACCATGGTCCGGGTGCCTGCGCTGCGGCGGCTTGCTACCCTCGACGGATCGTCCGGTTCACGAGGCAGGCATGGCACACACCCACGGCATCCACGGCATCCACGGCATCCACACCATCGACACCGGCTTCGTGCGTCCGCAGTTCGATGCGGCCTACCTGGTGGTCGAGCACGACCGCGGCGCCTTCATCGACTGCGGCACGAACTTCGCTGTGCCGCGCATGCTGGCGGCGCTCGACGAAGCCGGGATTTCCGCCGCCGCGGTGGACTGGCTGATCCTCACCCACGTGCACCTGGACCACGCCGGCGGCGCCGGCGAGCTGATCGCAAGGCTGCCGAACGCGCAGCTGGTGGTGCACCCGCGCGGCGCCCGTCACATGATCGATCCGTCGGCGCTGTGGGCCGGCGCCAGCGCGGTGTACGGCGAGTCGGTGATGGAGCAGACCTACGGGCGGCTGCGCCCGATCCCGGCCGAGCGGGTGACCGCGGTGCCGGACGGACACGTGGTGGATCTGGCCGGTCGTCCGCTGCGCTGCCTTGACACCCCCGGCCACGCGAAGCACCACCTCACCGTATACGACGAGCGCGCCGCCGTGTGCTTCACTGGCGACGTATTCGGCCTCTCCTACCACGATTTCGATACCAAGAACGGCCCGTTCATCCTGCCCACCACGTCGCCGGTGCAGTTCGATCCGCCCGCGCTGCATGCGTCGATCGAGCGCTTGCTCGCGCTGAAGCCCGAGGCGATGTACCTCACCCACTATGGCCAGGTGGAGGACGTCGAACGGCTGGCGGCCGATCTGCACGTGCAGATCGACGCGATGGTCGCGCTGGCCCGCGCCGCGCACGGCCGGCCCGACCGGCACGCTGCGCTGATGGAATCGCTCACCGAGCTCTACGCCGCCCGCGCCGAAGCCCATGGCTGGCAGCAGGGCCGCGACGCGCTGCGTCAGCTGCTGGGCATGGACATCGAGCTGAACGCACAGGGGCTGGAGGTATGGCTGGACCGCTGATCGGCAGCGGCTCACTTGCCTGTTGTGCGTGCTTCTTGCCGCTCCTTCGTCAGTCGTTCCTCGAAACGTGGCTCCGCCGCCGCGGCGTAGCTGCGGCAGGCGCCGGTATCGATCAAGGCGTCGGACGAACGCTTGCGATCGCGTGCGGCAACCTTCTGCATAAAGCCGCTGGCCTCCGGATGCGGGGTGATCAGGATGTCGCGAGGCAGACCGGCGACGGTCGCGAAGGACTGGCGGAAAGCCGCGACCCGCGCCGGCTCGTCGCTGTAGTGAAAGCCTTCGCGGCTGAGTGCAGTGAGGCTGTCGACATAGGCCAGCGACAGGCAGCGCCCCGCTTCGCACGAGCGCCAGGTCCACGAGGTGCTGCCCGTGGTGTGGCCGGGCGTGTAATACGCCGTGACGGCGATCGAGCCTGCCTACGCCGCTGCACCGTCGGCCACCACCTTGACCGGCGTGACCGCCGGGTAGCGCGGCGCCATGCCGTACTGGGGATCGTCCGGGTCGCCGCCGCCTAGGCGTAGCGCCTTCGCACCAGCCGCGCTGGCCGCCACCGTGGCGCCGCTGTCGCGCGCCAGCCGGGCGATGGCCCCGGCGTGGTCGGAATGGGCGTGCGAGTTGAGGATCAGCCTGACGTCGCGCAGACGGAAACCGAGCGCGCGGATGTTCGCCTCGATCTGCGCCGCGTTGCCTTCCAGCGTGCCGTCGATCAGCACGTGGCCCTGCGGCGAAGTGATCAGGACCGCGCTCAGCCCCCGTGTACCCACGTACCAGCTGTCGCCGTAGATGCGGAATGGCTGCTGCGGCTGGCTCCAGCTCGCCTGCTGCGCCTGCGCCAGGCTGGCCAGAGAAAGGCCAGCGCCGATTCACAGCGTGCGGATGATGCGGTTCATGCGTGAGCTCCATGACCGGACGGGACCGTCATGGTGGCTGGCGATGGCGAACAGGTGCTGGCGCGTTGCAGGCAAATTGCGGGCAACGTGCCGTGATCGGCTCAGGCCAGCCGGGTGCCGTTCGGTACCGGGCGTTCGATCGCGGTGAGCACCACGCCCGCGTCGGTGGGAAAGCCGGTCAGCAGAAACTGCGAGCGGAACGGACCGATCTGCTTTTCGGGGAAGTTGATCACCCCCACGACCTGCCGCCCCAGCAGATCCTCGGCTTGGTACAGCGCGGCAATTTGCGCGCTGGTCTTCTTCTCGCCGTAGGGGCCGAAATCCACCCAGACCTTCCACGCCGGCTTGCGCGCCGCGGGAAACGGTTCCACCTTCGTCACCGTACCGGCGACGATCAGCACCTGCTCGAAATCGGCCCAGCTGATCTCGGGGTGATTCACTTCGCTCATCCTTCCAGCCTCGTCTTCAGACAATCGCGGCTCTGCTGCCACCAGTAACTGGCCTGTGCCGCAAGATAACCGAACGGGCGATGGGTGCTGCCCAGGCCGTAGTCGGCGAACTGTTGCCAGCGGTCGTCGCCTTCGGCGATCGCCGCCGCCAGCAGTTCGCCGGCGACACAGGTCGGCGCCAGCCCGTGCCCGCCGAAGGCCTGCGCCCACCACAGGCCGCGGCCGTCGCCGCCGATCTGCGGCATCTGGTGCCGCGCGTAGCTCATCAGGCCCGACCAGGCGTGGTCGACTCGCACGCCATCCAGTTGCGGGAACACCCGCAGCAGGTCTTTCGTCAGCAGCCGCTGTACTCCGCGCGGCGAGCGGTTGAGCACCGAGATGCGCCCGCCCCACAGCAGGCGGGTATCCGGCAGCGCGCGGTAGTAGTCGAAGGCGAAGCGGCTGTCGTAGATCGCCGCGTGGGTGTGCAGGCAGTCGTCCAGCCGCGCGCCGAGCGGCTCGGTCACCATCACGTAGGTGGCGATCGGCAGGATCGCGCGGTCGATCGTTTTCTGCAGGCCGGCCAGGTAGCCGCCGCAGGCCAGCACTACCTGGTCGGCCAGCAGGTCGCCTTGCGCCGTGCGCAGGCGCCACCGCAGGCCCTCGCGCACGAGGCTGCGCACACCGCTGTACTCATGGATGCGCACGCCCTTCCCGGCTGCCGCGGCGGCCAGGCCGATCGCGTAGTTGAGCGGGTGCAGGTGCAGCGCATCGCGCTCGTACAGGCCGTCGTGGTAACGCTCGCTGCGGATGCGCGCGCGCAATTCGGTTTCGGGCAGCCACTGCCAATGTACGCCGTAATGGTCGCCCAGCAACTGCTGGCGCTGGCGCAACACGGCCGGATCGCGGAACCAGTTGGCCCAGATCACCCCTTCGTCGACCATGTCGCAGGCGATCGAATGATCGGCGACGCGCTGGCGGATGCGCCCGACCGCCTCGGTGGTGAGTTTGAACAGCGCCTGCGCGCGCGCCTCGCCCAACTGGTCGAGCAGCGTTTGCTCGCCCAGCGAATAGCCGGCGAAGACGAAGCCGCCGTTGCGGCCGGAGGCGCCGAAGCCGACCTGCTCGTGCTCCAGCAGCACCACCTCGCGCACGCCGCGCTCGGCCAGCCCCAGCGCAGTGTTCAGGCCGGCGAAGCCGCCGCCGATCACCGCAACGCGCGCCTGCGTGCTGCCCTGGAGCGGTTGCCAGGCCGGATACGGCGTGGCGGTGGCGCGATAGTAGGACGTGGCCGAGGGGGACTTCATGCTGCAGCGATGAGCGACGCCGGTATCCGTGACGGAGTGGGCACGGCCTTCATGGCCGCGCGTTGTGGCCGCCGTGGTTCAAAGCTGGCCAAGGAACTCTCGCACGGTGGGCGCAAGCTTCGGATCCTGCATCGCCATGTGCATGGTGGCGCGCACCAGCCCGGCCTTGTTGCCGCAGTCGAAGCGGGTGCCTTCGAAGCGGTAGGCCAGTACCTTGCCTTGCTCCTTCAGCAACGCATCGATGGCGTCGGTGAGCTGGATCTCGCCGCCGGCGCCGGGCGTGGTCTGCTCCAGCAGCTGGAAGATGCGGCCCGGCAGCACGTAGCGGCCAACCACGGCCAGATTCGACGGTGCGTCGGCCGGCTTGGGCTTCTCCACCATGTGGCGGATCTGCGCGCTGCGCTCGTCGACCGGCACGGCATCGACGATGCCGTACTTGTCGGTCTGGTCGCGCGGCACTTCCTCCACCGCGATCACCCCGGCCTGCTGCGCATCGGCGAGCTCCGCCATCTGCCGCAGCGCGCCCTTGCCGGCACCGTTCCAGATCAGGTCGTCCGGCAGGATCACGCCGAACGGCTCGTCGCCGACCACGGGCTTGGCGCACAGCACGGCATGGCCCAGGCCGAGCGCCTCGGGCTGGGTCACGAAGATCGCCCGAACGTGCCGCGGCAAGGTGCCCTGCACCAGTGCCAGCAGCTCGGCCTTGCCCTTCTCTTGCAGTTTCGACTCCAGCTCGTAGGCCTTGTCGAAGTAGTCGGCGATCGCATGCTTGTAGCGATTGGTGACGAAGACCAGGGTGTCGGCACCTGCATCCACCGCCTCGTCGACGGCGTACTGGATCAGCGGCTTGTCGAGCACCGGCAGCATTTCCTTGGCGACCACCTTGGTCGCCGGCAGGAAGCGCGTGCCGAGTCCGGCCACGGGAAACACCACTTTGCGCAGGGGCTTGCTCACTCATTGCTCTCCGGGTTGGCGCGGCGGATCGACACCACGTTGTCCGGATGCACCGTTTCGCTCCAGCGGAACGAAGGCAGCAGGCTGGATACGCAGCGGCGAAGTTCTTCCTCATTGAAAACATCGGCCGCCTCGGCGGCCTTGCACAGCATGGCCTGCAGCAACTCCCACGACACTTCGCGATGCTGCGCCAGGAAGATCTTGGCGTGCGCGGTGGCGCTGTAGTTCTCCAGCGGATGGAACAGTTCCTCGAACAGCTTCTCGCCCGCACGCAGGCCGGTGTACACGATCGGTATCTCGCTGCCCGGCTTCTTGCCGGCGAGGCGGATCATCTGCTCGGCCAGATCGCGGATCTTCACCGGCTCACCCATGTCCAGCGCGAAGATCTCGCCGCCCTTGCCGATGCTCGCGGTCTGCAGGATCAGCTGGCAGGCCTCGGGAATGGTCATGAAGTAGCGCGAGATCTCCGGGTGCGTCACGGTAACCGGGCCGCCCTCGCGGATCTGCCGCCGGAACAGCGGCACCACCGAACCGGCCGAATCCAGCACGTTGCCGAAACGCACCGTCATGAAGCGCGTGGCGGTGTGCGCATCGAGATTCTGGCAATAGATCTCCGCGACGCGCTTGCACGCGCCCATCACGCTGGTCGGGTTGACCGCCTTGTCGGTGGAGATCAGCACGAAGCATTCCACGCCGACCGCGCAGGCCGCATCGGCCACCGTGCGCGTGCCCAGTGCATTGTTGCGGAACGCCGTGCGCAACTGGTCCTGCAGCAGCGGCACATGCTTGTAGGCGGCGGCATGGAACACCACCTGCGGCCGGAAGTCCGCGAAGGCCTTGCGCATGGCGGCCTCGTCGCCGCAGTTGGCCAGGATGCCGTCGAAGATCAGCTCGGGGAAATCCGCGCGCAGCTCCTGGCTGATCCGGTACAGGTTGTACTCGCTCTGTTCGACCACGGTGAGCGACTGTGCGCCCAGCCGGGCCACCTGGCGGCACAGCTCCGAGCCGATCGAGCCGCCGCCGCCGGTGACCAGCACGCGGCGCCCGCTCAGGGTTTCGCGAATCGCGGTCCAGTCCAGTTCCACCGTGTCGCGGCCGAGCAGGTCCTCGATCGCCACTTCCTTGATCTGGTTGAACTGGGCGCGGCCGGCCACCACGTCTTCCAGCCGCGGCACCGTCCGGTACGGCAGGTCGGTGGCGTCGCACAGCGAGACCACCCGCCGCATCTCGGCGGTCGAGGCGCCGGGCAGCGCGATCAGCAGCATGTCGACCGCCACTTCGCGGGCGACCTCGGGCAGCTGGTCGAACCGCCCGAGCACCGGGTGACCGTTGATACTGGCGCCGCGCAGGCTGGGGTTGTCGTCGACGAAACCGACCACGCCGTAGCGGTTGTCGCGCTGCAGGTCGCGCGAGAGTACTTCGCCGGCCCGGTCGGCGCCGACGATCAGCACGCGCTTGGCGACCTGGTTCTGCAGCAGGTCGTTGCGGCTGTCCTTCCAGTAGCGATAGGCCAGGCGCGGTACCCCCAGCAGCGCGGCAAGCAGCAACGGGTAGAGCACCAGCACCGAGCGCGGAACCCCTTCCAGCCGGTTGTAGAGGAACAGCGACACGCCGATGAACAGCGAGCCGACGACCACGGCGCGCGCAATGTTCCACAAATCCGGCAGGCTGGCGAAACGCCAGACGCTGCGGTACAGCCCGGTCCAGCGGAAGATCAACCCCTGCACCAGCAGCACGATCGGAAACTCGAACAGCCGGAAACTGAAGATCTCGTCGGGTTTCAGCGCATACCGCAGCAGCTTGGCGATCCACCAGGCGAGCGCGGCCATGGCCAGGTCGTGCAGCACGACAGCGATACGCGGATGGATGAAGCCGACAAGCCTACGCAGCGACATGGGTTACCTTGGGCAGATGGCGTCGCAGGCAGCGACGTTTCAGCGCCAGCCAGGCGACTGCCGCTGCAAGATAGACAGCCATGGTAATCGGCAGCGCCATGTACAGATGACTCCAGGCCAACCAGGCCGAAGGTGCCGCGACCAGCAGGTTCCAGCCCATATAGATCATGTCCGAGCGTGCGTGAGTTCCCCCGCGTCGCACCAGCCACTGGTAGAGGTGTTCGCGATGGGCAGTGTACCAGCGCCGCCCGCGCCACATGCGGGTCAGCAGGGTCAGGCTGGCATCCGCCACGAAGGCGGATGACAGGATCAGCGCCGGCCACAACCACGAGGGATCGACGCGCCACAGCATGGCACTGAAGGCGAAGATCAGCAGGCCCACGCTGCCGCTGCCGACGTCGCCCATGAAGATCCGCGCCGGCGGCCGGTTGAAGCACCAGAAGCCCAGCGCCGATGCCGCAAAGACCGCCGCCGCCGCCGCCAGCGCAGATTGCCCCGCTGCGACAGCCAGCCCGGCCAGGCCGGCGCCCACGAAGATCGCCTGCTGCGCCAGCAGGCCATCGATGCCGTCCATGAAGTTGTGCAGGTTGATGCTCCAGGCGCCGGCGATCAGCAGCAGCGGCATCCACCATCCCGACAAGCCGGTAGTCAGCAGGCCCAGCGAAAACAGGCCCACCGCCAGCAATTGGACGCCCAGTCGCGGCAGGATCGGCAGCGAGCGGTGGTCGTCCCACCAGCCAGCCAGCGCCACCAGCACCAGCGCGGCGAGCAGGCTGGCGATCACGCTTGCCGGCCACGCCGCCGGCGGATGCCGCAGCACGCCCGGCAGACACGCCAGCATGGCCACGACGATGCCGATGCCACCGCCGCGAGGGGTGGGCAGGCGATGCGAGCGGCGTGGCCCGGGCTGGTCCAGCATGCCGCGCCGCTGCGCGTAGCCGATCGCGCCGCGCACCAGCAGCAGGGTGATCGACAAGCTGGCCAGCAACCATCCGATGGTCGTGTACATGCTCACTTCAATGGGCTCACTGCAATGGGCTCACTTCACTCGGCTCATTTCACTCACTGGCGACGCCGTGGATCGGCCGGATCGTGCTCCAGCTCTTGCAACTGGGGCATTGCCAATGATGCGCCTTGGCGCCGAAACCGCAGCGGCTGCAGCGGTACATCGCCTGGCCTTCCAGCAGCTTGCGGGTGAGGTCGCGCAGGATCAGAAAATTCTCGCGCGCCTCGCCTTCGATCTTGTCCATGGTGGCGTCGATCAGGGCCATCAGCCCACGCACCGATGGCCGCTTGCGCAATTGTGCGGTCAGGAAGTCGATCGCCGCCCGCTCGCCATCGCGCTGGCGGTACAGGTGGGTCAGCGCCAGCACCGGCGACACGCCGTGGTAGCGCCCGAGCATGTCGTGCAGGAAATGTTCCGCGCGTTCCATCTGCTGCGAACGGGCGTAGCTGTTGAGCAGCGGCGGCAGGATATCCGGGGTGAAGGCAATATCAGCCTTGATCGCTGCCTCGTAGGCAGCGACCGCCTCGGCGTGCTGACCGTCCTCGGACAGCAGGCGGCCGGTCAGCATGAAGGCGCGCACGCAGCCGGGCTGGCACTCGAACGCCTGGCGCAGGTAGTCGCGCGCCTCGGCGCGGGCGCCGTGCTGGCGCGAGCGGTCGGCCAGCTCGCAGTAGAACTGGGCGATCATCGGCGCCTCGTCCTCACCGGTCATCACTTCCAGCCGCCGCGCGTGCTCGATCGCCTTGTGCCAGTCACGCTCGTGCTGGTAGATCGCGATCAGGTGGCGCAGCGCCGACGGCGCGTGTGCATCCATCGCCACCAGGTCGGAGAACAGCGCCTCGGCACGATCCAGCAGGCCGGCACGCATGTAATCCTCGCCCAGCTCCAGCAAGGCCACCGTCTTCATCGCATCGGTCAGACCCGGCCGTGAAACCAGGTGCTGGTGCAGCCGGATCGCGCGGTCCACTTCGCCGCGGCGGCGGAACAGGTTGCCCAGCGCCAGGTGCGTCTCGACCGTGTCGCGGTTGTACTCGGCCAGCTTGAGGAAGACCTCGATCGCCTTGTCCTGCTCTTCGTTGAGCAGGTAGTTCAGGCCGCGGAAATAGTCCGAGGACAGTTCGCTGACCTCGGCACCGGAACGGCGCGCATCAGCCTGACGGGAGGCCCACCAGCCCAGCACGAAGGCAGCCGGCACCAGCGGAACCAGTACATACAGGAGATTCATGGTTTGGCCGGCGACTGCTTGTCCGCGCGGGGTTGCCGGCGGCGCTGGCGCATGCTTGCACCGAGCCAGGCGGTGAGCCCGCCCAGCAGCCAGCCGATCACCAGCGCCCCCAGCAGGGCGGCACCCTTGGGCAACTGCATCCGGACAAACGCGAAGTCGTAACCGACCAGGTCGGCATTGAGCGCACCCAGCACGACACCGGCGGCAACGAAGATCACGAGAACGATGATGGCGAGCAGTCGCATGGCCAAGACTTTACCCGATTGGTCGTGACAGGCACAGGCAGCACCGGCCGCCTCGTGCGGCAGCGCTTCATCGCGGGCCAGCGGTCGCCTGGCGGCAGGCAACAAAAAGGCAGGACCAACTTGCGTCGCCTGCCTTCGATTGGTTTTCCGGTGTGGCGGCCAGGATATCAGGCGGTTTTCTGCTCCAGATCCTGGTTGACGCGCTCGCGCAATTCCTTGCCCGGCTTGAAATGCGGAACGTGCTTGCCGGGCAGCGCCACGGCCTCGCCCGTCTTGGGGTTGCGCCCCATGCGCGGCGGCCGGTAATGCAGCGCAAAGCTGCCGAAGCCGCGCACCTCGATGCGTTCGCCGTGAGCGAGGGCATGGCTCATCTGCTCGATGACGCTCTTGACGGCCATCTCGACGTCCGCGAACGCAAGATGGGTCTGGCGCCTGGCGAGCGCCTCGATCAATTCGGATTTAGTCATGGGGCCCCAATGTCCGTGACATGAAACAACGGGGCGACGGCGATGAGCCGCCGCCCCGTATCAGGCTGCTGCAGGCGCTCAGTCGGCCTTGTTGAACTGCTCCTTGAGCAGCGCACCAAGCTTGGTCGTACCGCTGGCCGCGGACGAATAATCCACCGACGTGTCGGGTGCATCTTCCTCGTCCTTGGCGCGGATCGAGAGCGCCAGCTGGCGACCCTTGCGATCCATGCCGGTGAACTTGGCCTCGACCTTGTCGCCCACCTTCAGGTGCTGGGTGGCGTCGTCGATGCGTTCCTTGGCGATGTCGTTGGCGCGCAGGTAACCCTCCACGCCTTCGCCCAGGTCGATCACGGCGCCCTTCGCGTCGACTTCCTTGACGGTGCCGGTAACGATGCTGCCGCGCGGATTCGCCGCCATGAACTGGCCGAACGGATCCTGCTCCATCTGCTGGATGCCGAGGCTGATGCGCTCGCGCTCCGGATCCACCGCCAGCACCACGGCCTCGATCTCGTCGCCCTTCTTGAAGTTGCGCACGAGGTCTTCGCCGGACATCTGCCAGGAGATGTCGGACAGGTGCACCAGGCCGTCGATGCCGCCGTCCAGGCCGATGAACACGCCGAAGTCGGTGATCGACTTGATCTGGCCGGAGACCTTGTCGCCCTTCTTGTGCATGGCGGCGAACGCTTCCCACGGGTTGGAGCGCGTCTGCTTGATGCCCAGCGAGATGCGGCGACGCTCTTCATCCACGTCCAGCACCATCACTTCGGTCTCGTCGCCGACCTGCACCACCTTGGCCGGGTTGACGTTCTTGTTGGTCCAGTCCATCTCGGACACGTGCACCAGGCCTTCCACGCCCGGCTCGATCTCGACGAAGCAGCCGTAATCGGTGACGTTGGAGACCTTGCCGAACAGGCGGCTGCCGACCGGGTAGCGACGGGCGATGGCGACCCACGGGTCGTCGCCCAGCTGCTTCAGGCCCAGCGAGACGCGGTTGCGCTCCTTGTCGTACTTCAGCACGCGCACGTCCAGCTCGTCGCCGACGTTGACCACTTCGGACGGATGACGCACGCGCTTCCACGCCATGTCGGTGATGTGCAGCAGGCCGTCGATGCCGCCCAGGTCCACGAACGCGCCGTAGTCGGTGAGGTTCTTGACCGTGCCCTTGACCACGGCGCCCTCGGTCAGGCGCTCCAGCAGCTTCTCGCGCTCCTCGGAGAACTCGGTCTCGACGACGGCGCGGCGGCTGACCACCACGTTGTTGCGCTTGCGGTCCAGCTTGATGATCTTGAACTCGAGTTCCTTGCCCTCGAGGTAGACCGGGTCGCGCACCGGGCGCACGTCGACCAGCGAGCCCGGCAGGAACGCGCGGACGTCCTTGATGTCGACGGTGAAACCACCCTTGACCTTGCCGGAGATCATGCCGACGATGGTCTCTTCCTTGTCGAACGCCTGCTCCAAGTCGTCCCACACCATCGAGCGCTTGGCTTTCTCGCGCGACAGCTTGGTCTCGCCGAAGCCGTCTTCCAGGGCTTCGAGGGCTACCTTCACCTCGTCGCCCACCTGCACTTCCAGCACGCCGCTCTCGCTCTTGAACTGCTCGATCGGGACGATGCCTTCGCTCTTCAGGCCGGCATTGATCACGACGACGTCGTTGCGGATTTCCACCACGATGCCGGTGACGATGGCACCGGGCTTCAGCTTGGAAATGGCCTGCTGGCTCTGTTCAAACAGTTCGGCAAAACTTTCAGTCATGTTGATTCCATAGTGGGAAAAGACCGTCGCCCGTTGCGCCTGGTTGAGTGTTGCGCACGGACTTTCCGGTCCACCGGTTGTGGGTGTTTTCGGGTGGTTCCGCAGAACCGACCGTCGACACCATGGGCCAAAACCCCCTGCCACGGCAGGGGCACAGAAGCCGCCGCGCAATCCGCTCAGGACTGCACGACGGCAAGTACTTTCGCGACGACCTCGTCGATACCCATGCCGGTGGTATCCACCAGCACGGCATCTTCGGCAGGCTTGAGCGGCGCAACCGCACGTGATGCATCGCGGCTGTCACGCGCCTCAATTTCTCGCTGAAGGCCGCCAAGTGTAACGTTGAGTCCCTTTTCCTTCAACTGCTTATAGCGCCTTTTCGCCCGTTCGGCGGCGCTCGCGGTGAGGAAAACCTTGTGCGCGGCATCCGGGAAGATCACCGTGCCCATGTCGCGCCCATCGGCGACCAGCCCAGGCGCCCTGCGGAAACCCAGTTGCAGCGCCACCAAGGCCTCGCGCACCGACGACATCGAGGCGATCGCCGAGGCCGCCGCTCCGGCGGTTTCGGTGCGCAGCTCGTCGGTGGCGTCGTGGCCGTTGACGATCACCCGGGTCTCGCCGCCGCTGGCGGCGCGGAACTGGATCTTCGTGCCCTGCGCGCAGCGGGTCACCGCCTCCACATCCGACAGGTCCAGCCCTTCCGCGCCGGCGGCGTAGCCCACCGCGCGGTACAGCGCCCCGGAGTCCAGCAGCCGCCAGCCCAGCCGCTCGGCCACCAGCGCGCTGACGGTGCCCTTGCCCGATCCCGACGGCCCGTCAATGGTGAGTACGGGAACGGCGGGAGCATGGCTCATGGCGGAGTCCTGGGCTGGCTGGAGAAGCGGCAGTTTAACGCGTTGACCCTACTGGAAACGCGTGCTATCTAGCCGGTCTCCCCTGTCCGCCAGCCCTGCCCGCACCGCCTTATGACCGACCTTCGCCGCGAGTTCGAGCAGGCTGCCAGAGACATTCGGCGATTGGCCAGGCGCCCCGACAACGACACCTTGCTGAAGCTCTACGCGCTCTACAAGCAGGGCTCGGAGGGCGATCTCAAGCGGGCGCAGCCCGGTTTCTTCGATTTCGTCGGCACCGCCAAGCATGAAGCCTGGGCGCAGCTGAACGGGGTTCTCGAGGAAGAGGCCATGCGGCGCTACATCGCGCTGGTCTACCAACTGCTGGCCTGAGGCCTGCGGCGGCTTGCACACGCGGCGCTTGCTTTCAAACGCCGAATCCCGGCACATTCATACGGCCGTTTGAATTTCAGGGGGTCGCATGAATTACCCGAAGCTGTTCGCTCCGCTCGACCTGGGTCACATCACCCTGCCCAACCGCATCCTGATGGGCTCGATGCACACCGGGTTGGAGGACAAAGCCCGCGACTACGATAAGCTGGCCGCGTATTTCGCCGAACGTGCCCGCGGCGGCGTCGGGCTGATGGTCACCGGTGGCATCTCACCGAGCATCGAGGGCTGGCTGAAGCCATTCGGCGGCCGCCTCACCCTGCCCTGGCACAAGCCGCGGCATCGCAAGCTGACCCGTGCCGTGCGCGCCGAAGGCGGGCGTATCTGCCTGCAGATCCTGCATGCCGGCCGCTATGGCTATCACCCGCTGTCGGTGGCGCCATCGAGAATCAAGTCGCCGATCACCCCGTTCACGCCGCGGGCGCTCAGCACCCGCGGGGTGGAGCGCACCATCGGCGATTTCGTGCGCTGCGCGAGGCTGGCACAGGACGCCGGCTACGACGGCGTCGAGGTGATGGGTTCGGAAGGCTATCTGATCAACGAATTCATCGCCGCACGCACCAACCAGCGCAACGATGCCTGGGGCGGCGACGCCGCGCGGCGCATGCGTTTTCCGGTCGAGATCGTGCGCCGTACGCGCGAGGCGGTGGGCCGCGATTTCATCATCATCTACCGCCTGTCGATGCTCGACCTGGTCGAAGGCGGCCAGGACTGGGAGGAGGTCGCCAGCCTGGCCAGGGCGGTGGAGGCGGCCGGCGCCAGCATCATCAACACCGGCATCGGCTGGCACGAGGCGCGCGTGCCGACCATCGTCACCAGCGTGCCGCGCGCCGGTTTCGCCTGGGTCACGCAGAAGCTGAAGGGCGAGGTGAAGATTCCGCTGGTCGCCACCAACCGGATCAACATGCCGGACGTGGCCGAACGCATCCTCGCCGAGGGTGAGGCTGACATGGTCTCGATGGCGCGCCCGCTGCTGGCCGACCCGGCCTGGGCGAACAAGGCGAAGGCCGGGCGCAGCGAGCGCATCAACACCTGCATCGCCTGCAACCAGGCCTGCCTTGACCACGTGTTCCAGAACAAGCGCGCCAGCTGCCTGGTCAACCCGCGCGCCTGCCATGAGACCGAGCTGAAGATCGAAGCCAGTGCTGCGCGCAAGCGCATCGCCGTGGTCGGCGCGGGCCCGGCCGGCATGGCCTGTGCTGCCACCCTGGGTGAACGCGGCCATGCGGTGACCCTGATCGACCAGGCCGGCGAAATCGGCGGCCAATTCAACTACGCCAAGCAGATCCCGGGCAAGGAAGAATTCCACGAGACGCTGCGCTATTTCCGCCACCGACTGCAGGATGTCGGCGTCGGCGTCCGGCTCGGTCAGGCGGCGGACGCTGCCTCGCTGCGCGCCGGCGGCTACGACGAGGTGGTGATCGCCACCGGCATCACGCCGCGTCGGGTGAGCTTTCCCGGCAGCGACGATCCGCGCGTGCTGGGCTATCTCGATGTGCTGGCCCGACACCATCCGGTGGGTGCTCGGGTGGCGATCATCGGCGCTGGCGGCATCGGCTTCGACATGGCCGAGTTCCTGGTCGAGCACGCGCCCTCCCCCACCACCGACGTGGTTCGCTGGACCCGCGAATGGGGCGTGGATCTGCAGCTGCGGCAGCGTGGCGGCCTGCAACCGCCGCATCCGGAAGCACCGGCACGTCAGGTCTGGTTGCTCCAGCGCAGCGAGGGGCGTCCCGGTGCGCGGCTCAACAAGACGACCGGCTGGGTACACCGCGCCACACTCAAGGCGAAGCGGGTGACCATGCTGGGCAAGGTCGGTTATGAGCGCTTCGACGACCAGGGGCTGCACATCACCATCGACGGCAAACCGCAAGTCCTGCCGGTCGATCACGTGGTGGTCTGTGCCGGCCAGGAGCCGAACCGCAGCCTCGCCGACGAACTGATCTCGATCGGCATGAAGGTGCACGTGATCGGTGGCGCCGACGTGGCCGCCGAGCTGGACGCCAAGCGCGCCATCGCCCAGGGCACCCGTGTGGCCAGCGAAATCTAGACGCCGACACGCCGGCACCGTTGCCATCGGGCAGCGGTGCCGGTCATGCAAAAGAAAGCGCCCCGCAGGGAAGACGCATCAACATGGGTTCAGGGGGGGAGTTGAACCAGATGTTGTATTTAGCGTCGCTGCGGGGCGAGGGCCGCCGCCACTAGGGGGGAGGGGAAGTGGCGGGACGGAAGTGATTTTATGATCGACGGAATAAAGTATCTAATATATATTTAGAACGTTATTTATTTCATATCACTATATGTTTGATCTTCGCCAATTACGCTACTTCGTCGCTGTCGCGGAAGAACTGAGCTTCACCCGCGCCGCGCTGAGACTGCACCTTTCCCAGCCTCCGCTATCGCAACAGATCCAGTCGTTGGAGCAGGATCTGGGCGTGCGCCTGCTGGAACGCACCAAACGCAGCGTGGCGCTCACCGAACCCGGCCGGGTGTTCCTTGAACAGGCCCGGCAGATCCTGGCCAAGGTGGATGAGGCGCGCAACCAGACGGTGGCCGCTGCCGCGGGTTACACCGGCCAGTTGCGGCTGGCCTACACCGTTTCGGTCTCGTTCCACCCGGTCATGCCACGGACCTTGCTGCGTTTTGGCCAGATCGCTCCCGACGTGCGCCTGCAACTGAACGAGATGTACACCGAACCGCAGTTTGCAGCCCTGCTCGCCGGCAGGATCGACGTCGGCTTTGTCCGCGACGAGCCGGTGCACCCGCACGCCCGCGACCTGCGCTTCAGCGTGATCGACCGCGAACCGCTGCTGCTTGCGCTGCCCGCGGGCCATCCGCTGGCTGGCCGCAGCCGCCTGCACCTGGCCGAAGTGGCCGGCGACGCGTTCGTGTCGCAACCGCGCGAACTTGCCGCCACGCTCTATGACCGGCTGGTGAAACTGGCGACGCAGGCCGGCTTCCAGCCGACGATCACCCAGCACGCCCAGCAGATCACCGGCCTGCTGGCCCTGGTGGCCGCCGGCTTGGGGCTGGCCCTGGTGCCGGCCAGCATGCGTGCCGTGCGCCTGGTCGGGGTTTGCTACGTGCCGCTGGAAGATTCCGATGCCTATCTGTTGCTGGCCGTGGCTTCCAGGACCGACGACCATTCCCCCGCCCTGCAGCAATTCCTGGCCACGGTGGCGCAAACCGCCCTCACGCCGGACTTGTGAGCAGCCACGCCGCCCGCTATACTTGCGCGCTTACATTTTTAGTCTAGTGTCAGGAGCTGGCCGTGAAGGTGCTTAACTCTTTGAAGTCCGCCAAGGCGCGGCATCGCGACTGCAAGGTTGTGCGTCGTCGCGGCAAGGTGTTCGTGATCTGCAAGAGCAACCCCCGTTTCAAGGCTCGCCAGCGCTGAGCCCAGCCTGACGATGTCACAAAAAAGGCCGCGAAAGCGGCCTTTTTTGCGAGTGATCTCCGGCCAGCGGCGGTGCTGGCCGGAGATCATTCGTAGCGGACGTCGATGATCTCGTAGTGCTTGACGCCGTTCGGGGCGGTGAATTCGAAGCTGTCGCCGGCGCTCTTGCCGATCAGCGCGCGGGCGATCGGCGAGGACACCGCGATCAGCCGCTGCTTGATGTCCGCCTCCAGGTCGCCGACGATCTGGTAGGTCACCGTGGCGCCGGAGTCCTCGTCCTCCAGGTCCACCGTGGCGCCGAACACCACCTTGCTGCCGGCGCTCAGCCTCACCACGTCAATGACCTCGGCGGTCGACAGCAGCGCTTCCAGCTGCGCGATGCGTCCCTCGGTGAAGCTCTGCAGCTCACGCGCGGCGTGGTACTCCGCATTCTCCTTGAGGTCGCCGTGGGCGCGGGCTTCGGCGATCGCCGCGATGATACGCGGGCGTTCGACCGACTTCAGCCGCTCCAGCTCGGCGCGCAGGCGCTCGGAACCGGTCTTGGTAATCGGGGCGCGACTCATGCGCTTAGCTCCTTGTGCAGATCCTGCAGGCTGTGTACCTCACCGTCGCCGTGGAAATCCAGCGAATGCACCAGCGCGCGGGCACCGGCCACCGTGGTGGAATAGGTGACGCGATGCTGCAGCGCCTCGCGCCGGATCGAGAACGAATCGGCGATCGCCTGCTTGCCCTCGGTGGTGTTGACGATGTAGACGATCTCGCCGTTCTTGATCAGGTCGACGATGTGCGGACGGCCTTCGAGCACTTTGTTGACCCGTTCGCAGGCCACGCCGTGCCCGGTCAGGTAGCTGGCGGTACCGGCGGTGGCCACCACGCTGAAGCCGCGCGCAATGATTTCCCTGGCGACCGGCAGCAGGCGGTCCTTGTCGGCGTCACGCACCGACAGGAACGCCTTGCCGATCACCGGTGTCTTGATCCCGGCCGCCTCGTGGCCACGCGCGAAGGCCGCGCCGAAGCTGCGCCCCACGCCCATCACCTCGCCGGTCGAGCGCATCTCGGGGCCGAGGATCGGGTCGACATTCTGGAACTTCAGGAACGGGAAGACCGCCTCTTTCACCGAGTAATACGAGGGAATCACCTCGCGCGTCGCGCCCAGGGCGACCAGCGAGCGGCCTGCCATCACGCGGGCGGCGATCTTGGCCAGCGACACGCCGGTGGCCTTGGACACGAACGGCACCGTGCGCGAGGCACGCGGATTCACTTCCAGGATGTAGACAGTGTCGCCCTGGATCGCGAACTGCGTGTTCATCAGGCCGATGACCTTCAGCTCTTTCGCCATCGCGCTGACCTGGCGGCGCATTTCGTCCTGGATTTTCGCGCTCAGCGAATATGGCGGCAGCGAGCACGAAGAATCGCCCGAGTGCACGCCAGCCTCCTCGATGTGCTCCATGATGCCGCCGATCAGCACGGTGCCTTCGGCATCGGCAATCACGTCCACGTCGACCTCGACCGCATGGTCGAGGAAGCGGTCCAGCAGCACCGGCGAATCGTTCGACACCTTCACCGCATCACGGATGTAGCGCGACAGGTCGGCGTCGTCGTGCACCACTTCCATCGCGCGGCCGCCGAGCACGTAGCTCGGGCGCACCACCAGCGGGTAACCGATCTCGCGGGCCAGCGCCAGCGCCTCGTCGGCGTTGCGCGCGGTGCGGTTGGGCGGCTGCTTCAGACCGATCTTCTCGATCATGTGCTGGAAGCGCTCGCGGTCCTCGGCCAGGTCGATCGAATCGGGGCTGGTGCCGATGATCGGCACGCCGGCTGCCTCCAGCGCGCGCGCCAGCTTCAGCGGGGTCTGCCCGCCGTACTGCACGATCACGCCCTTGGGCTTTTCCACGTGGACGATTTCCAGCACGTCCTCCAGCGTCACCGGTTCGAAGTAAAGCCGGTCGGAGGTGTCGTAGTCGGTCGACACCGTTTCCGGGTTGCAGTTGACCATGATGGTTTCGTAACCATCCTCGCGCAGCGCCAGCGACGCGTGCACGCAGCAGTAGTCGAACTCGATGCCCTGCCCGATCCGGTTCGGGCCGCCGCCGAGCACGATGATCTTGTCGCGGCCGGTCGGTGCCGCCTCGCATTCTTCCTCGTAGGTCGAATACATGTAGGCGGTGCTGGTGGCGAACTCGGCCGCGCAGGAGTCCACCCGCTTGTACACCGGGCGCACGCCCAGGGTCTGCCGCAGGTGGCGCACGGCGGCTTCGTCGCTGCCGATCAGCTCGGCAATGCGCGCGTCGGCGAAACCGAGTCGCTTGAGTTCGCGCAGCCGCGGCGCATCGAGCGCGGTGATGCCCTGCCTGGTGATTTCCGCCTCGGTCTGCACGATGTCCTCAAACGCAGCGAGGAACCACGGATCGATCCGGCTGAGCTCGAACACTTCTTCCAGCGAGAGTCCGGCACGGAACGCGTCGGCCAGGTGGAACACGCGATCGGGCCGCGGCTCGCGCAACTCCCGCTTGAGCACGGCCAGCCCGTCGTCGGTGCCCAGGTCCAGGCCGGTCGGGTTGAGGCCGGTCTTGCCGATCTCCAGCCCACGCAAGGCCTTCTGCAGCGATTCGTGGAAGCTGCGCCCGATCGCCATCACTTCGCCGACCGATTTCATCTGCGTGGTCAGGCGGGCGTCGGCCGCCGGGAATTTCTCGAAGGCGAAACGTGGAATCTTGGTGACCACGTAGTCGATCGACGGCTCGAACGAGGCCGGCGTGCGACCGCCGGTGATGTCGTTCTTCAGCTCGTCCAGCGTGTAGCCCACCGCCAGCTTGGCGGCGACCTTGGCGATCGGGAAGCCGGTAGCCTTCGACGCCAGCGCGGACGAACGCGACACGCGCGGGTTCATCTCGATCACCACCACGCGACCGTCGACGGGGTTGACGCCGAACTGGACGTTGGAGCCGCCGGTGTCCACGCCGATCTTGCGCAGCACCGCGATGGAGGCATCGCGCAGGCGCTGGTATTCCTTGTCGGTGAGGGTCTGCGCCGGCGCCACGGTGATCGAGTCGCCGGTGTGCACGCCCATCGGGTCGAGATTCTCGATGGCGCAGATGATGATGCAGTTGTCCGCGGTGTCGCGGACCACTTCCATCTCGTACTCCTTCCAGCCCAGTACCGATTCGTCGATCAGCACTTCGTGGGTGGGCGACATCTCCAGGCCGCGCTTGACGATGGCCTCGAACTCCTCCTTGTTGTAGGCGATGCCGCCGCCGGTGCCGCCCAGCGTGAAGCTGGGCCGGATGATCACCGGGAAGCCGAGCCTGGCCTGGATCTCCACCGCGTGCTCGAAATTCCTGGCCACGTCCGACTTCGGGCTCTCCAGCCCGATCTCGGTCATCGCCCGCTTGAACAGCTCGCGGTCCTCGGCCATGCGAATGGCTTCGCGCCGGGCGCCGATCAGTTCGACGTGGTACTTCTCCAGCACACCGTGATCGGCCAGGTCCAGCGCGCAATTCAGCCCGGTCTGGCCGCCCATGGTCGGCAGCACCGCGTCAGGGCGCTCCTTGGCGATGATGCGCTCCACCGTCTGCCAGTTGATCGGCTCGATGTACACCGCGTCGGCGGTGTCCGGGTCGGTCATGATGGTGGCCGGGTTGGAGTTCACCAGGATCACCCGGTAACCCTCTTCCTTCAACGCCTTGCACGCCTGCGCGCCGGAGTAGTCGAACTCGCAGGCCTGGCCGATCACGATCGGGCCGGCACCGATGATGAGGACACTCTTGATATCGGTACGCTTAGGCATGGGTGCGGGCCTCCTGCATCAGTGCGGCGAAACGTTTGAACAGATAACCCATGTCGAGCGGGCCGGGGCTTGCTTCGGGATGGCCCTGGAAGCAGAACGCGGGTCGGTCGGTCAGCGCGAAGCCCTGCAGCGATCCGTCGAACAGCGAGACGTGGGTAACCCGCACGTTCGCCGGCAGTGTGGCCGGATCCACCGCGAAGCCATGGTTCTGGCTGGTGATCAGCACCCGGCCGTCGTCCAGATCCTTCACCGGGTGGTTGGCGCCGTGATGGCCGAACTTCATCTTCAGCGTCTTGCCGCCCAGCGCCAGGCCCATCAACTGGTGGCCGAGACAGATGCCGAACAGCGGGATCTTCGCCTCGAGGAACTGGCCGGTTGCCGCGATGGCGTAGTCGCAGGCCGCCGGATCGCCGGGGCCGTTGGACAGGAACACGCCATCGGGTTGCATGGCGAGCACCTCGGCGGCAGGCGTCTGCGCCGGCACCACGGTGACCTCGCAGCCCTGCTCGGCGAGCAGGCGCAGGATGTTGAGCTTGGTGCCGAAGTCGTAGGCGACCACCTTGAAGCGCATCGCAGGCTGGTTGAACGCGGTGCGGTCGAGGTCGTACACGCCCTCCTGCCACACGTACGGCGCGGCGGTGCTGACCACCTTGGCCAGGTCCATGCCGTTCAGGCCGGGAAACGCGCGAGCCTTGGCCAGCGCAGCATCTGCGTCGACCTGCTCACCGGCCACGATGCAGCCGGCGAGCGCGCCCTTGTCGCGCAGGATGCGGGTCAGCCGGCGGGTGTCGATGCCGGCGATCGCGACCGTGCCGTGGCGCTTCAGGTAATCGGGCAGGCTCTCGGTGCTGCGCCAGCTGCTGGCGCGGCGCGGCAGGTCGCGCACGATCAGCCCGGCCGCGTGCACGGTGGTGGATTCGGCGTCTTCGGCGTTGACGCCGGTGTTGCCGATGTGCGGATAGGTCAGCGTGACGATCTGGCGTGCATAGGAAGGATCGGTGAGGATCTCCTGGTAACCGGTCATGGCCGTGTTGAAAACCACCTCGCCGACGGTTTCGCCGGTGGCACCAACGGCATGGCCGCGAAAGACGCTGCCGTCTTCGAGGGCCAGCAGGGCAGGAATAGGCATCGGGGTAACCGCCTTTTGGATACAGCAAAGTCCGCAAGCCGCATCATGGCTGGCTTGTGGAGTTTGGTGGGGAAAGAAATTCGGGCGGGTGGAAATGATAAGCGGCGGGGCCGTTTCTGTCCACCTCAGGGAACGTGAATCGGTGAATTCTCTGGCTCTTACGCACCGCGCTGGCGGCGTACACTAAGCCACTTGTCTTGTTCGAGGCCGATGCCCCATGAGTGCCGCCGTACTGCTCGATCCCGCTCGTCTCGATCGCCCGGATACCACGGTGCAGCACCAGCCTTTCCCGTTCATGATGGCGCACGGTCAACTGCCGGACGAAGTGCGCGATGACCTGGATCGCGACTTTCCCCGCTACACCAGCGCCGGCTTTTTTCCCTACGACCCGGCCGACTGCGGCCCGAGCGTCAACGCGCTGATCGACAACATGACCGCGCCGACGTTTGCCCGCGCCATCGGCGAGCGCCTGGGCGTCGACCACCTCGAGCAGTACCCCACCCTGGTGACGCTGTGCCGCCTGCTCAACAAGCGCCACGGCACCATCCACACCGACAGCAAGTCCAAGGTGGTCACCGCGCTGATCTACCTGAACCCGCGATGGCCGGACACCAGCGATGGCTGCCTGCGCTTCCTGCGCAGCATCGACGACATCGACAGCGTCGTGGTGCCGGAGCTGGCTCCGCTCTACGGCGAGTTCGCGGTGTTCAAGCGTTGCGAGAACTCCTTCCATGGCCACCTGCCCTATGAAGGCGAGCGGCGGGTGATTCAGGTGGCCTGGTTGACCAGCGAGGAGGAGAAGCGGCGCAAGACGAAACGCGGCAAATTCTCGCGCGTGTTCAAGAAACTGTTCGGCCGTTTCGACACCCGGCTGGGCGCAGGCCGCGATCGCAGCGCTTCGCATCGCGACTGAGCCCAGGTCTGCTCCGCGGGTGCCGCGCTGGCGCGACTGGATCAGCGCAGCGTGGCGATCACGTCCTCCAACTGCCACGACCCGGCGGCACGACCCGCCAGCCAATGCGCCGCGTGCAGGGCGCCACGCGCAAAGATCATGCGGTCGGTGGCTCGATGGGCCAGCTCCAGCCGTTCACCCTGCCCGATCAGCATGGCGGTGTGTTCGCCCACGATGTCGCCGCCGCGTACCACGGCAAACCCGATACTGCCTTCGCTCCGCCTGCCGATACGACCTTCGCGGCTGTAGACCGCCGCGGCCTCCAGCGTGGTGCCACGCGTTGCCGCCGCTGCCCGGCCGAGCGCCAGCGCGGTGCCGGATGGCGCGTCCTGCTTGCGGCCGTGATGCGCCTCGACGATTTCCAGGTCCCAGCCCGGCAGGGCCGCCGCCGCTTCGCGCAGCAGGCGCATCAGCACCGCCACGCCGAGGCTGAAGTTGGCGGCACGCAGGATCGCGATGCGCCGCGCAGCATCGTCCAGCCGTGCCTCGAGTACGGCGTCGATGCCGGTGGTGCCGCTGACCAGCGCCGTGCCTTGCGCCAGGCAATGGTCCAGCACTGGCGCCAGCGCAGCCGGGCTGCTGAAGTCGACGACCACGTCGATGGGCGGCGCCTGGGTCCAGTCATGCGCATAGCGCAGGGAACCCGTCGCGGCAACGGGTACCGGCTGGCCGTCGTGGACCGAACCCGGCGACACCACGGCATGCACCAGTTGGACGCCGGCGTCCTCGCCGAGCAGGTCGAGCAGCGCGCGGCCCATGCGACCGGAGGCGCCGCTCAAGGCGAGGCGAAGGGGACGAGTCATCGACGGCACGCTCCAGGGAACAGGGCATACATGCTAACCGCGCAGCGGGGTCTAGGCAGTAACCCTGGACCAGAATTTCTTCACGCCGTCGACCCAGCCCTTGGCGCGTGGCGTGTGCTTGCCGGCGTCGCTGCCGGCAAAGGTGGCTTCCAGCGATTCCAGCAATTCACGCTGCTGTCGGGTCAGCCGCACCGGGGTTTCCACCACCACGCGACAGATCAGGTCGCCGTGGCGGCTGCTGCGCACCGACTTGACGCCGCGGCCACGCAGGCGGAACTGGGTGCCGGTCTGGGTTTCCGGCGGGATGCTGACCGGCACTTCGCCCTCCAGCGTCGGCACCGGCAGTTCGGCGCCCAGCGCTGCCTGCGAAAAGCGTATCGGCAATTCGCAATACAGGTCGTTGCCGTCGCGCTGGAAGATCTCGTGCTCGCGCACACGCACTTCCACGTACAGGTCGCCGGCCGGCGCACCGGCGGGACCGGCCTCGCCCTGCCCGGAGAGGCGGATGCGGTCGCCGTTGTCGACGCCCTCGGGGATCTGCACCGATAGCGTGCGGGCTTCTTCCAGGCGCCCTTCGCCATGGCACTCGCGGCATGGCTTCTCGATCGCCTGGCCGCTGCCGCCGCAATGCGGGCAGGCCTGCTGGATGGAGAAGATGCCGTTCTGCATGCGCACCTGGCCGTGGCCGTTGCAGGTCTTGCATTTGCTGACCTTGCCGTCCTCCGAGCCGCTGCCGTTGCAGTGCTGGCAGTTGACCTGGGTCGGCACCTCGATCTGCCGGCTCACGCCGAACACGGCCTCCTCCAGGCCCAGCTCGATGATGTAGCGCAAGTCGGCGCCGCGCCGCGGACGGCCACGTCCACCGCCGCTGCGGCCGAAGATGTCGCCGAAGATGTCGCCGAAGATGTCGCCCATGTCGCCGAAGCCGGCACCGCCGCGACCGCCCATGCCGTTCTCGAAGGCGGCGTGACCATGCTGGTCGTACATCGCGCGCTTCGAAGTGTCGGACAGGACTTCGTAGGCCTCCTTGGCCTCCTTGAACTTGTCCTGCGCGGTGGGATCGTCCGGGCAGCGGTCCGGGTGGTACTTCATCGCCAGCCGACGAAAGGATTTCTTCAGCTCGGCTTCGCTGACGCTGCGCTCGACGCCCAGCACCTCGTAGTAGTCACGCTTGCTCATTCATGCATCCACACTGCTTGCCACGCCCTCGCCTCCAGCAAGACAGCCCGCGCCGGGAGGAGCCGGCGCGGGCTGGTCGATCGGCCATGCCGAAGACGGCGCCGATTATTGCTTGTTGTCCTTCACTTCGGTGAACTCGGCGTCGACCACGTCGTCCGGCTGGGCCGAACCGCCCGGTGCGGACTGCGCGCCGGCATCGGCCGGGCCGCCCTGCGCGGCCGCGTACAGCGCCTGCGCCACCTGCTCCAGCTTGCCGACCTTGGCCTCGATCGTCGCCTTGTCGTCGCCGTCCTTCGCCTTCTCCAGGTCGGACAACGCGCCCTCGATGCTGCTGAGCTGGTCGGCCGGCACCTTGCCGCCGTGTTCCTTCAGCGCGCTGCGGGTGGCGTGCACCAGTTGGTCGGCCTTGTTGCGGGTGGCGACCAGCTCGTGGAACTTCTTGTCCTCTTCCTTGTTCGCCTCGGCGTCGGCGACCATCCGGGCGATCTCTTCCTCGGACAGGCCCGAACCGGCCTTGATCTCGATCTTCTGTTCCTTGCCAGTCTTCTTGTCCTTGGCCGACACATGCAGGATGCCGTTCGCATCGATGTCGAAGGTGACCTCGATCTGCGGCATGCCGCGCGGCGCCGGCTCGATGCCCTGCAGGTCGAACTTGCCCAGCGACTTGTTCGCGCTGGCGCGCTCGCGCTCGCCCTGCAGCACGTGCACGGTCACCGCGGTCTGGTTGTCGTCGGCGGTGGAGAAGGTCTGCGACGCCTTGGTCGGCACCGTGGTGTTCTTCTCGATCAGCTTGGTCATCACGCCGCCCATGGTCTCGATGCCCAGCGACAGCGGGGTGACGTCGAGCAGCAGCACGTCCTTGACCGAACCGCCCAGCACGCCGCCCTGGATCGCCGCGCCCACGGCGACGGCTTCGTCCGGGTTGACGTCCTTGCGCGGCTCCTTGCCGAAGAAGTCCTTCACCGCCTCCTGCACCTTCGGCATGCGGGTCTGGCCGCCGACCAGGATCACGTCGTCGATGTCGGCCACGCGCAGGCCGGCGTCGTTCAACGCGGTGCGGCACGGCTCGATGGTGCGCTTGACCAGGTCTTCCACCAGTGCTTCCAGCTTGGCGCGGGTCAGCTTGATGTTGAGATGCTTCGGGCCCGACGCGTCGGCCGTCACGTACGGCAGGTTCACGTCGGTCTGGTGGTTCGAGGACAGCTCGATCTTGGCGCGCTCGGCGGCGTCCTTCAGGCGCTGCAGCGCAAGCGGGTCCTTGCGCAGGTCGATGCCCTGCTCCTTCTGGAACTCCTCGACCAGATAGTCGATGACGCGCATGTCGAAGTCCTCGCCGCCGAGGAAGGTGTCGCCGTTGGTGGCCAGCACCTCGAACTGCTTCTCGCCGTCGACTTCGGCGATCTCGATGATCGACACGTCGAAGGTGCCGCCACCCAAGTCGTACACCGCGATCTTGCGGTCGCCGCCCTTCTTGTCCAGGCCATAGGCCAGCGCGGCCGCGGTCGGCTCGTTGATGATGCGCTTCACTTCCAGGCCGGCGATCTTGCCGGCGTCCTTGGTCGCCTGGCGCTGGCTGTCGTTGAAGTACGCAGGCACCGTGATCACCGCCTCGGTGATCGTCTCGCCGAGGTAGTCCTCGGCGGTCTTCTTCATCTTCATCAGCACCTTGGCGGAGATTTCCTGCGGCGCCATCTTCTTGCCGTCGGAGGTCTGCACCCAGGCGTCACCGTTGTCGTGCGCGATCACGCCATAGGGCACGATGTGCAGGTCCTTTTGCACTTCCTTGTCGGTGAACTTGCGGCCGATCAGGCGCTTTACCGCGTAGAAGGTGTTCTTCGGGTTGGTCACGCTCTGGCGCTTGGCCGAGGCGCCCACCAGCACCTCGCCGTCCTTGGTGAAGGCGACGATGGACGGCGTGGTGCGATCGCCTTCCGAGTTCTCGATGACCTTGGTCGTGCTGCCGTCCATCACGGCCACGCAGGAGTTGGTCGTACCCAAGTCGATGCCGATGATCTTGCCCATGTGATTGCTCTCCGAATTTTGCGTGCGGCCCCCGCGGCCGCGATGGTTTCCAGATGGGGTTCTGCCTGGGTGATTCAATGCCGGCAAGGCCCCGGATGCGATTTGACGATGCCTGCCGCCGCGCCATTCAGGCGGGCGCCGGCAATGGCGCCGCTCAGTCCTTCGCCACTGCGACCAGCGCGGGGCGCAGCAGGCGATCGTTCAGCACGTAACCCTTCTGCAGCACGCTGACCACGGTACCCGGCGCCTGGCCCGGCGCCTCGACCATGCTCACTGCATGGTGGCGTTCAGGATCGAGCGGCTGGCCCAGCGGATCGATCTGCGACATGCCGTGGTTCTCGGCCACCTTGAGCAAGGCCTTCAGGGTCAGGCCAAGGCCCTCGCGTATCGAGGCGACGTCGCCGCCTTCGATGGCCAGGCCGCTCTCCAGGCCGTCGTAGACCGGCAGCAGTTCGCTCAGCAATTTCTCGTTGGCGAAGCGGCGGGCCTGTTCCAGGTCGCGGTGCAGCCGGCGGCGCTGGTTCTCGAGTTCGGCCTTTTCGCGCAGCACGGTCTCGCGCAACTCGGCGTTGCTTGCCTCCAGCCCGGCTACGCGCGCCTGCAGGCTTTCCAGTTCCGTGGCCGACGATTCACCCGGCTGGCCTTGGACTGGCGTATCACCAGGCGACTGCGGATCGTTGTTCTGCATGCTCACTCCAAAAACAGTTGTCATGGCCAGCATGCATGCCGGCCGCCCTGGAAAAATTCGCGATAAACCCGCTCCCGCTGGGGTTATAGGGTCGTGGCGGCGCGATTCAAGGCGTCGCTGAGCAATCCGGCGGTAGCCTGCACCACCGGAATCACCCGTTCGTAGGCCATCCGGGTCGGGCCGATCACGCCGACCGCGCCCAGCACGCGCCCCTGCGCGCCGTAGCTGGCGGTGACCACGCTGCAGCCATCGAGCGCAGTGAAGCCGGATTCCTCGCCGATGAACAGGCGCACACCCGGCGCACGGGCGCAGACTTCCATCAGTTGCAGCAATTCGTTCTTCTGCTGGAAGGCCTCGAACAACTCGCGCAGGCGCTGCAGGTCGGCCAGCTCGGAATAGCCCATCAGATTGGTCTGGCCGCTGACCAGCACATCGGGGCCGCCCGGTCCGGTCGCCGGCGGTGCAAATGAAGCGGTGGCCAGCTCGACCGTGCTGGCGAGCAGCTGGTTGAGTTCGCTGCCGGTCTTGCGCACCTCGGCCAGCAGATGGGCGCGGATGTCGTCCACACGCAGGCCGGTGAAATGGCTGTTCAAGTAGTTGGCGGCGTGTTCCAGCTCGCTGCCACCGAGTGGCCGGGCCAGTTGCACGATGCGGTTCTGCACCTGGTTGTCGCTGAACACCAGGATCACCAGCACCCGCGCATCCGGCAGCGCCACGAAGTCGATGTGCCGCAGCGGGAAATCGGCCTGGCGCGGTACCGTGACCACGCCGGCGAAGTGGGTCATCGCCGACAGCAGGGTGGACACATTGCCGAGCAGGTCGCGGGTGGTGGTCGGCCCCGGCGGCAGCTCGCGCTGCAGCCGTGCCATCTCGGCGCGCGGCAGCGGCTGCAGTTCGATCAGGCTGTCGACGAACAGGCGCAGGCCGCGCGGCGTGGGTACCCTTCCTGCCGAGGTATGCGGCGAGGCGACCAGGCCAGCGTCCTCGAGGTCGGCCATGATGTTGCGGATCGTCGCCGGGCTCACGTCCAGGCCGGACGAACGCGACAGCGTGCGCGAACCGACCGGCTCGCCGTCGACCAGGTACTGGGCAATCAGCGTGCGCAACAGGCGGCGGGCGCGGGCGTCGAGGTCATGGCCGGGTGGCTTGATCATGCTGTCGTAGCAATCCTTGAGACCCCAAAGAAATAAGGTTTGCGCGCGCAGCTTGCAAGTGGAGCGGTGTCTTGCGCCGCCGGGCTGCCGCTACAATCCCGCCACTCCATCAGCAGCCTGCCCATGCTCACTTCGCTCTACGTCCGCCATTTCGCCGTCGTCGAAGCTGCCGAGGTGGCTTTCGGCCCGGGCCTGACCGTGGTCAGCGGCGAGACCGGCGCCGGCAAGTCGCTGCTGGTCGACGCACTGATGCTGCTGGCCGGCGCCCGCGCCGACAGCGGCATGGTACGCGCCGGCAGCGACCGCGCCGAACTGGCCGCCGAGTTCGACCTGGCCGAACTGCCTGCCGCGCGCGACTGGCTGCAGCGCGAGGAACTGGACGAGGACGGCGGCTGCCAGCTGCGCCGGGTGATCCGTGCCGAGGGCAGTTCCAAGGCATGGATCAACGGCCGTCCCGCCAACGCCCGCCAGCTCGGCGAACTGGCCGCGCTGCTGGTCGAGATCCACGGCCAGCACGAACATCAGGCATTGCTGTCGCGCCCGCACCAGCTTGCCTTGCTCGACGCCTACGCCGGCCACGACGAGCTGCTGGCGCAAGTGCGCGGCAACGCCGTGCGGTGGCGCGAACTCGGCACGCGCATGCGCAAGCTCAGCGGCGGCGACGATCGCGACCAGCGCATCGAACTGCTGCGCCATGAAATCGGCGAGCTGGAGAAATGGGCGCTGCCTGCCGCCGAACTGGCCGAACTCGAGACGCAGCACAAACGCCTCGCCAACGCTGGCCGGCTGGCCGAAGGCACCGCCGGCGTGGTCGAGCTGCTCGACGGCGACAGCGAATTCGCCTTGCGTCGCGCCCTCGGCCGGGCGCAGGCCGAACTGGGCAAGCTGGCCGCGCTCGACGAGCGGCTGAACCCGCTGCTGGAACTGCTCGACAATGCCGGTATCCAGCTCGGCGAAGCCGCCGACGGCCTGGCGCGCTATGCACAGGACGTCGACCTCGACCCCGAGCGATTCACCGAGGTCGACAACCACCTGGCCCGCCTGCACGAGCTGTCGCGCCGGCACCGCTTGCCCGCGGCCGAGCTGCACGACCGGCTCGCCGTCTTGCAGGCCGAACTGGCCGAGCTCGAAGGCGCCGGTGACGTGCTGGAACAACTGATGGCGCAACGCGAGCGCCTGCGGGGCGACTACACCCACGCGGCGGCCAAACTCAGTGAGGCTCGCGCCGCGGCGGCGGCTCGGCTCGGCGACGAGGTCAGCGTGCTGATGGGCGAGCTGGGCATGGTGGGCGGCCTGTTGCGCGTCGAGCTGGAACCCTCCAGCGGCGACGAGCCGGATCCGCAGGGCGGTGAACGCTGCGAGCTGCTGGTGAGCGCCAACCCCGGCCAGCCGCCGCGACCGCTGCGCAAGGTCGCCTCCGGCGGCGAACTGGCGCGCATCAGCCTGGCGATCGAAGTGGTTACCCTGGGCAAGGACACCGTCGGCAGCATGATCTTCGACGAGGTCGACAGCGGCATCGGCGGCGCCGTTGCCGAGGTGGTCGGACAGAAATTGCGCGCGCTGGGCGCCCAGCGCCAGGTGCTGTGCGTCACCCACCTGCCGCAGGTGGCCGCCCAGGGCCACGCGCACCTCAAGGTCAGCAAGCACAGCGACGGCGACTCCACCCACACGCAGATCGAGGCGCTCGACGCCGCCGGCCGGCGCGACGAGCTGGCGCGCATGCTGGGCGGCCTTGAGATCACCCGCGAGACGCGGGCCCATGCCAGGCAGATGCTGGAGCGGGCGCAGAGCGCCTGATCCCTGCGGCCGCTCAGCTCGCCAGCGGCAACATGCCGCGCTCGGAGGCCATCCGGTACAAGTCCAGTTCCGAGCCAGCACCCAGCTTGCCCATCAGGCTGGCCCGATGGATGTAGACCGTCTTCTGGCCGATCCCCAGTTCCGCCGCCACCTGCTTCGGCGCGCGGCCACCGGCCAGCAGCAGGAATACCTCGCGCTCGCGCGCGGTCAGCCGGCTGATCGGGTCCAGCGCTGCATCCGGCCGATCGGCCCGGCGCTGGCGCAGGTCGGAGCTGAGGAAACATTCCCCCTGCATCACCGCGCGCAAGCCCGCCACCAGTTCCTCCGGCGCCACCCCCTTGGTGACGTAGCCGCTGGCACCGCGGCGCAGCGCCTCGGACACGTAGGGTTCGCCGTCGTGCATGCTCAGCACCACGACATGCGTTTGCGCATGCACGCTGAGCAGGTGTTCGATCAAGGGCAGCCCGCTGCCGTCCGGCAGCGAAAGATCGAGCGCGACCAGGTCGGGGTGCCAGTGGCCCACCGCCTCGACCGCGTCGTCGGCGCTGCGGCACTCGGCCACCACGTCGAGATCGGGCTCCATCTCGATCAGCCGCTTGAAGCCCTCGCGAACGATGGCATGGTCATCGACCAGAACGATGCTGTACATCCCATTACTTTACACAGGGACTCCCCGCTCATGCACATCCGGCCCGCCGCGTGGCTGGCCACCGCGCCGCGGCGCACATGTAACATCCGCGCATGCGCCTGAAGCCCCTACGCCTGCCCGACTCCGGCCCGCTGCTTGGCGCCGGCTACCTGTTGCTGTGGCTGCTGCTGTGGCTGACCGTGCAGCCATACTGGATGCTGCCGTATGGCCTGCGTTTCGGTGCGCTGCTGCTGGTGCCGGTGCGTTACTGGGGCTGGCTGCTGGGTGGCGAGCTGGTCGCCACCGCCGGCATCAGCCTGGTCCATGGCCTGCCCCGGGGCTGGCTTGGCTTCGCCATCGACGAACTGCCCGAACCACTGGTGATGGCCGCCAGCCTGTGGCTGCTACGACGGTTCAATCTGCACGCCAGCCTGCACAGCCCACAGGAAGTGACCCGCCTGCTGCTCTCGGTGGTGCTGGTGGTGACCGCCACCACCGCGGTAGACGCAGCCTTGCTGGCGCTGGTCAGTACGCCGGGCTCGTCGGAACTGATCATCGGCGTACTCGGCGAGGAACTGCTCAGCCACTATCTGGGCATCCTGTTGATCGTGCCGCTGATGATCATGCTGCTGCGGACCCGCATCGAGCGGCGCGCCCTGGCCAGCCTGTTCATGGATGGCCTGCTGGTGCTGCTGCCGTCCATGACGATCCTGCTGGTGCTGTCCGAACAGGCCGCTCCCCAGCCGCAATTTGCCCGCGTGCTGTCGCTGGCGCCGGTGCTGTTCTTCGCCTTTCGCCATGGCTGGCGCGGCGCCAGCCTGGCCATGCTGGTCACCAGCCTCGGCATGACCCTGGTCGACCAGCACCTGGGGCACGCTCCCTCGACCGCCGCGGCCTACCTGTTTCTGGCCGTGGCCGGAACCGGCGCGCTGATGTTGGGCTCGGCCACCGACGCCCTGCGCCGGAGCAGCGAGCGGGTGGCCGAGCAGAACGTCTACCTGGGCGCGGTCAACCGCCGACTGGATCAGCTGGCCCATCAATTGCGCGACGCCGCGCGCGGCAACCTGCAGACGGACGAGAACCAGCGCCGGCACCTGGCCGCCGAGCTGCACGATGAGCTGGGGCAGAACATCACCGCAATCCAGACCCACGTGAAGCTGGCCCAGGCGCGGCTGCTGCAGGCCGGCATGGAGGACATCAGCACCTCGATCAACACCATCCTGGCGCATATGCGACGCGCCCTGCACCGCCTGCTGGACGACCTGCGCCCAGCCGTACTGGATGAATTCGGTTTGCTGCGCGCGCTCGACGAGGGCCCGATCCGTGATCTGATGGGCGCCGCCGGGATGGTTTACCGCACCGAACTGCACGGCGATCCGCGACTGCTCGACGACGACACCCGCACCGCGATCTACCGGCTGGTGCAGGAAAGCGCGACCAACGCCGTCAAGCACGCCAAGGCCAGCGAGTTCCGGCTGCGCCTGCGCATCGGAGAGCGCCAGGGCATCGCAGTGGCCGTGCTCGACCTGCGCGACGACGGCACCGGCCTGCCCAACCGCCTGCCCCGTGGTGGGCGCGGCCTGCAAGGGATGCGCGACCGGGTCACTTCGCTCGGCGGACAGTTCCGCTTGCGTCCCGCCCCGGTCGGTGTCCACCTGCGGATTCTGCTGCGGGGCAGCAATCACCTCACCGAAAGCAGCCAGTGAGCCTAGGAATTTTTCCGATACCGGAAACGTGAAGCCCTCGTTAGCATCCTTCTCATCGATGTGGGGGAGCCGCCGTCGCAAGATGGCGGATCAAGGTCACCGTGGGGACGGGGGCCTTGAAACAACGGCAGGATGCCGTTTCGCCGCTACCTGGCGAGAGTCAAAGGCGACAGCGAGCCATTCGCGCCGCCGACCGACAGGTAGGGGAGCAGCCGCGGGTGGACAGGAGTCCTCCCCGCGGCTTTTTTATGTCCGCCTGGGCACGGCTGTTCGCCCGGGGCTGGCGTTCGGGACGCTCAGCCTTTGTGCGCGCGCTGCTTCGGCCTCACATACAGCACCAGACTGTGATCCTCGATCACGTAGCCGTGCTTCGCGGCAATCTCGTGCTGCAGCCGTTCGATCTCCTCGCTGATGAACTCGACTACTTTGCCGCTGTCCACATCGATCATGTGGTCGTGGTGCTTGCCGCGATCGAGTTCGTAGACTGCCTGGCCGCCTTCGAAGTTGTGCTTGACGATGATGCCCGCTGCCTCGAACTGGGTCAGCACGCGATATACCGTCGCCAAGCCGATGTCTTCCTGGTGGGCCAGCAGTTTCTTGTAGACATCTTCGGCAGTGAGATGCTGCGTGCCCTCTTCGTCGAAGACCTGCAGGATACGCATGCGCGGATGGGTCACCTTGAGGCCGACCCGGCGCAGCTCTTTGGTTTCCTGTTCCATGACCCACCCCGCACACGGCGTTTCCGAGCCGGTAGTGTATCATCCGACACCTTCATGATCCGGACGCGAAACGCATGCAAAAGCTGATCTCCCTGCTGGTTTTCGCCATGCTGGCGCTCTCCGTCGCCGGCTGCCATATCGTCTACAAGCCGGACGTGCAGCAAGGCAACCTGCTGGACAAGAAAACCGTGGATCAGCTCAAGCCCGGCATGACCAAGCACCAGGTGCTGGTGCTACTGGGCACGCCCTCGGTGAATACGCCGTTCGACCAGGGCCGCTGGGATTACGTATCGACCCTGTCGCACCGCGGCGGTGCGATGAAGGTGCGCACGCTCACACTGACCTTCAACAACGATACGTTGGTGCGTACAGAAGGCAATTTCTTCGCGCAGGATGCCCAGCAGCTGATCAACGACAGCAAGAAATACAGCGCCGGCTACCCGGCCAACGAGACCCAGGGCGACAAGAGCACGTCTCCGAACGACAAGAAGAACGACGGCGGCTTCGGCCAGGATGGCAACCCGGGCGGCCATGACGGGCACTGACCGGGCGGCCTGATCCCTCAGCGGGCGCGCCGGCGGCGCGCTTCCATCGGGTCGAGCAGCAGCGGCCGGTAGATCTCGATACGGTCTCCTTCACGCAGCTGCCGCTCCGGCGCCACCTTTCGCGCAAACAGGCCGAGGCGAGCCGGATCGGCCGCAGCTGCCGGAAGCACAGCGGCGATCCCGGAGGCGCCGACCGCCTGCATCACCGTGCTGCCTTCCGCCAGCTCGACCCGGCGCCGGATCGGCCCTGCCGTCCCCGCGTAAACCACCTCGACGCGGATCGTGCGCTCAGCCATGGACTCGTTCCGCCTCGCGGCAAAAGTCATCCACCATGCGTCCGGCCAGCCCCTGGAAGCCCAGTTTCAGGGCGCCGCCACCGAGCCGGCCGGCGTAATCGAAATCCAGCGCGAACGCGACCTTGCATCCCGCATCGCCCAGCGCAATGAAATCCCATACGCCCTCCAGGCTGCGGAACGGGCCATCGACCAGATCCATCTGCAGGCGCCGCGGCGGATCGACCGTGTTGCGCGTGGTGAAGCTCTGATGAAACCCGGCAAACTTGAGATCCAGCCGCGCCACCAGCACGTTGCCGTTGCGCTCGAGGATCTCGGCCCCGGCACACCAGGAGAAGCGCTTTGGGTATGCTTCGACCTCATTGACCAGGTCGAACATCTGCGCCGGCGAGTACTTCACCAGCGCGCTGCGACGAATTTCGATCACGGCAACCTCTTGAGCTTGTGCATTCATCCATGAATGCGAAGATCAGGCAAGCGTCCTTCCATGGACGCACTCTGTAGTTTTTGCATTCGTCCATGAATGCGAAGATCAAACGGGCATCCATCCATGGATGCACTCTCAAAAGAAGCGCTGCCCCTGAAAGGCGCGCAGGCAGTGCGGCCGCCAGAGGCCCGAAGTTTAGCGGACATGGCCAAGAGCAAGAACAAGGACAACAAGGGCAGCGGCACCATCGCGCTCAACAAGCGCGCACGCTTTGAGTACCACATCGACCAGCGCTTCGAGGCCGGCATCGCCCTGCAAGGCTGGGAACTGAAGGCCCTGCGCGCGGGCCGGATCAATTTTGGCGACGCCTACGCGGTCGTGCTGAAGAACGAGATTTTCCTGGTCGGCGCCTCGATCCCGCCGTTGATCAGTGCATCCACCCACGTCATCGCCGAGGACCGGCGCACCCGCAAGCTGCTGCTGCATCGCAAGGAGATCGACCAGCTGGTCGGCGCAGTCGAGCGCAAGGGCTACACCCTGGTGCCCACGGCGCTGTACTGGAAAGGCAACAAGGTGAAGGTCGAGATCGGGCTTGCCCGCGGCAAGCAGGAGCACGACAAGCGCGACACCGAAAAGCAGCGCGACTGGCAGATCGAGAAACAGCGCACCATGCGCTCGCACAACCGCACGGCCTGAAGCCGTCACAGGAAATACAAAAGAAAACCCCCGGCAAACCGGGGGTTTTGTGTTGGTGGAGGTGGGGGGAGTCGAACCCCCGTCCGAAGGCGTTAAATGCCCGGATCTACATGCGTAGCCCACCGTTCGATCTCGTTCCGCGACAAGCACGATGGGCAAGGCGCACCGCGGAACCAGCCTGATTGATTTAGCCTAGAACCGCCAGGCGGCAGCGTTCGGCGATCTCATGATAATGACCCTACACCGACGAGCATGAGCACAAGTGGGTTCGGGGCTAGGCCTTAAGCGGCCAGAGCGTAGTTGTCGTCGTTGGCAACTATGAGTTTGCTGCTGGATTAACGAGGAAAGCTGCCCCCTCGGCATGCACCAAGTCATCTCACTGCCCCCGTCGAAGCCAGGACACCCCCGGGGAAAACGATCCGACCGCAACAGTATATGGGGACGCCACTCGCGACAGCAATGCCGCGTGGCCAAGCCGGCCCTATCGGATGTGTGCTGCGCAAACATTGACCAACGTCAAGCCGAGTGTTGTTAGGTCGTTAACGCAACGTCTATACTCGGTGACTTGCGTACTTCCCTATCCGTCGTACTCGTGGGAATGATCTCGATGACTCGATTGCCCTTGCTTGGCTTGGCCCTGGCCACAGCCCTCTTTGCCGCCACCAGCGTTCACGCCGAGGGCGACAAGGCTGCCGGACGCGCACTGATCTATACCTGTGCCGGTTGTCACGGCGTACCCGGCTACACCAACGCCTATCCGCAGTACCCGGTGCCGAAGATCGCCGGCCAGAACGAGCAATACATCATCAATGCCCTGCAGGGTTACCAAAGCGGCGGCCGCAAGCACCCGACCATGGACGCGCAGGCGCAGAGCATGTCGGCCACGGACATCCAGAACATTGCCGCCTATCTTTCCAGCCTCGCCAAGTAAGTTGCCAAGGACTTCCCGCATGAAACGTGCAATCACCCTGCTTTCATTCGGCGCCATCCTGGCGTTCGCTTCGTCCCAGTTGCTTGCTGCAGGCAACGCCGAAAACGGCAAGCAGAAAGCCGCCACCTGTTTCGCCTGTCACGGCACCGACGGCAACGCCGTGGATCCGCAGTATCCGCGCCTGGCTGGCCAGTACAACCTCTACCTGCAGCGCGTATTGCACGAGTACAAGGAAGGCCAGCGCGACAACCCGATCATGAAGGGCATGGTGGCCACCTTGTCCGACCAGGACATCGAAGACGTTTCGACGTACTTCTCCAGCCTGCCGAGCAAGCTCGACACCCTCAAGAACCACATCAGCGGCAGCAAGTAGGCGCCGTATCTTCACCCGAAGAACAAAGGGCCCGCACTCGGCGGGCCCTTTGCTTTTGCACCGGCCATGTCGCTGTTCAGGCGAGCGCCGATTTGCCCCCCGCCTTGCTGTAGTAAGGCTTTGCCCCGGAGGCGTGATCGGTGGCGTCGCGCACGGCGGTGACTTCGGGCACCCGCTCGCGCAAGGTCTTTTCCACGCCCTGCTTCAGCGTCACGTCGACCATGCCGCAACCATGGCAGCCTCCGCCGAACTGCAGCAGCACCGCACCGTCGGCGTCGATCTCCAGCAAGGTGACCCGGCCGCCATGCGAAGCCAGCTTCGGATTGATTTCCGCTTCCAGCACGTAACGCACGCGCTCGATCAGGCCCGCTTCCACGCCCGGCACATGGCCCTTGATCTTCGGTGCGCGGATATTGAGCTGGCCGCCGGTGGCGTTCGGCTCGAAGTCGATGCTGGCCTGGTCCAGCCAGCTGGCGCTGTCGCCGTCGATATGGAAGTCGAAGCCGGCGCATTCCACCGTCCACTCCCCGCCGACCAGGTCCACCGGCTCGCAGAACTCCAGCTCACAGTTCGCTGCCGGCGTGCCCGGCGAGGTCACCCGCAGGCGGATGCCCAGCCCCTCGATGCCCTGCTGCGAAAGAAGGCGCAGGAAATGCTGCTGCGCACGTTCCGAGATTTCGATCATGCCTGCTCCGGGGTATCCAATCGATGCCGGCAGCTGCGCCAGCGAAACAGCACTATTTTAGTCCAGTTTCGAGCCATACGCCCGCTTTGACTTTTGTGCGTGCAACTTCGACGCTTCACGTCCCGAGAATCTCAACTCCGATGGAGACCCTCATGAACGCCAACGACCTGGCTAGCCGGCACTGCCAACCGCGCAAAGGCAAGGAATATGCACTGGACGCCGCGCAGGTGACTGAACTGCTGCAGCGGGTACCTGGCTGGCAGCTGCGCCGCGACGGTATGGCCATCGTCAAGGATTTCCGCTTCGCCGATTTCCACCACACCCTGGGTTTCATCAACGCGGTGGGTTTCATGGCCAACCAGGAAGACCATCACCCGGACCTCGAAGCCGGCTACGGCCACTGTCAGCTGCTATGGTCGACCCACGACGTGGGCGGCCTGTCGCTGAACGACTTCATCTGCGCGGCGCGGGTCGACGCCCTGCTGGGGCGCTGATCAGAAATCGGTGCGCGACTTTTCCTGCATCCACACCAGTCGCTTGCCCTTCACCGCCAGCACGTCGAGGAAATCCTTGAGGTCGTCGGGCAATGGCGCGGAAAAACTGTAGGAACGCCCGTCCAGGTCGAAGCTCATGTGCGAGGCATGCAGGAACATCCGGTTCAGGCCCATCTCGCGGTAGCGCTTGTTCATCTCGCGATCGCCGTACTTCGCGTCGCCGGCCAGCGGATGGCCGATGTGCGCCGCATGCACGCGGATCTGGTGGGTGCGCCCGGTACCGAGTGTGGCCTGCATCAGCCGGGCGCTGGGGTATTGCTCCATCTCGCGGAAGAAGGTCAGCGACGGCTTGCCGTTGTCGGCGACCCGCACCATCCGTTCACCGCCCTGCAGCACGGACTTCAACAGCGGCGCATTCACGTCGAACTTCGCCTTGGCCGGATGACCAAGCATCAGGCACAGGTACTGCTTGGTGACCGCACCGGCACGGATCGCCGCCTGCAGGCCGGTCAGTCCGGCCCGGGTCCGGGCAAACACCAGCACGCCGCTGGTGTCGCGGTCCAGCCGGTGCACCAGCTCCAGGTGTTCCTGCGGACGGGCGGCGCGCAGCAGTTCGATCGCCCCGTGGCTGACCCCGCTGCCGCCATGGCTGGCCACGCCGGCCGGCTTGTCGATCACCAGGAAGTGCTTGTCCTCGAAAATGATCGCGTCGGCCACCGACGCCACCAGGCCACTGGCCGGGGCTCGCTCCTCCGGCCGCTCCGCCACCCGCACCGGGGGGATACGCAGCGTATCACCATCAGCGAGACGTGTATCCGGCTTGGCCCGCTTGCCGTTCACCCGCACCTGACCGGTACGCAAAAGCCGATAAATCATACTCTTGGGCACGCCCTTGAGCAGGGTCACCAGCGCGTTGTCGATGCGTTGCCCATCGCGCTCGGGGCCAATCTCGACCTGACGTAACCCGTGAGGTGCGTCATGGGAAGTTGCCGTCTGCATTGAAAAAAACCTGCTTAAATAGGATACTCGGCGGGCGCTACATTCAGCCCACCGAAGTCCGGATCGGGCCGGGTGCCCGCCCGTAACGTCGGCGAGGATTGCTCCAGTTGCTTTCGGCGGCCGGTCGCGACTCCCTTTCATCGTAACGGTTTGGGCCGTCGTTTGTCCGATGCCATTGCGGTATCGGGGCGGCAGGCGCAGCTGACCGAATCATCCCGACGCCGGAAACGGTGCCGTTTTTTTTGCCGCTTAACCGCAGCGGCGCGATCCCCGGCAGGCCGCCATTGTGGCGCCACCGTGGCACGCGACGCGCGGCCAAGCCGAGGATTACCACCATGAAACGCATGTTGATCAACGCGACTCAGCGTGAAGAGTTGCGCGTGGCCATTGTCGATGGCCAGAACCTCTACGACCTGGACATCGAAATCCCTTCGCGGGAGCAGAAAAAGTCCAATATTTACAAGGGTCGAATCACCAGGGTTGAGGCTTCACTCGAAGCCTGCTTCATCGAGTACGGCGCCGAGCGCCACGGTTTCCTGCCACTGAAGGAAATCTCCCGCGAGTACTTCACCCCGGGCCTGGACCCGCACAAGGCGAACATCCGCGAGCTGATCAAGGAAGGTCAGGAAGTCGTCGTGCAGGTGGAGAAAGAGGAACGCGGCAACAAGGGCGCCGCCCTGACCACGTTCATCAGCCTGGCCGGCCGCTACATGGTGCTGATGCCGAACAATCCGAAGGCCGGCGGCGTCTCGCGCCGGATCGAGGGCGAGGACCGGCAGGCGCTGAAGGAGGCGCTGGATCACGTCACGGTGCCCGACGATGTCGGCCTGATCGTGCGCACCGCCGGCCTCGGCCGCGACGCCGAAGAGCTGCAATGGGACCTGGACTACCTGCTGACCTTGTGGAAGTCGATCTCCGAAGCGGCCAGCAAGCAGAAAGCGCCGTTCCTGATCTACCAGGAATCGAAGCTGTTCATCCGCGCCCTGCGCGACTACCTGCGCAGCGACATTGGCGAGATCCTGATCGACGACGAGCCGCTGTACAACGACGCCCGCGATTTCATGCAGCAGGTGATGCCCAACGCCCTGCGCAAGCTCAAGCTGTACCGCGACGACACCCCGCTGTTCACTCGCTACCAGATCGAAACCCAGATCGAGAGCGCGTTCGACCGCCAGGTACGCCTGCCGTCGGGTGGTTCGATCGTGATCGACCAGACCGAAGCGCTCACCGCGATCGACGTCAACTCATCCAAGGCGACCAAGGGCAGCGACATCGAGGAAACGGCGTTCAACACCAATTGCGAGGCCGCGGTGGAAATCGCCCGCCAGGCGCGCATCCGCGACGCCGGCGGCCTGCTGGTGATCGACTTCATCGACATGGACAGTCCGAAGCACCAGCGTGAGGTGGAGGATCGCCTGAAAGATGCTCTGAAACTGGACCGCGCCCGCGTGCAGATCGGTCGCATCTCGCGCTTCGGTCTGCTCGAGATGTCGCGTCAGCGGTTGCGTCCCAGCCTCGGCGAAGCCACCCAGATCACCTGCCCGCGCTGCGAAGGCCACGGCCATATCCGCGGCGTGGAGTCGCTGTCGCTGTCTACCCTGCGACTGATCGAAGAACACGCGATGAAAGACAACACCGGCCAGGTGCTGGTGCAGGCACCCACCAGTGTCGCCAACTTCCTGCTCAACGAAAAGCGCGCCAGCGTGGTCGAGATCGAGCTGCGCCACAAGGCGCACGTGGTGATCGTCGCCGACGAAAAGCTGGAGACGCCGCATATCGAGATCCAGCGCATCCGCGAGGCGGACATGGGCGAGCACAGCAAGCCCAGCTACGAGCGCCTCACCGCGGTGGACGCCGTCGAACTGCCGAAGATGGGGCAGACCCTGGGCAGCGGCGAGCAGCCTGCGGTAAGCGGCATCGTGCCCGCCAGCCCGGCGCCAGTGCGCGAGGAAGTCGTTGCGCCGGTCGCCACGGCAGCGCCGGTTGTCCGCCGCCAGCCGGCGGCAGCCCCCGCCCCTGCCGCTGCACCCAGCGGCGGCATCATCTCGCGCCTGTTCGGCTGGTTCCACAGCACGGAGGTGGCGGCACCCGCACCGGCACCGAAACGCACCGACAACGCCAACGACGGCGGCGGCCGCAACCGTCGTGACGAGCGGGGTAACCGCTCCGGCACCGGTTCGAGTGCATCGTCGCCGCGCCAGCCGCGACGCGAGGCCGCCCAGCCAGGCTCGACGAAACCCGCTTCCGCGCAGCAGGCCCGCGGCAACCGCCAGCGCAGCAACGAGGCCCAGGCGCGCCCTGCGCAACAACCCCAGAGCCAGACCGCCAAGGCGGACCGCCAGCCCAAGCCGACCGCGGCAGTCGAGGGCAACCCGGCGCGCGCAGAGCGCAAGCCGAATCCGGCGCAGCCGTCCAAGGTGGAACGCCAACCGCGTGTCGCCGCAGACGAGCTTCCCGCCGTCGCACCACCGGGTGATGCGGCGAACGAAGCCGAACTGCTGCTGACGCCGCCGGCGGCTTCATCCATGCCCGAAGCCGCCGACAACACCACGGATGCCGAGGGCAACCAGTCGCGTCGCCGCCGCGGTCGTCGTGGCGGCCGCCGGCGCCGGCGTCACGATGAAGTCGCCGCTGACGGCACGGGTGTCGACAGCACGCAGGCCCAGGCGCTCGACGACGAGGATCGCGACGAAACCACTGCGACCGCAGACGTCCCGATCGCGCGCACCGAACCGTCGTTGCATGAATCGTCGCCGGTGGTCGCCGCTGGCGAGGCAGCACCGACCATTCCGCCGGTGCGCCAACCGACGCCTGCTCAGCCGAACGAAACGCAAGCCGTGACGCCTGTCGCGACGGCAGCCAGCAGCGCGGTGCCGGTCGCCACGGCATTCAACCTGCCGCCGCTGCCGCCGATTCCGGAGTCGGTGAAGTCCGCCGCGACGATGGCCGCAGCTGACGAACACGAGCTTGTCAGGGTCGCCCCGGTAAGCACACCTGCGCCAATGTCGCCAGCCACCAGCGTCGCGGTGAACAGCGTGGATACACAGGTCGCCAAGGCCGATCCCGCTTCGGCGGCTGTCATCACCGCCGTGGCAACACCGACGACGCTCAGTCGAGCGGCCTCCGACACCACGTCATCAGCGGTCGTCGCAGTGTCGGGTGAAGAACCCGTTTCGACAGCGGTGACCCCGGCAAGCTCGACGATCGCCACGCCGGCCGCAACGGCGACAGCTCCGGCACCGACCGCTTCACTTGTCCATGAGGCCAGCCCGTCGACGAGCGTGGTGTCTCCCGTTGCCGGCATGCCCGAAACGCCGGTTGCAGCCCAGCCTGCGGTTTCGCTGACGCCCCCCAAGCAGGGCGATCTGCTGGCGCAATCGGGGCCTCAGACCAGATTGCTTCCATCCACCGAGGAAAGCGAAGCTGCATCGCCACAGTCGCGCGGCGAGTCCGACGCCCACAAGAGCGACTCGAACGGCTGAGCCGCCACGCCGTGGAGCACGACAAAAAAACCGGACCTGGGTCCGGTTTTTTTTCGCTTCAAGCCACCGACTGCGCGGCATCACGTACCAACATGATGATTCGGCGTATCGATCAGCCCATGCACCGTCATCAGGTGGGCAAGGCTGAGCACATGGTCCACGTGCAGCTTCTCCATCAGGCGCTGCTTGTAGGTGGACACCGTCTTCGGACTCAGGTTGAGCTGTTCACCGATGATCGTCAGCGGTTTGCCGCGCACCAGCATCATCGCGACCTCGAGTTCGCGGCTGGACAATACGTCGAACGGCGAGGCACTGCCGTCGAGAGTGGCCAGCGCCAGCTGCTGCGCTACGGCCGGGGCAAGATAGCGGCGGCCATTGGCCACCTGGCGCACGGCGGACACCAGTTCGTCGGCGCCGCAACCCTTGGTCAGGTAACCGAGCGCGCCGGCGTCGAGCAGGCGTTTGGGGAAACGCGCGTCATCGACCACGGTCACGATGACGACGTGGGTGGACATCTTCGAGCGGCAGACGCGCTCGGTGAGCTCGATCCCGCTCATACCGGGCATATGTACATCGACCAGGGCGATGTCGGGCCTCAGGCTCCGGATCAGCTGCAGGCCCTCCTCGGCGCTGCCCGCCTCGCCACCAACACGGATGTCCGGTTGTTGCTGCAGGATCATTCGGAAGCCGGTGCGAACCAGCTCGTGATCGTCCACCAGGACCACATTGATCACTTGACGCCCTCCTTGGTTGGGCTGCATGAAATTAGGCTGCGCGAGGCACCTTTGCAAGTGGCTCGTCGCTCGACACTCACGGTGCGGGATGCCCTCCGGAAGCAGCTGCACCGGTGGGTTCCAACATCAGCGAATGGCTTAGCTCGCCAGCGCCGCGACGGCATCACTGGTGTCGCCCCAGCCGTATTGCGCCAGCACGATCGCGCCGGTCGGCCCCGGCATTTCCACGCAAACCGGATGCCCGAGGCGCCCGTGCTCATCGCGAGCCATCTCGCGGGCAAGCTTGATTGCAGCCGCGAGCTGCAGGTTGCTGAACAACGTGACCTGGCCGCGACGAACATTCCAGTCACCCGCAGCCGCCTGCCCCAGCGAAATCGTCACCATGGACCCCATCCCCCTTGCCGCGAGGAGCCTGCAGCGGCGTGACAGCCGGCCTACCCTCGTGGTCGGCGCAATGTGTCACGGCGATGGCAGCGGATATGTCGGCCGGCGCCTACGCTCCCTGTACGGGAAGCGTGTTGCGATATCCGCACCTATCCCCAGCATGCGTTCGTCGTGCCGACCTGCGCCCTTTGGTCAGGGCGTTTTCCCCTCCCGCTCGTCGCAAACAAAAAAAACCGCCAAAGACGGTTTTTTTAAGCTCCTGCGACGTTCAGCGAAGCCATCAATATGGTGCCCAAGAGGGGACTCGAACCCCTACGACTTGCGTCGCTACCACCTCAAGGTAGTGCGTCTACCAGTTCCGCCACCTGGGCAGGTGTGTTGCTCAGTGTTTCGCCGGCGGCTCGGTGGCTGCCGGTACCTCGCCCTGACTCTTGGACGGGGCGGGAGTTGCCGTCGGCTGTGCGGCCGGAACGGCATTGTTGGTTGCCGCGGGAACCGCCGACGGCACTTCCGTGCCAGCCGCCGACTTGGCCGGCGTCGTCTTGCCGGCGGCAGGCTTGTCGGCGAGTGACCCCATCACACCCAGGTCTTGCGTGTTGGTGTGCGGCGCACCGTTGCTGTGCAGGTAGATGCCCATGCCGAGGCTAAGCAGGAAAAACAGGCCAGCCAGGACGCCGGTCGCACGGGTCAGGAACGTGGACGAGCCACGCGCACCGAACACCGTGGCCGAAGCGCCGCCGCCGAAACCCGAGCCGGCATCCGCACCGGCACCGTTCTGCAGCAGGATCAGCACGATCATCGCCGCGGCGATCAGGATGTAGAACACGCTGAAAATGACGAACATAAGGTTTCTATTGAGCCTGTGGCGCCTGATGCGCCGCAGCGCAGATTCCAAGGAAATCCGATGCAGCCAGGGAGGCCCCGCCGATCAGCCCTCCATCCACGTCCGCCTGCGCGAACAGTTCCGCGGCATTGGCCGCCTTGACGCTGCCGCCGTAAATCAGTCGGGTCAGACGGGCAATCATAACATCTTCTTTTTCCAGTTGGCTACGAATGAAGGCGTGCACCTGCTGCACCTGTTGCGGGCTGGCGGTACATCCGGTGCCGATCGCCCACACGGGTTCATAGGCGATTACCGCGGTGTCGAAGCTGGCCACGCCGTTGAGTGCCAGCACCGCCTGCAGCTGCCGCGTGATGACTGCCTCGGTTTCGCCGGCCTCGCGCTGCGCCAGGGTTTCGCCCACGCAAAGGATCGGCGTCAGGCCGCCGGCGCGGGCCGCGGCGAACTTGCGCGCCACCAGCTCGTCGCTCTCGCCGTGGTACTGGCGCCGCTCGGAATGGCCGACCAGCACCCATTGCACGCCAACGTCCGCCAGCATGGCGGCGGAGACTTCGCCGGTATACGCACCCTGCCCTTCGTGCTCGCTGACGTCCTGCGCGCCGATGCCCACGCAGGAGCCGGCATGCTGCCTGGCCAGTTCGGCCACATAAGGAAACGGCGGAAGCACCACCACGTCGACGCCGTCGGGCGCGCAGGCGGCAATGTCGTCCACCAGCGGCTTGGCCATCGAACGGCTGCAATGCATTTTCCAGTTGCCGGCGATGAGTTTCTTGCGCATGGGCTGCTTCCGCTGCGGTCAAACGGCAAGCTTACCGAGGGGCCCCGGGATCGGCAAATCGGCGGACCACTGGCGCCGGTTCGCCGGTGCGCTCAAGAATGACGGCCCATCCGAAGGAATTGCGCATGACTGTCGCTCGCCCGCTCAGCCTGGTCACCGGCGCCTCCTCCGGCATCGGCGCCGCGTTTGCCCGGCAACTCGCCACACTCGGCCACCAGCTGGTGCTGACCGCGCGCCGCGTCGACCGGCTGGAAACTCTCGCTGCCGAGCTTCGCGAGCGGCATGCGGTCCAGGTCACCGTGCTGCCGCATGACCTGGCCGATCCAGCTTCGCCACGAACGCTGTGCGATGAACTCGACCAGCGTGGCCTGCCGGTGGACTGGCTGGTCAACAATGCCGGCTATGGTGTGCCCGGTACCTTCGTCGCGAACGACTGGGCCACCCATGCGGATTTCCTGCAGGTGCTGCTGACCGCGCCGACCGAACTGGCCTGGCGGCTGCTGCCGGGCATGCGCCAGCGCGGCCATGGCCGCATCATCAATGTCGCCTCGCTGGCCGGGCACGTACCCGGCCCGGCCGGACACACCCTGTATGCAGCCAGCAAGGCTTACCTGATCAAATTCTCGCAGTCGCTGGCGCTGGAGAACCACGCGGCCGGAGTGCACGTGTGCGCGCTGTGCCCGGGCTTCACCTGGTCGGAATTCCACGACGTCACCGGTACCCGGGACAAGATGAACCGGTTGCCCGGCTTCATGTGGCTGAGCGCGGAGGAAGTCGTGCGCCAGGGCATCGCGGCGGTCGAGCGCGGCGATGCCGTGCATATTCCCGGCAGGGTCAACCGCGCCATCAAGACGCTGGTGCAGCTGCTGCCGGACCGGCTGGCCCTGCGGCTTTCGGCGCGCGAATCGAAGCGCTACCGGAACACCCAGGTCTAGGCGTGCCGTAAAAAAGCGTCCCGCCACCAGCCACGACCTCGCCACGGCCACCGATCCCCATGTCCCTGTTTCCGACCCAGATGCGCCCATTGCCCTACCGCAAGCCCGTCGAGGGTCGCGACTACTGGGTGGTAGACGACGTGCTGCCGAAGGTCGGCGACGTGCGCGCGCGTTGCCTGGCCCGGTCCGACTGGGAAATGGGTTATCCGTACACCGGCGAAGTCTGGCCGGGAATGCGTGCCATGCCTGCGTTGCTGGATGTGGAACTGGCGGCGCTGGAAGCAAGGGTATGCCAGCTCACCGGCGCGAAGAAGCTGTGGGTCGAGCAGTCCGAAGCCGGCACCCGGCTCAATCACAATTGCGTGCAGGTGGTCGGCGCGGTGGAGGGGGCGGTCAAGCCGCACACCGATTCGTCGAATCTGTGCCGCTATGCCGCGGTGCTGTACCTCAACCCCGACGTGCCCGAACACTGCGGCACCAGCTTCTTCTGCCAGCGCATGCCCGGCGGCCAGCTCGGCGGTAACATCGTGCTGCCGCCGTACCGCAACCTGGCCGAGGCGCTGGGCAATCGCTTCGTGCAGCCCAACGCCTTCGTCGAGGACGTGCGCGTGGGGCACCGCTGCCACCGCCTGCTGGTCTACAAGGCCAACCTGATTCACAGCGCCAGCGCGTACTGGGGTCTGGACGGGATCGACAGCAAGCGCATGACCGCGGTGTTCTTCTGGATGGCCTGACCGTCGAACCAGCCCCGCCAGCTTCTCCGAATCTGGAATCCCGGCTCAGATCAGCTTGATCTCGCGCAAGCGCTGCAGCAGGTACTCGTGCGAGGTGATCGAGCTGTCGTAGCGGCGCGGGTTGTCCGCCGTGATGCATGAATCGAGCGGGTCCAGCACCACATCCGGATTCGGATGCAGGAAGAACGGCACCGAATAGCGCGGCTTGCGCGCGTTCTCATTCTTCGGGTTGACCACGCGATGCGTGGTGGACGGGAACACGTGGTTGGAGAGCCGCTGCAGCATGTCGCCGATGTTCACCACGATGGCGTCGCCCTCGGTGGTGATCGGCAGCCACTCGCCCTCGCGGGTGAGCACTTCCAGCCCTTCGGCGCTGGCGCCGACCAGCAGGGTGATGAAGTTGATGTCCTCGTGCGCGCCAGCGCGCACGTTCGGCACGTTCTCGTCGGTGATCGGTGGGTAGTGGATCGGCCGCAGGATCGAGTTGCCAACGTCGGTCTTGTCCTCGAAGAAGTTCTCCGGTTCGCCGATGTGCAGCGCCAGCGCGCGCAGCACGCGGGTGCCGAGCTGGTCCAGTGCCTCGTACAGGCCGTAGCCGTATTGCCTGAAGTCGGGCACCTCGACAGGCCAGAGGTTCGGCGGCATCACGTCGGCGAATGTCGAGTCGCGCGGGATCTCGCGGCCGATGTGCCAGAACTCCTTGAGGTCGGCGTGCTGGCTGTCCTTGGCGGTTTCCACCTTGAACGGGGTGTAGCCGCGCGCGCCGCCACTGCCGGCGACGTGGTACTTCATCTTGGTTTCGGTGGTCAGCGCGAAGAAGCGCCGGAACGCGTCGTACGAGCCGTCGATCAGCTCGCGCGCGATGCCGTGGCCGCTGATGCAGCAGAAACCGAATTCGCGGTAGGCCGCGCCGATCTCGGCGACGAAGGCATCGCGGTCGGTGTCGTAGCGGCGGATGTCGAGGGTGGGAACTTTCTTCATGGCTGTAGTCACCAGGTTGGCGTGCGGTCGGTGCATCCGCCACCGCGGGAGGCGGGGCACGTCGGGCCAGTCCATGGCGACCCGGTACAACTACAGGTTCACGAGCGTTCGGCGGCGGATTTTACCGTTCCGGCGAGCTGTTCCGCCAACTGCTGCACTTCCGCCGGGTCGGCGCCCTCGACGGTGACGCGCACCAACGGCTCGGTGCCGGAGGCCCTCAGCACCACCCGGCCGCGGCCGCGCAGCACCTGTTCCACTTCGGCCAGTGCCTGCTGCACCTGGTCGCTGGCCAGCGCCTCGCGGGCGCCGGCGGCGCGCACGTTCAGCATCACCTGCGGCATCTTCTGCAGGCCCTGCCGCGCGGTGGCCAGATCCTCGCCGGATTGCGCCAGCGCTTCGAACACCGCAAGCGCAGCGATGATCCCATCGCCGGTGGTGGCGCGGTCCAGGCACAGGATGTGGCCGGAGGTCTCTCCGCCGAGCACGCCGCCCTGCTCCTTCAACTGCTGCAGCACGTAGCGGTCACCCACGTTGGCACGCAGCAGCGGTACGCCGAGTCCGGTCAGCGCCAGTTGCAGGCCATAGTTGCTCATCAGGGTGCCGACCACCGGCCCGTGGAGTTTCGCCTGCCCGTGCCAGCTGCGCGCCAGCAGGTAGAGGATGTCGTCGCCGTCGGCGAGCACGCCGTTCCGGTCAACCAGCTGCACGCGGTCGCCGTCGCCATCGAACGCGATGCCGATGTCGGCGCCATGCGCCAACACCGCCTGTTGCAGCGCCTGCGGATGGGTCGAGCCGACCTCGCGGTTGATGTTGAAGCCGTCCGGCCGGTCGCCGATGGCGATCACCTCGGCACCCAGTTCGATAAACACCTTGGGCGCCACCTGATAGGTCGCGCCGTGGGCGCAGTCCACTACCAGCCGCCACCCCTGCAGGCTGAAATCCTCGGCCACGGTGGACTTGCAGTACTCCGCGTAACGGGCCACCGCGTCGTCGATCCGGCGCGCCTTGCCGAGCCGCTCCGAGGCCACCGTGGCGAATGCGGCGTCGACCTCCTGCTCGATCGCCAGCTCGACCTCGTCGGACAGCTTCTCGCCGTCGGCGGAGAAGAACTTGATGCCGTTGTCGTGGTGCGGGTTGTGCGAGGCGCTGATCACGATGCCGGTCTGCGCGCGCATCGAGCGGGTCAGGTAGGCCACCGCCGGCGTCGGCATCGGGCCGAGCAGGCCCACGTCGGCACCGGCCGCGACCAGGCCCGCCTCCAGCGCGGCCTCGAACATGTAGCCGGAGATGCGGGTGTCCTTGCCGATCAGCACCTTCGGCCGCTTGCTGCCGTCACGCGCCAGCACGCTGCCGACGGCGCGCCCCAGCTTGAGCATGAAATCCGCGCTGATCGGCCACTGCCCGACCAGCCCGCGGATACCGTCGGTGCCGAAATACTTGCGTTGGGTCATGGGCTGCCTGATGGGGTGGTCGATGGGGAAAGGGAAACGGCAGCTCAGTCGTCGTCCGGCCAGCGCGGCATGGCGGGTTTGTCGGCACGCCGCGGCACGGCATCGACCGCATGCACCGCCTGCCACACCGCCAGCGCGTCGACGGTTGCGGCCACGTCATGCACCCGCACCATGCGCGCACCGCGCTGAACGGCTACCAGCGCGGCTGCCACGGAACCGGCGGTGCGCTCGGCAGGCACCGCCCTGCCGGTCATCTCGCCGATCATCGTCTTGCGCGACAGCCCGATGTACGCACCGCTGCCGAGATCGGCGAAACGTTCCAGCGCGCACAGCAGCGCCAGGTTGTGCTGCAGCGTCTTGCCGAAGCCGAAGCCCGGGTCGACCATCACCTTGCGCCGGTCGATGCCGGCCAGCTCGCAGGCGAACAGCCGATCGGTGAGGAAGCGGTGAACCTCACCCACCACGTCGTCGTAATGCGGCTCGGCCTGCATGCTGCGCGGCTCGCCCTGCATGTGCATCAGGCACACCGGCACGCCCAGCTCGGCCGCCGCGGCCATCGCGCCGTCGCGGCGCAGCGCGTACACGTCATTGATCATGCCGGCACCGGCGGCTACCGCCGCGCGCATCACCTCGGGCTTGGAGGTGTCGATCGCGATCGGCAGCGTGGTGCGCGCAATCAGCTGCTCGATCACCGGCAGCACCCGGCGCAATTCTTCCTCGACCGGCACGTCGGCCGAGCCGGGACGGGTCGACTCGCCGCCGACGTCGATCATGTCGGCGCCCTGCTCCGCCAGCGCCAGGCCATGCGCCACGGCCGCTTCCAAGCTGTCGTGCGTGCCGCCGTCGGAAAACGAATCGGGGGTGACGTTGAGGATGCCCACCACCCGCGCGCGGTCGAGCCGCAACAGGCGCCCGGCGCAATCCAGCACCGGCGCCAACAAATCGTTCGACATACTCATGACCTCATCAAATGTTCGGAAGCGGTGCCGCGCTCAGGCTTCGACCCGGCCGCCCAGCTCGCCCATGTAGCGACGATAATGGCGCAGCTCGGCGATCGAGTCGCGGATATCCGACAGCGCCGTATGCGCCGATTCCTTGCCGACGCTCTTGGCGATCTCCGGCGCCCAGCGCCGGGCCAGCTCCTTGAGCGTGGAGACGTCCAGGTTGCGGTAGTGGAAATAGCGCTCCAGCCGCGGCATCTGCCGATGCAGGAAGCGGCGGTCCTGGCAGATCGAGTTGCCGCACATCGGCGACTTGCCCGGCGGCACCCACACGCGCAGGAAATCCACCGTGGCCTGCTCGGCCATCGCGTGGTCGGTCTCCGATATCAGCACCTGCCGCCACAGACCCGACTTGTGGTGCTGGTTGCAGTTCCAGCTGTCCATCGACTCCAGCCGGTCGATTTCGTGACGTATCGCGAAGGCCGGCCCGTCGGCCAGCACGTTCAGCTCCTTGTCGGTGACGATCGTGGCGATCTCCAGGATGGAGTCGTTGTCGGTGTCGAGGCCGGTCATCTCCAGATCGATCCAGATCAGGTTGTCTTCGTGCGCTTGGCTCATGGGCTCTCCTTGTGGGAGGAAGTTTATCAGCCCCATGCCGGCGTGGCTTTCGGCCATGCGATCATGGCCCGATGCAGACCTTTTTCTGGCACGACTACGAGACCTCCGGCGCCGACCCGCGGCGCGACCGCCCGCTGCAGTTCGCCGGCATCCGCACCACGCCGGAGTTGGAGATCGTCGGCGAGCCGGTGATGTTCTACGGCCAGCCGTCGCGGGAGATGCCGCCGCATCCCGACGCCTGCCTGATCACCGGCATCACGCCGCAACAGGCCGAACGCGAAGGGCTCGGCGAGGCGGAGTTCGCCGCCCGCGTGCACGAACAGCTGGCGGCGCCGGGCACCTGCGGCGTGGGCTACAACTCGCTGCGCTTCGACGACGAATTCACCCGGCAGATGCTGTACCGCAATTTCCACGAGCCGTACGGCCGCGAGTGGGAGAACGGCAATTCACGCTGGGACCTGATCGACCTGGTGCGTATGTGCCAGGCGCTGCGGCCCGAGGGCATCGTCTGGCCGACCCGCGAGGACGGCTCGCCCAGCTTCAAGCTGGAGCACCTGGCCAGCGCGAACGGGCTCACCCAGGAGCGCGCCCACGATGCGCTGTCGGACGTCCGCGCCCTGATCGAGCTGGCCCGGCTGATCCGCGTGCGCCAGCCGCGGCTGTGGGACTGGTACTACGCCCTGCGCCGCAAGCAGAAGGTGTTCGAGCTGCTCGACGTGGTGAACATGACACCGCTGCTGCACGTTTCCTCGCGCTACCCGGCCAGCCGCCACTGCCTGGCCGTGATCGCGCCGCTGGCGGCGCACCCGAGCCGGCCCGGCGAGGTGATCGTGTACGACCTGGCCACCGACCCCGCCGCCTGGCTGGCGCTGGACGAGGAGGAGATCGCCGACCGCATCTTCACCGCGCGCGCCGACCTGCCCGAGGACGTCGAACGCATCCCGCTGCGCACCGTGCGCGCCAACCACGCGCCGGCGCTGGCGCCGCTGTCGGTGCTGCAGGGCGTAGACCTGTCGCGCCTGCAGCTGGACCTGGCCCGTTGCCAGGCCCATCGCGACGTGCTGCACGCCGTCGACGGGCTCGCCGAAAAGCTGCGCCGCGTGTTCCAGCGTGCGGCCGAACTGCCGCCGCCGGAAGATCCCGAGCTGGCCCTGTACGGCGGCGGCTTCCTGCCCGATGCCGACAAGCGCCTGCTGGCGCAGGTACGCGCCACGCCACCCAGCGAGCTGGGCACGCGCAGCTTTCCGTTCCGCGACCCGCGCTATCCGGAGTTGCTGTTCCGCTACCGCGCGCGCAACTGGCCGGAAACGCTGGACACGGAGGAATACGCGCGCTGGGAGAACTTCCGCCGCGCACGCCTGACCACCCACACGCCGCTGACCGGGCTCACCCTCGGCGACTATTTCGCCCGTCTCGCCGAACTGCGCCACGCCCCGCAGGCGCAGGACAAGCTGCCCCTGCTCGACCAGCTGCAGGCCTGGGGCGAACAGCTCGCCGCCAGCATTAACGATAATTCCTCCACGTAGGGCGGGCACCGCCCGCCTCTCCGGCATCCCGAAAATCCGGCGGGCACTGCCCGCGCTACCGAGTCTTTCGACAACCCGCCATGCCCCAACGCTATTTCACCCCCGCCACCTTCCGCTTCCTGCGCGCCGTCGAGCGCAACAACAACCGCGACTGGTTCCACGCGCACAAGGACGACTACGAGCGCCACGTACGCGAGCCGTTCCTGCAGCTGATCGCCGACCTGCAGGCGCCGCTGGGGAAGATCAGCCCGCACTACCGCGCCGACCCGCGCAAGAACGGCGGCTCGCTGTACCGCATCTACCGTGACACCCGCTACTCCAACAACAAGCTGCCGTACAAGTCGTGGCAGGGTTCGCGCTTCTTCCACCAGCGTCGGCACGAGATCCAGGCGCCCGGTTTCTACCTGCACATCGAGCCCGGCGAGTGTTTCGCCGGCGGCGGCATGTGGCACCCCGAACCCGATGCGCTGAAACACATCCGCGAGTTCCTGGTCGACAACCCCGCCGCGTGGAAGCGCGCCACGCAGGGCAAGGCGTTCCGCGAGCATTTGAAATTGGGCGGCGAATCGCTGGTACGCCCGCCGCGCGGCTACGACCCCGCCCACGAGCTGATCGAGGACCTCAAGCGCAAGGACTTCATCGCCACCACCGCGTTCGATGAAGCGCTGGCCTGCTCGGAGGAACTGCTGCCGTGGACGGTGGCCACGTTCAAGCGCGTCGCGCCGCTGGTCGACTACCTCTGCGCGGCACAGGAGCTGGAGTTCTGACCCATTCGACCGTAGGAGCCCGTTCGCGGGCGATGCCTTGAAAGCCGGGATTCGGGATTCGCAAGAGCATCGCCCGCGAGCGGGCTCCTACGCGTGGCGGCGACGAAGCTGTGTGTACGCCACGGCGATCCCGATGATAGCGGTGAGCGCCACGTAGTGCGCCGGCGCCAGCACGCCGAATGGCTTCAGCAGCCAACCGATCAGCGGCGGCGTAAGCCCGCCGAACAGCGCATAGGCGATGTTGTACGAAAACGACAGGCCGGAAAAGCGCACCGGTGGCGGAAACGCCGCCACCATCAGCGCCGGCACCACGCCGACCACGCCCACGGCGAAGCCCGCCAGCGCGTACAGCGCGACGAAATGCACGGCACCGGCCTGCAGGTCGATGTACAGCGCGTAACCGCACGCCAACAACCCGATCGCACCGGCCAGCAGCGCACGCGCATGGCCGATGCGATCGGCCAGCCAGCCGTAGAAGAGGCAACCCAGCGCCAGCGCGAACGAAGCCACGCTGTTGCCGAGGAACGCACGCGCGGGCACCACATGGAACACCGACTGCGCCAGCGTCGGCGTCATCAGGATCAGCACCACGATCGCCGCGGTGAGCATCCAGGTCACCAGCACCGACAGCAGCACGCCGGGCAGGTGCCGTTCGAACACCAGCCGCAGCGGCAAGCCCGAAGCCAGCTCCTTGCGCGCATGCATTGCCTCGAACACCGGCGTCTCGCTGAGCCAGCGACGCAGCCACACCGCGACGAAGCCGAACACGCCGCCGGCCAGGAATGGCAGCCGCCAGCCATGGTCGAGCACCTCAGTCGGACTCATGCGGCCGTTGATCGCCGCGGCTACCAGCGAGCCGATCAGGATGCCCACGGTGAGCCCCGAGGTGAGGCTGGCGCAGGCAAAGCCGATCCGCTTCGGTGGCACATGTTCGGCCACGAACACCCACGCACCGGGCACCTCGCCACCCACCGCGATGCCCTGCACCACCCGCAGCAAAAGCAGCAATAGCGGCGCCAGCATGCCAATCTGGGCGTACACCGGCAGCAGGCCGATGGCCAGGGTCGGTACCGCCATCAGGAATACGCTGAGCGTGAACATCCGCTTGCGCCCCAGCGTGTCGCCGTAGTGCGCCATCACGATGCCGCCCAGCGGCCGCGCCAGGTAACCCGCGGCGAAGATGCCGAACACCTGCAACTGGGCCAGCCACGGTGTGGTGTCGGGCGGAAAAAACAGGTGGCTCAGCGGGATCGCGAAGAACACGAACACCACGAAGTCGTAGAACTCCAGCGCGCCGCCCAGTGCGGAGAGCAACAAGGTTTTCACGTCGCGCCGGCGCAGGCGGTCGGAGGGAAAATTGTCGACGGGTGCAGCCTGCATCGCGTGTGCATTCCGGCCATGACCAGCGCGCAACCTTAGCAGCGGCGCCCGCCGCTGCCATTGTGCGGTTGCGTCAAGACGCAGTCGTATGGCGCTGCTAGAGTCCATACCGTGCCGCACGGTCCGGGGGGATCGGACGGCACGTCCCGACGATGCCTCGCTGGCATCACCCGTAGTCGATCTGCCTGCAGCACAGGTGGCTTGGCGCACCTGTGGCTGCATGCGGCCGGCTCCACCCGCGGCGCTTCGCCGCTTCAAGGGGAGAGACTCAAGTGCGACGCACAACGACGATATTGTCCATGCTGCTGGCCTGCGCCACCGCGCAGGCCACCACCACCGGGGTAGCGCTGGTGCACGGCACCGGCAGCCAGACCGACGCCTACAACGACTACTGGCAGGCCGCCATGGTCGAGGGCGTGCGCAACGGCCTGACCGACCGCAGCAACCTGCTGGTGGTCAACTGCGACTTCAACCAGTACATGTGGGACGACCGCGCCGCCGGCTGCCTGGCCGGCCAGCTCACCAGCTTCATCCAGAACCGGCAAATTGACCGCCTGATCGTGATCACCCACTCCAACGGCGGCAACGTGATGCGCTGGATCCTGTCCAACCCGACCTGGGACGCGCGCTACCCGGCCATCATCAGCCGCATCGCCAAGGTCGACGCGCTCGCCCCGTCCAGCGCCGGCACGCCGCTGGCCGACGCGGTGATCGCCGGCAACGTGTTCGAATCCGCACTGGGCTGGCTGCTCGGCTACAAGACCGACGCAGTGCGCCAGCAACAGGTCGGCTGGATGGCCGTCTACAACCAGCAATACCTGCTCGGCACCAGCGGGCGGCCGGCGCTGCCGGTGCCGTTCCGCGCGGTAGTCGGCACCGACGTGGTGTCCGGCTTCTGGAGCAGCCAGGCCTATTGCGGCGGCTATGCGCAAAGCGTGGGGCTGGAGCTCACCCAGAACTGGCTGAACAGCTGCTCGGATGGCTTCATCGAGTGCTCCAGCGCGTCCGCCGCCGGTACGGTGTGGTTCCGCGACACGCAGCAGACCGGCGGCTCCGTGCTGAACCACAACCAGAGCCGGCGCGCCTGCTTTGGCCTCGAATCCATTCTCGCCAACGACGTCAGGGGATGATCGCCATGAAGCCAAGCATTCTTGCCAGCGCCCTGCTGGCGATCTGCCTCGCCGCGCCGGCGACGGCCGGCACCCAGGCCCTGCTGCCACCGCAGCAAGGCGACATGGTGCCGACCGTGTTGCAGGCACGCGTTGCCATGCCCCAGTCCGTGCAGGCGATGGCGGCGACGCCGCAGATGCATGTGGAACACGCCCCGCTCAGCGTGAACTGGCCGCTGCCGCACGACGTCGCGTTGCAACCACAGCCGCAACCATTCGCGCGCAGCAGCCGCGAGTACTGGCGCGACGTTTCGGCCAGCGAACTGCAGCAAGGTCTGCCGCTGCCACTGAGCGCACCTGGTGCCATCATCCGGCTCAGCCCCGGCGACGCCGCGGTCGGCAAGCTGGATCCGGCTGGCGTGCACCTGCAACTGGGACGCCAGTCGCTGAACGCAAATACCGCCAGCCGCCAGGTTGTCGATGCCATCGCCCTGCACGCCGCCGGCATGGACGTGCCGGCCGCGTCGATGGCCATGCAGCTCAGGCCCGAACTCGGCAGCGGCGTCGCCACCTTGCGGGTGCCGGCAGCCAGCGGCCGCTACGTGGTGCACGTGTACGAGCCGCAGAGCCCGTTCACCGTCACCGCGAAAGCCGACCGCGACGATCTGCTGCTGGGGCGCGGCGTGCAGGTGCGCGTGGCGCTGCACGATCAGGGCCGCGACATGCCGCTGGGTTCGGTCGGCGGCCTGTTGCGCGCGCCCGACGGCAGCAGCACGCCGCTGAACTTCCGCCGCCAGGCCGATGGAAGCTTCACCGTCGATGTCCGCCCGCGCAGCATCCCGACCACGCCGGGACTTTGGGAAGTACACAGCTTCACCACAGGCAGGGACGCCGCCGGCAACGAGATCCGCCGCGATACCACCACCGTGTTCGCCGCGGCCGCACCGGTAGCCCGCCTCAGCGGGTTGGCCGACACCGCCCGCGCCGTCGACCGGGGCATCGACATCACACTGGGTCTGACCGCGCAAACGGCCAGCCGCTACGCGGTCTCCGCCGTGCTGTACGGGCGCGGCGCCGATGGCTCGATGGTGCCGGCCGGGTTCGCGCAGTCGGCGGCGTGGCTGCCGGCCGGCGACGGCCGGCTCACCCTGCACTACGACCCGGCCAGCCTGCAGGGGGTTGGCGCGCCGTACGAACTGCACGACCTGCGCCTGCAGGACCAGCCTGCAGTGGGCCTGCTGGAGCGTCGCGCACTAGCGATGCGCTTCATCGCGCCGTAGCCACCTTCCGGAAGATCGTCAGCGATCATGCCGCGGCCCCTCCCGACCTCGGGGCCGCGGGTTTCGGGCAGCCGCATCAGGCTTCGGAAAACGCGAACGCCAGCACGTCGGCGATCGCGTCGGTGTCGGCCAGGCACATCAGCAGGCGTTCCACACCCAGCGCCACGCCGGCGCAATCGGGCAGCGCGTCGAGCACGCCGAGCAGGCGCTCGTCCAGCGGGACCTCGCGCAGGCCGCGTGCGCGGCGGCGGGCGTTGTCGCGTTCGAAGCGCGCGCGCTGCTCGGCCGCGTCATTCAACTCGTGGTAGCCGTTGGCCAGTTCGTAGCGGCCCAGGTACAGCTCGAAGCGCTCGGCCAGCGGCGGTTCGCCGGGGCGGATCCTGGCCAGCGCGCACTGGCTGGCCGGGTAGTCGTGGATCACCGTGATGCGGTCGCGCGGAAACGCCGGCTGCAGCTTGTGCGTGATCAGCAGGTCCAGCCAGTCGTCGTGACCCAGGCCCGCCGGATCGATGCCGGATTCGGCCAGCGGCGCGCGCAGCGTGTCGATGGCGGCGTGCGCCGGGTCGATGCCCAGCTCGTCGAGGAACAGCTGGCGGTAGCTCGTCACCACCAGCTCGGCGCGCCGCCCCACCATCGCCAGCGCCGCCTCGACCAGCGCGACGGTTTCCTGCATCAGCTGGCGATGGTCCCAGCCGACGCGGTACCACTCCAGCATGGTGAACTCGGGATTGTGCCGCCCGCCCGCCTCGCCGTTGCGGAACACCCGGCCCAGCTCGTAGCAGTCGCCGATACCGGCGGCAAGCAGCCGCTTCAGCGGATGCTCCGGCGAGGTGCGCAGCCAGCGCTCGCGCGCGCCGGCGTCGACGTGGCCGCTGAACATCGTGCTGAAGCCCTCGATGTTCGGCTCGGTATTGCCGGCGGCGGAAAGCATCGGCGTCTCCACCTCAAGCACGCGTTGCTCGGCAAAATACGCGCGCACCAGCGCGTACAGCCGTGCGCGCAGTTGCAGGGCGGCGAGCGGGACACGGCCCATCAGGCCGCCTCGTGCTTGCCGAACAGGCCCAGCAGCTGCGCCTCGTCCCACACCGGCACGCCAAGCTCCTGCGCCTTGTCCAGCTTGGAACCGGCCGCCTCGCCAGCGACCACCACGCTGGTCTTCCTCGACACCGAACCGGACACCTTGGCGCCCAACGCTTCGAGTCGCTCTTTCGCCTCGTCGCGGCTGAGCGACGCCAGCGTACCGGTGAGCACGAAGGTCTGCCCTTGCAGCGGTGCCGTCGCCACTTTCGCCGAGTGCGGGATCGCCCTGAGCAGGCGCTGCATCGCCGCCTCGGCCTCGCGCAACCGGGCCAGGGCGACCGGGTCGGCGAGATGGTTTTGCAGGCTGGTCGCCGCGGCCTGCGGCACGCCAGCGGTGATCCAGTGCGCCGGCCCGCCGGACAGCAACTGGTCGAGCGTGGGGAAGTGTTGCGCCAGCAGCGCGCAGCTCTTGGGGCCGAGCTTGTTGATGTCGGCCATGCCCAGCAACACGCCGAGGTCCAGCCGCGCGCGCAGCAGCGGCGACGGCGCGCCCTCGTCGCTGAAGGTGATGCCGGCGGCGAGCAGCGCGTCGACCACCTGCTCGTTGCCCGCTTGCGCAAAAAAGCCGGCGATCGAGGTGGCCACTTCGCTGCCGATATCCGGCAGCACGCGCAGCACCGCCGCCGGTGTGCTGCGCACGAACTCCAGCCGGCCCAGCCACGCCGCCAGCGTCTTCGCCGTGCTCTCGCCGATGTGCATGATGCCCAGCGCGTACAGGAAGCGCGCCAGCGTGGTGTGCTTGCTGGCCTCGATCCCGGCCACCAGGTTTTCCGCCCACTTGGTCGCCACCTTGCCGGCCTTCACCGTTTCCGGCGCGGTGCCCCCAGCCTCCGCTGGGGCAGGCTTCCGCTCGTCGATGCGCCGCTTCATCTCGACGAAATCGTCCACGCCCAGGCCGTACAGGTCGGCCGGCGAGTGCACGATGTCCAGCTCCACCAGCGCCTCGGCGAAGCGTTCACCCAGGCCATCGATGTCCATGGCGCGGCGCGAGGCGAAGTGGATCAGCGCCTCCTTGCGCTGCGCGGCGCAGATCAGTCCGCCGGAGCAGCGATAAGCCGCCTCGCCTTCCTCGCGCAACAGTTCCGAGCCGCACACCGGGCAGCGCGCGGGCATGTGCCAGGGATGCGTATGCGGCGGCCGCAGCTCAATCATCACGCGCACCACTTCCGGGATCACGTCGCCGGCGCGGCGCACGATCACCGTGTCGCCCACGCGCACGTCCAGCCGGGCGACCTGGTCGGCGTTGTGCAAGGTGGCGTTGGTGACGGTGACGCCAGCCACCTGCACCGGCGCCAGCCGCGCCACCGGGGTGGCGGCGCCGGTGCGGCCGATCTGGATCTCGATTGCCTCGACCGTGGTGGTCTGCTCCTGTGCTGGGAACTTGTGCGCGATGGCCCAGCGCGGCGCACGGGAGACGAAGCCCATCTTGCGCTGGCCGGCGTAGTCGTCCAGCTTGTAGACCACGCCGTCGATGTCGTACGGCAGGCTGTCGCGCTTGCCGCCGATGCGGTGGTAGTAGGCGATCAGCCCGTCGAAGCCGCGCGCGGTGTCCACTTCCGGCGATACCGGGAAGCCCCACTCGCGCAGCTGGCGCAGCGTGGCCGAATGGGTCGGCGGCAGCTCGCCGCCCTCGACCTCGCCCACCGCGTAGGCGAAGAAACTCAGCCGCCGTTTTGCGGTGACCGCCGGGTCGAGCTGGCGCAGCGAACCGGCCGCGCCGTTGCGCGGGTTCGCCAGCGGCTTCTCACCGTGCTTGCGCGCGTGTTCGTTGAACGCCTCGAAATCCTTGTGCAGCATGATCACTTCACCGCGCACTTCGAGCACGTCGGGCCAGCCCTTGCCGCGCAATTTCAACGGGATCGCCCGCACCGTGCGCAGGTTGGCGGTCACGTCTTCGCCGGTCTCGCCGTCGCCGCGGGTGGCGCCCTGCACGAACACGCCGTGCTCGTAGCGCAGGCTGATCGCCAGGCCGTCGAGCTTGGGTTCCACCGAGAAAACGGGTTCGCTCCGTTTCGTGGTCTGTTCGATGCGCCGCTCGAACTCGGCCACCTCGCGGAAGCGTTCGCGATCGCTGGCGCCGTCCTGCTCGAACGCGTTGCCCAGCGACAGCATCGGGATCGCATGGCGCACCTCGGCAAAGCCACCGCTGGCACGCGCGCCGACCTTGCGCGTCGGCGAATCGGCCGTGGCCAGCACGGGGTATTCGGCCTCCAGCGCCTCCAGCTCGCGCATCAGCCGGTCGTACTCGGCGTCGGTGATGTCCGGGTCGTCGAGCACGTGATAGCGGTAATTGGCCTGCTCGATCTGCGCCCGCAGCGCGGCGGCGCGGGCGACAGTCTCGGCCGGGGCCGGGCGTTCGGTCATGCGGGTCTCCATCGGATCTCCCCGCAGTTTAACGACACCGGCGCGCGATGCGACTCAGCGGTGGAAGTGCCCCGCCGCTTCCGGCTGGTAGGCGATCTTCAGCACCTTCAGGCGACGCTTGCGGCCGTCCGGCGTGGGCCAGTCGATCTGCTGGCCCTGCGCCAGCCCGAGCAACGCGCTGCCCACCGGCGCCAGGATCGACACCGTGCCGGGCGTACCGGCGGCCGCCGGATACACCAGGGTCAGGGTCAGCTTTTCGCGATTGCTCTCGTCCTCGAAGGTGACGGTGGAGTTCATCGTCACGATGTGCTCCGGCATCGCTGCCGGCTCGACCACATCGGCACGGTCCAGTTCCGCGCGCAGCGCATCGAGCTTGTCGGCCTCGACGGCCGGCAGGCGTTCCAGCAACGCTTCGATGCGTTCCATGTCGATGCGGGAAACAGTGATCGGTGGCTTGCTCATGACTTTTCCTGATACTCGCGGCTCCTGCCGCACAAAAGCACACGCCGGAACGAAGCCGCCCCGGCGCGTGTGGTTGTCAATGGCCGTCATGCCTATCTGGGCATGACTGGCAGTAAAACAAGACTCACTGTGCGGATACCGCCGACGAAAAGCAAGCTGTCGTAGCAGCTACTATGCCGGAAATGGCTCCCCACACCGCCGCGGACCCCCACGCCGTCGCCTCTGGCGCCCCCGTGCCAACGACGGAGGCGGCTGGTCTGCGCGAGATTTCCACCCGCGAGCGTTTCCGCGGCCTGCTGTGGCTGGTCGCCGCCGCGTTCTTCATGCAGGCGCTGGATTCCACCGTGGTCAACACCGCGGTGCCGGCGATGGCCGAGGCGCTCGGGGTGACTCCGCTGGGCATGCGCACCGCGCTGACCAGCTACGTGCTGACCCTGGCGATCCTGATTCCGGCCAGTCCGTGGCTGTGCGACCGTTTCGGCACGCGGCGGGTGTTCGGCGCGGCGATCATGGTGTTCGGCCTGGGCTCGCTGCTGTGCGGCATCGCGCAGACGCTGCCACAGCTGGTCGCCGCACGCGTGGTGCAAGGGGTCGGCGGCGCCGCGCTGATGCCGGTGGGGCGCTACGTGCTGGTGCGCAGCATCGACAAGCGCGAGTTCGTGCGGGCGATGAGCACGGTGGCCACGTTCGGCCTGCTCGGCTCGGTGCTGGGGCCGCTGCTGGGCGGCGTGATCGTGGAGTTCACCTCGTGGCGGCTGATCTTCCTGATCAACGTGCCGGTGGCGCTTGCCGGCGTGTGGATGAACCAGCGCGACATGCCCGACTACCGGCTCGACCGCGCGAACCGCTTCGACCTGCCCGGCTTCCTGCTGTTCGGTGCCGCCTCGGCCTTGCTGCTCACCGCCTCGGAGCTGGCCGGCAGCACACCGGCACCGTGGCTGTGGATGGGTCTGTGCGCGCTGCTCGCCGTGCTGCTCGGCGCAGTCTACGTATGGCACAGCCGGCACACCGAGCATCCGGTGGCGGACCTGACCTTGCTGAAAGTGCGCAGCGTATGGGTGTCGCTGGCCGGCGGGCTGTTCACTCGGCTCGGCATCTCCGGCATGTTCCTGCTGCTGGTGCTGTTCCTGCAGGTCGGTTGCGGCTGGTCGCCGCTGATGGCCGGTCTGATGATGGTGCCGCAGGCGCTGGGCTCGATCATCGCGAAGTGGGCAGTGAACCGGGCGCTGGTGCACTACGGCTACCGCCGCCTGCTGCTCGGCAACACGCTGATCGTGGCCGCGCTGCTGGCCGCGTTCGCCCTGCTCGGCCCGAGCTCACCGGTGTGGGTGATCGCATTGCTGACCTTCGCCTACGGCGGCTTCGCCGGCCTGCAGTACACCACCATGAACACGCTGATCTACACCGACCTGGACATCCGGCATGCCTCGATGGCCTCGTCGATGGCCTCGACCGTGCAGTACCTGGCGATGAGCTTCGGCATCGCGCTGTCTACCTTGCTAATGGAAGCGATGCTGCAGGGACATGCCCACGAGGACTACGTGGTGGCGTTCCGCTGGACCATGGTGTTGCTGGCGGCGATCACCGCAGCGGCCAGCAGCGTGTTCAGCCGGCTGCGTCACGACCGTCCGTTGCCCGATGCCACCGCACGCACCAGCGGCGCTGCCTGATGCGGGAACCTGCATGTAGCATGCAGTCTTTGTCGAAGGCCCAGGCACGCGCCGCATGCACCACGCCAGCGAGATCCTGTTCACCCTGTTCGTCGTGTTCGTCGCCGCCCAGGTCGGTGGCGAGATCGCGCAGCGGCTGAAGCTGCCCGGCGTGGTCGGCGAGATCGCCGCCGGCTGCGCGATCGGCCCCTCGCTGCTGGGCTGGATCACGCCCGAACAGATCGCCACCGGCACCCCGCTCGACGTGCTGGCCGAGCTCGGCGTGATCCTGCTGCTGTTCGCGGTGGGCCTGGAAACGCGGCTGGAGGACCTGAAGAAGGTCGGCAAGGTGGCGTTTACGGTCGGCGTGGTCGGCGTGCTGGTGCCGTTCGGCATGGGCAGCGTGTGGGCGCACGGCAACGGCCTCGACTGGGACCGCTCGCTGTTCGTCGCGGCCGCGTTCGTGGCCACCTCGGCCGGCATCACCGCGCGCGTGCTGCAGGAGCTGAACGCGCTGCAGCGCATCGAGAGCAAGGTGATCCTCGGCGCGGCGGTAATCGACGATGTCCTGGCCATGCTGCTGCTCGGCGTGGTGGTGTCGCTGCAGGGCGGCGGCAGCATCGACGCCGCGCACCTGCTGGTGGTGCTGGCCGGCGCGGTCGGCTTCATCGCGGTGATCGGCTGGGGCGGCGCGCGGGTGATGCGCTGGAACTCCGCCTGGCTGGACAAGCCGCTCGGCCCGCATTCGCCGCTGATGATCGTGCTGGCGCTGTGCCTGGGTCTGGCCTGGCTGTCCACCCGCTTCGGCCTGGCCGCGATCATCGGCGCGTTTCTGGCCGGCATGATCGCCTCGGAAACCCGCCAGCAGCACACCCTGGAAAAGCAGACCCAGCCGCTGCTGGCCCTGCTCACCCCATTCTTCTTCGTGGTCACCGGCAGCAAGGTCGACCTGCACGAGCTGGCCAGTGCCGAGGCGTTGTGGATGCTGGCCGTGGTCACCGCAATCGCCATCGTCTCCAAGTTGGTCGGCGGCTGGCTCGGCTCGCTCACGCTGGGCACGCGCAGCGCCACCATCATCGGCTTCGGCATGGTGCCGCGCGGCGAAGTCGGCATCGTGGTCGCCACGCTGGGCCTCGCCGCCGGCGTGTTCGACAACCGCATCTACGCGATCATCGTGGCGATGTCGCTGCTCACCGCGATGGTGACGCCGCCGGTGCTGGCGTGGCTGCTGAAACGCAGCGCCGGCGCCGGCCCGGTCGAGGTTCCCGACGTGCGCGGCTGAATGCCGCTTCGACGCGCCGGAGCCGACGGCGCTACGCTGTCCGCACCGGCGCCGCCGGACCCGCCGACACCGACCGGAACCGAAGCATGGACGAGACCACGCCCGACACTGCCGCGCCGCTGATCCGCAACCGCACCTTCGACGAGATCGCCCTCGGCGACAGCGCGACGGTCGAGCGCGTGCTGACCGCCGCCGACGTGCAGCTGCTGGCGACCCTGTACGGCGACGGCGATCCGCAGCGGCTGGATCCGGCATGCGCCGCCTCGCCCGCTTTCCACGACATGATCGGCCACGGCATGTGGGGCGTGGCGCTGATTGCCACCGCGCTGGGCACGCGCCTGCCGGGCGCCGGCACCACCTGCCTGGAACAGGCGCTGCGTTTCCATGCGCCGCTGCACATCGGTGACACGCTGGCGGTGCAGGTGCAGGCGATCGCGCGGGATGCCGCCACCCGGCAGATCCGCTTCGCCTGCCGCGGCGTCAACCAGCATGGCGTGCTGGCGATCGACGGCACGGTGGAGGTGCTCGCGCCCGCCGAGCACATCGAATACGCTGCCACCCGCCTGCCGGCAGTGCGGCTGCCCGACGGCGACGGCCGCCCGCTGGTGGCCCGCGCGCTGGCACTGGGTGCGATCCGCGTCGCGGTGGTGCATCCCTGCGACGAAACCAGCCTCGGCGCCGCACTGGACGCGCGCGCGGCCGGCTTGATCGAACCGGTGCTGGTGGCGCCGCAGGCGAAACTCGCGGAGGTGGCGCGCCAGGCCAGGCTCGATCTTGCCGGCATCGCCATCGAGGACGTGCCGCACAGCCACGCCGCCGCTGCGCGCGCGGTCGAGCTGGCCGCCGGCGGTCGCGTCGATGCGCTGATGAAGGGCAGCCTGCACACCGACGAGCTGATGGCCGCCGTGGTGGCTTCCGCGACCGGCCTGCGCACGGCGCGGCGCATCTCGCACTGCTACCTGATGCACAGCCCGGCGTATCCGCGCCCGTTCATCATCACCGACGGCGCGGTCAACATCGCGCCCACACTGGAGGAGAAGGCCGACATCGTGCGCAACGCGATCGACCTGGCGCACATCCTCGGCGTGACCACGCCGCGAGTGGCGATCCTTGCCGCGGTGGAGACGGTCAACCCGCGCATGCAGACCACGCTCGACGCCGCCGCGCTGTGCAAGATGGCCGACCGCGGCCAGATCACCGGCGCGGTGCTGGACGGGCCGCTGGCGTTCGACAACGCGATCTCCGCCGCGGCCGCGCGGATCAAGGGCATCGAATCGAACGTGGCCGGCCTGGCCGACATCCTGCTGGTACCCGACCTGGAAAGCGGCAACATGCTGGCCAAGCAACTGGAATACCTGGGCGGCGCGAGCAGCGCGGCAGTGGTGATGGGTGCGCGCGTGCCGATCGTGCTGACCAGCCGCGCCGATTCGCGCGAATCACGCATCGCCTCGTGTGCGCTCGCCGCGCTGGTGGCCCACCGTTACCGGCTCAGCCCGCCATGAACGACAGCAGTGCAGGCTCACTCATCCTGGTACTGAACTGCGGTTCGTCCAGCATCAAGTTCGCGCTGTTCGACGCGGACGCGACGCCGCTGGCGCGCGTGCCGACATGGGGCGGCAAGGTCGAGGGCATCACCGGCAATACCCCGGTGTTCAGCGAAAGCGGCGCCGCAGCCGAGACGCTGACGCTGGACTGCGAGCACCCCTACCATGCCGCGCTGACCTACCTGCGCCAGCGCATCGTGGCGCGGCTGCACGGCCGCCGCATCGTGGCGATCGCGCACCGCGTGGTGCACGGTGGCAGCAAGTACTTCGAGCCGGTGCAGGTCGATGCCGCGGTGCTGGCCGACCTGAAAAGCTATATCCCGCTGGCGCCGCTGCACCAGCCGTTCGCGCTGGAGGCGATCGACGCGCTGCTGACCGAACTACCGCAGCTGCCGCAGGTGGCCTGCTTCGACACCGCCTTCCACCAGAGCATGCCGACGGTGGAGAAGATGCTGCCGCTGCCGCGCTCGGCGTGGGACCAGGGCCTGCGCCGCTACGGTTTCCACGGCCTGTCCTACGCGTACCAGGCGCAGGTGCTGGGCGAGCGCTACGGCGACGCCGCGCGCGGCCGCACCATCGTGGCGCACCTGGGCAGCGGCGCCAGCCTGTGCGCCATGCGCAACCTGCAAAGCGTCGCCACCACCATGGGTTTCTCGGCGCTGGACGGGCTGATGATGGGCACGCGCTGCGGCGCGCTGGACCCCGGCGCGGTGATCTACCTGATGGAGATCGGCAAGCTGTCGCTCGAACGGGTGGGCCGCATGCTGTACCACGAGTCGGGCCTGCTCGGCGTTTCCGGGGTGTCCTCCGACCCGCGCGAGTTGCTGCCGCGCGAAGGCGAAGCGCCGGTGCGCGAAGCGCTGGCGTTGTACGTGCGCAGCATCGTGCGCCAGGTGGGCGCGCTGGCGGCCACGCTGGACGGGATGGACATGCTGGCCTTCACCGCCGGCATCGGCGAGCACCTAGCGGTGATCCGCGAGCGCATCTGCGCCGGCCTGGGCTTCCTCGGCGTGGCGATCGACCCGGCCGCGAATGTCGCCCACGCGCCGGTCATCTCCAGCGCCGCCAGCCGGGTCAAGGTGGTGGTGGAAGCCGCCAACGAGGAATGGGTGGCCGCGACGGCCGCTGCGGCGCTCGTGCGCTGCTGAACGGCACTTCGACTCGAATTTTCTGCCTGTTTTTGTAGGAGCCCGCTGGCGGGCGATGCTGTTGCCCTGATGCTCCGGATGAAGATCCCAAACAACAGCATCGCCCGCCAGCGGGCTCTTACGAGAGCACGCCGGCGTCCTGCGCGCCCCATACCCAGTTGCGGATCTCCGGCAGGTCCTCGCCGTTGTCGTCGATGTACTGCTTGTGCTCGAGCAGCTTGTCCAGCAGCTTCTGCTTGAGGTAGATGCCCCGCTCGCCCGCCTGCGGCACGCGGTCGATCACGTCGATCACCAGGTGGAAGCGGTCCAGCGCGTTCAGCACAGTCATGTCGAACGCGGTGGTGATGGTGCCCTCCTCCTGGTAGCCGTGCACGTGCAGGTTGTCGTGGTTGGTACGCCGGTAGGTGAGCCGGTGGATCAGGCTCGGGTAGCCGTGGTAGGCGAAGATCACCGGCTTGTCGCGGGTGAACAGCTGGTCGAAATCGTCGTCGCCCAGGCCGTGCGGGTGCTCGCTGGGCGACTGCAGCTTCATCAGGTCGACCACGTTGACCACGCGCAGCTTCAGCTCCGGCAGGTAGCGCCGCAGGATCGTCACCGCCGCCAGCGTCTCCAGCGTGGGCACGTCGCCGGCGCAGGCCATCACCACGTCCGGCTCGCCGTGCTGGTCGCTGCTGGCCCACGGCCAGACGCCGATGCCCAGGCTGCAGTGACGCTGCGCCGCGTCCATCGCCAGCCATTGCGGCGCCGGGTGCTTGCCGGCGATCACCACGTTGACGTAATGCCGGCTGCGCAGGCAGTGGTCCATCACCGACAGCAGGCAGTTCGCGTCCGGCGGCAGGTACACCCGCACGATGCTGGCCTTCTTGTTGACCACGTGGTCGATGAAACCCGGATCCTGGTGGGTGAAGCCGTTGTGGTCCTGCCGCCACACGTGCGAGGCCAGCAGGTAGTTCAGCGAGGCCAGCGGGCGCCGCCACGGGATCGCCGCGGTCATCTTCAGCCACTTGGCGTGCTGGTTGAACATCGAATCGACGATGTGGATGAACGCCTCGTAGCAGTTGAACAAGCCATGCCGCCCGGTCAGCAGGTAGCCTTCCAGCCAGCCTTCGCACTGGTGCTCGCTGAGCATCTCCACCACCCGCCCCTGCGTGGCGAGGAACTCGTCGTTCGGCTTCAGCGGGGCCTCCCACTGGCGGTTGGTGGCCTCGAACACCGCATTGAGGCCGTTCGATACCGTCTCGTCCGGGCCGAACACGCGGAAGTTGCGCGACGACTCGTTCAGGCGGATCACGTCGCGCAGGAACGGCCCCAGCGCGCGGGTGTCGCCGCTGCCGCGCACGCCGGGCTGCGGCACCGCGAGCGCGTAGTCGCGGAAGTCCGGCAGGCGCAGGTCGCGCAGCAGCAGGCCGCCGTTGGTGTGCGGGTTCGCGCTCATCCGGCGCGTGCCCGCGGGCGCCAGCGCGGCGATTTCCGGCCGCAGCCGGCCGTGTGCGTCGAACAGCTCCTCCGGCCGGTAGCTGCGCAGCCATGCCTCGAGCTGCTGCAGGTGCTCCGGCGGGCTGCTGGCGGAGATCGACAGCGGCACCTGGTGCGAGCGGAAGGTGCCCTCGTTCGGCTTGCCGTCCACCAGCTTCGGCCCGGTCCAGCCCTTGGGCGAGTCGAGCACGATCACCGGCCAGCGCGGCCGCGCGGTGACGCCGTGTTCGCGCGCATCGCGCTGGATCTGCCGGATCTGCGCCACCACCGCGTCCAGCGCCGCCGCCATCGCCTGGTGCATCGCCGCCGGTTCGCTGCCCGACACGAAAAACGGCGTCCAGCCGTAGCCGCGCAGCAATGGCTCCAGCTCGTCGCGGCCGATCCGCGCCAGCACCGCGGGGTTGGCGATCTTGTAGCCGTTCAGATGCAGGATCGGCAGCACCGCGCCGTCGCCCACCGGGTCGAGGAACTTGTTCGAATGCCAGGCGGTAGCCAGCGGCCCGGTTTCCGCCTCGCCGTCGCCGACCACGCAGGCCGCGATCAGCCCGGGGTTGTCGAACACCGCGCCGAACGCATGGCTCAGCGAGTAGCCGAGTTCGCCGCCCTCGTGCAGCGAACCGGGGCATTCCGGCGAGGCGTGGCTGGGTATCCCGCCCGGAAAGGAAAACTGCTTGAACAAGCGCTGCAGCCCCGCCTCGTCCTGGCTGATGTCCGGGTACACCTCGCTGTAGGTGCCGTCCAGGTATGCGTTCGCCACCACCGCGGGGCCGCCGTGGCCGGGGCCGGAGATGTAGAACATGTCCAGGTCGTACTGCCGGATCGCCCGGTTCAGGTGCGCATATATGAAGTTCTGCCCCGGCGTGGTGCCCCAGTGCCCAAGCAACATGTGCTTGATGTGTGCCAGCGCCAGCGGCTCCTTCAGCAGCGGATTGGCGCGCAGGTAGATCTGCCCGACCGAAAGGTAGTTCGCGGCGCGCCACCAGGCGTCGATGCCGTACAGCTGGTCGGAGTCGAGCGGCGGATGGGCAAAGGCATCGGTAGTCATGGTCAGGCAACCCCGCGCATGCAAAGAATCCGGTTCGGTGCACTATGTACACCGCGGCTTGTGAATTTCGCTGCGACACCTCGTCACACCCAGGGTTCGACTGTTCCATCATCCGGGCGGGTACCCTTGCGCGGCGCCGGGCGGGACCACACAGCGGGACCACACAGCGGAACCAGCAGCATGGCCGTACGCGAAAACACCGAAGACGGCGGTCCGGAAGCCTCGCCCTGGAAAGACCTCGGCGCCGGCCTGATCACCGGCGCGGCCGACGACGACCCCAGCGGCATCGCCACCTACTCGCAGGTCGGCGCGGCGTTCGGCTACGGCATGCTGTGGTGCGTGTTCCTGACCATGCCGCTGATGATCGCGATCCAGGCGATCAGCGCCGGCATCGGCCGCGTCACCGGCCACGGCCTGGTGGACGGCATGCGCCTGCACTACCCGCGCAAGCTGGTGTATGCGCTGCTGGTGCTGATCTTCGTTGCCAACGTGATCAACCTGGCGGCCGACATCGGCGCCATGGGCGCGGCGCTGCAGCTGCTGATCGGCGGCCCGGCCCTGCTCTACGCTGCGCTGTTCGCCGTGCTGTCGCTGCTGCTGCAGGTGTTCATTCCGTTCACCCGCTACGCGCCGATCCTCAAGCTGCTCACCCTGAGCCTGTTCGCCTACGTAGTCACCGTGCTGGTGATCGACGTGCCCTGGCGCGCCGTGCTGAGGAGCATCGTGCTGCCGCCGATCCGCTGGGACGCCGCCTACGCCGTGGGTCTGGTCGCCCTGCTCGGCACCACCATCAGCCCTTATCTGTTCTGCTGGCAGGCCTCCGAGGAAGTGGAGGAGATCGAAACGAGCAAACAGCGCAAGCCACTGCAGGACGCGCCGCAACAGGCGCCAAGCGCGCTGCGCCGGATCGGCATCGACACCACGGTGGGGATGATCTTCTCCAACCTGATCGCGTTCTTCATCATCCTCACCGCCGCCGTGGTGCTGCACGCGCACGGCAAGACCGACATCCAGTCCTCGGCCCAGGCCGCCGAAGCGCTGCGTCCGCTGGCCGGCGAGCTGGCGTTCGCGCTGTTCGCCGCCGGCATCATCGGCACCGGCCTGCTCGCCGTGCCGGTGCTCGCCGGCGCCACCGCCTACGCCGCCGCCGGCGCGTTCGGCCAGCGCAGCGGGCTCGAACACAAGCCGCACGAGGCCAGGTTCTTCTACGGCGTGCTGATCGGCTCCGCCCTGCTCGGCATCGCGCTCAACCTCACCCCGCTCGACCCGATCAAGGCGCTGTACTGGAGTGCGGTGGTCAACGGCGTCGCCGCCGTGCCGCTGATGGTCGCGATGATGCTGATGGGCTCCAGCAACAAGGTCATGGGCGAATTCACCATGCCGTGGCCGCTGAAACTGTTCGGCTGGCTGGCCACGGCGGCAATGGCAGCGGCCGTGGCGGTGATGTTCGCCACCTGGGGAAACTAGACTCCGCCAGAGCAGTCGATCACTACTTGTACATATCGGCGGCAGTATCACGGCTGCCGGCGATGGACGGCCAAATGCGTGCCGACCTGCACCAGCCGGGCCGGGAAGCACAACCGGAAGTGTGTGCATCCATGCCGCTACGGCCCGGCGCAAGGCGGCATGCAGTCCCGCTACCCGCAGCGGCTTCACGGAACGGCTGGGCCGAACCATTCGGCGACACAACGGTCATTGGGTCGAGCGGCCCGCGAAAGCCTGCGTTCATGTCGGCCACGCGCAACCGCCCGCCCGTGGCGAAGCCATGGTTCTGTCCCACCCAAGGAAACTGCCCCGATGTGCGGAATTGTTGCTGCCGCGGCCCAGCGAGACGTCGCTCCGCTGCTGATTGCCGGCCTGAAGGCGCTCGAATACCGCGGCTACGACTCCTCCGGCGTGGCCGTGCTGGACGGCGGCGCGATCCATCGCGTGCGCGCCAAGGGCAAGGTACGCGAGATGGAGGCGCTGTACCTAGCCGACCCGCTGCCCGGCGGCACCGGCATCGCGCACACCCGCTGGGCCACCCACGGCGTGCCGAACGAGGCCAACGCACACCCGCACATCGCCGGGCGGGTGTCGATCGTGCACAACGGCATCATCGAGAACCACGCCCGCCTGCGCGCCGAGCTGGAGGCCGCCGGCCACGTGTTCACCTCCGACACCGACACCGAGGTGATGGCCGCGCTGATCGACCGCCACCTCGACCAGGGCCTGAGCCTGCGCGAGGCGGTGCTGGCCACCGTGCGCGAGCTGGAAGGCGCCTACGCCATCGCCGTGCTCAGCCGCGACGAGCCCGGCCGCGTGGTCGGCGCGCGCCGCGGCGCGCCGCTCTTGGTCGGCGTGGGCATCGGCGAGAACTTCCTCGGCTCCGACGCGCAGGCGCTGGTCCAGGTCACCCACAAGATGCTCTACCTGGACGAGGGCGACGTGGTGGAGATCACCCGCGACAGCGTGCAGGTGTTCGGCCTGGACGGCGCGCCGGTCGAGCGCGCGGTGCACGAGAGCGAGCTGTCCACCGACGCGGTGGAACGCGGCGAGTACCGCCACTACATGCAGAAGGAGATCTTCGAGCAGCCGCAGGCGGTGGCCAACACGCTGGAGGCGCGGCTGGGCCCGCACGGCGTGCTGCCGAACATCTTCGGCATCGACAGCGACGCGCTTCTGCAAGCCACCCGCGGCCTGCACATCGTCGCCTGCGGCACCAGCTACCACGCCGGCCTGGTCGCCAAGTACTGGATCGAGGAATACGCGCGGCTGCCGGTCAGCGTCGAGGTGGCCAGCGAATACCGCTACCGCGAGACGGTGGTGCCGGAGGGCACGCTGTTCGTGGCGATCTCGCAATCCGGCGAAACCGCCGACACCCTGGCGGCGATGCGCGAATCGCGCCGGCGCGGCTACCTCGGCACGCTGGCGATCTGCAACGTGCCCGAATCCTCGGCGGTGCGCGAGGCCGACCTCAAGCTGATGACCCGCGCCGGCCCCGAGATCGGCGTGGCCTCGACCAAGGCCTTCACTACCCAGCTGGCCGGCCTCGCCCTGCTGACGCTGGAGCTGGCCCGCCGCCACGGCCTCGATGCCGACCGCTACGCCGCGCTGTGCGCCGAGCTGCAGCACCTGCCACGGGCGATCGAGGAAACGCTGCAGATGGAGCCGGCGATCATTGCCCTGGCCGGCGAGTTCATCCACCGCCAGCATGCGCTGTTCCTCGGCCGCGGCGTGCAATACCCGGTGGCGATGGAAGGCGCGCTGAAGCTCAAGGAGATCTCCTACATCCACGCCGAGGCCTATGCCGCCGGCGAGCTCAAGCATGGCCCGCTGGCGCTGGTCGACGAGCACATGCCGGTGATCGCGGTGGCGCCGAACGGCCCGCTGCTGGACAAGCTGAAATCCAACCTGCAGGAAGTGCGCGCCCGCGGCGGCCAGCTGATCGTGTTCGCCGACGGCGCCGCCGGCATGGACGACATGGCCGGCACCGGCCGCATGCTGCGCGTGGCCTCCGGCGGCAACTTCATCGCCCCGGCCGTGTTCACCATCCCGCTGCAGCTGCTCGCCTACCACGTCGCCGTGCTGCGCGGCACCGACGTCGACCAGCCGCGCAACCTGGCGAAATCCGTGACGGTCGAGTAACTGCCGGGTCGTAGGAGCCCGCTGGCGGGCGAGGCCTTTCAAAAGCATCGCCCGCTGGGCAGGTCAATCACCGTGGAGCAGGCGCGCAGCGAGAGGCTGCGCCGGGATTCACACCCCGGAGGCCAGCGTCACCGGCTGCCGCGCGAGCTTCTGCTCCCACAGCAGCGCCGTGCGCACGATGAAATCCAGGTCGTCGTACTGCGGCCGCCAGTCGAGCCGCTGCTTGAGGCGGTCGCTGCGCGCCACCAGCATCGGCGTGTCGCCGGCACGACGCGGCTGCTCGATCACCGCCAACGGGTGGCCGCCGACGCGTTGCACGGCGTCGATGACCTCGCGCACGCTGTAGCCGTGGCCGTAGCCGCAGTTGAGGGTCAATGACTCGCCGCCATCGCGCAGGTGGTCGAGTGCCCGCAGGTGGGCTGCGGCCAGATCCTCGACGTGGATGTAGTCGCGGATACCGGTGCCGTCCGGCGTGTCGTAGTCGCTGCCGAAGATCGACACGCTGGCGCGCTTGCCTACCGCATGCTCGCAGGCCACCTTGATCAGCAGCGTCGAATGCAGCGTCGAATGCCCGATGCGGCCCTGCGGATCGCAGCCGGCCACGTTGAAGTAGCGCAGCGTGGCGTGCTGCATGCACCCGGTGGCGCAGATGTCGCGCAGCATGGTCTCGGACATCAGCTTGGACATGCCGTAGGGATTGATCGGCCGGGTCGGCGTGTCCTCGTCGGCCATGCCGCTTTCGGTGACGCCATAGACCGCGGCGGTGGAGGAAAAGATGAAGTGCCCCACGCCGGCTTCCGCGCAGCAGGCGAGCAGGCTTTGCGTGTTGCAGGTGTTGTTGCCGTAGTACTTGAGCGGATCGCTCAGCGATTCGGGCACCACCGTATGCGCGGCGAAATGCAGCACCGCATCGACGCGATGCCCGGCCAGCACGCGCGCGAGCAGCGCGCGGTCGCCGACATTGCCAACCACCAGTTCGGCGCCCCGCACCGCATCGCGGAATCCGGTGCTCAGGTTGTCCACGACGACCACGGGTTCGCCACGTGCGACCAGCTGCTGCACGACATGGCTGCCGATGTATCCGGCGCCGCCGGTGACGAGGACGCTGTGGTTCATGAGGGACTCCTTCATGGACGGCGAAGACGGCATGGCCACCTCACGACGCGGCGCCCACTGCCGGATGTGTCCCGCCGCGGCGAGCCATCGGGGCATCAGGAGCGACGGACGCAGGAGTTCCCCAAACGGGCCGCCAAGCGCGCGGCAGCTCCCGGACGACTTCGCCGCACGCAGTTCCCACCTCGGCAGCGGAAACAAACTCGCTCCACCTTCGTGCGCTCGACTTCACGATCAGGACAAACTGGCGTGAAAATTGAATTCACATTTGCATTCACATTTTCATTACTTGCGCAGATTGAATGCCCGTTTGGTCAATATTCACTGTCAGGCAATTCGTACGTACAATGATCCAAAGCCGCGTTACGGTCCCTGCCGCTGGCAGTTACCAATATCCCAAGGGCAACTAGACGAACTTTTTCACGACTGCAGGCATTGGATAATCAAAAGCAGACAACAGGCTTCTTTGCCTGACTATCGACCCCATTACCTTGGCCCGCGTCAGACAGCGGTTTTCGGCGCTTCCGGCGCAGGCCTTCGGTAAAACGGGACAGGAAGAACCCGCCCGCCATTTTCTTGCGTTCTAACCGACGTCGGCTGGCCTGGCTCCGGGAGCAAGTCGGCACTGTGTTCAAACGGATACTGATCGTCTGCACGGGCAATATCTGCCGCAGCCCCGTGGCCGAGTACCTGTTTCGACAGCGCATGGCAGGGCGCGACATCGAGTTCGCCAGTGCCGGGCTCGGCGCGCTCGTCGGCAGTCCCATGGACGCGACGGCCCTGCAATTGCTTGCCGAGAACGGTATCGACGGCAGCATGCACCGCGCGCACCAGCTGACACCCTCCACTCTGCGCGGCGCCGATTTGGTGCTGGGCATGGAAAAAGGCCATGTGGCGGCAATGGTACGGCTTGCACCCGAGGTTCACGGCAAGGTTTATCTGTTCGACAAATGGCTGCACGATAAAGATATTCCCGACCCTTATCGCCAACAACGGAAAGTATTCGAGCATGTTCACCAGATAATCACGCAGGGCATCAGTAGCTGGGAACCCTATCTGTGATTTCCGAACTTTCACGCCAGGGGTCGAACGCCCCGATGTGTCAGGTTCCGTGTGAGCATATCTTGCAGCCGATGTGCTCAGGCAGGTGGGCGAACACTACGTGCGCCAGGACGTGGGCCGCAATTCGGCGGAAGCGGCGAACAGCCCGAAGTTCGTTCGCGATCAGTTGCCCAACATGCGCTGCGACCTGGAGCGGGCCACAGCGGCGCTCAACCCCTGCCAGATCCGGACGCATCCGGTCGACATCAGCATGCAGACCCAGAGTCTGCTGGACCAGGAAGTGGCGATCGAGGCCAACATCCAGAAGCTGCGCCTGCAACAGGCGGACATGCAGCGCCAGGTCACTCCCGAACACCCGGCCTACAAGGCGCTGATCCAGCAGATCGGCCAGCTGGAAGGGCAGAAGGCCGGGATCGACAAGCGGGTGAACAACCTGCCCCCAGCAGCAGCTGAAGCTTACGCGCGACATGCAGGCGAGCAACGACACCCATACCGGCCGGCTCAACCAGGCCCGGCGGCTGGACATTGCCCGTGCGGGCACGGTCGGCAATGTGCGCATTATCCTTCGCTTGGCACGATACTGGCTTTCCCAGCCCCATCCATAGAACCGCCTGCCTTGCCACGAATGCTCAAGACCATGGAAAACGACGAGAACAAGCCGCGGATGTGGGGGGAAAACTCCAGAGGGTTCTGGCTTACCTTTTGTCTGGCGCTGAGCGCAATCGCCGGCTGGCTGATGTTCCAGCTGAACGTCCTGCGCTGACGCCGCGCGCTTCGGCGCCTGACCGTACGGATCGCCGCCCTGGCGACGCCACCCGGCCCGCCGGGCTCCTGCCCTCATCCCATTCGTGGCTCCTCACCGGTTCGCGGACGCCGGCGTGCACGATTCATGCACAGTCCACCTTGGCATAGTCGGCGCCATGTCAGTGCCAGCGCAGCGTGAACCTCCGTCGCGCCACGTACGCAGACCTTCTGCGAGTGGCCATGATGGTGCGTGAATGCAGGATTGCCAGGGGACCAAACGTTGGGATCTCCGTCGCCCGGCACGCAGCCGCCGTGTTCCAATGGCTGCGGTCCGTTTGCGTGCAACGTGTGCCTCCACGATTCCGCGGTCGCTGGCACCTTACCTGAACGCTGATCCACAAGCATGCTCGGTCGTGGCTGCAACTGCCGGATCGACGCGCGCATCAGCGCCGCGTCCCACCCAAGCATCCGAGGTGACCGTATGCGGAACATCCAGAACACCAAGCTCGCCATCGTGGGCCTGGGTTATGTCGGCCTGCCGCTCGCCGTGGAATTCGGCAAGCACTACGACACCGTCGGCTTCGACATCAACCAGGCCCGCATCGACGAGCTGGTTTCCGGCCACGACAAGACGCTGGAAGTCGATGCGGCGGAACTGGCCGCAGCCAGGCAGCTGCGCTTCACTGCCGAGCTGGATGATCTGCGCGACCGCAACACCTACATCGTCACCGTGCCCACGCCGATCGACCTCGCCAAGCGCCCGGACCTGACACCGCTGATCAAGGCCAGCGAAACCCTGGCCAAGGTGCTCAAGCCCGGCGACGTGGTGGTGTACGAATCAACCGTGTATCCCGGCTGCACGGAAGAGGTGTGCGTGCCGATCCTGGAGAAAGGCTCGGGCCTGGTCTACAACCGCGATTTCTTCGCCGGCTACAGCCCCGAACGCATCAACCCCGGCGACAAGCAGCATCGCGTCACCAGCATTCGCAAGGTCACCTCGGGCTCCACGCCTGAGACGGCCGATTTCGTCGATCGCCTGTACGGCTCGGTGATCACCGCCGGTACGTACCAGGCCAGTTCGCTGAAGGTGGCCGAAGCAGCCAAGGTGATCGAAAACACCCAGCGCGACCTGAACATCGCGCTGGTCAACGACCTGGCCATGCTGTTCAACAAGCTCGGCATCGACACCCTGGAGGTGCTGCAGGCGGCGGGCACCAAGTGGAACTTCCTGCCGTTCCGTCCGGGTCTGGTCGGCGGCCATTGCATCAGCGTGGACCCGTATTACCTCACCCACAAGGCGCAGGAGGTGGGCCACCATTCCGACGTGATCCTCGCCGGCCGCCGCACCAACGACGGCATGGGTCCGTACATCGCCGGCGAAGTGATCAAACTGATGGTGTGCAAGGGCATCAACCCGGTGCACGCGCGCGTGCTGATCCTTGGCCTGGCATTCAAGGAGAATTGCCCGGACCTGCGCAATACCCGGGTGGTCGACATCGTGCTGGCGCTGCGCGGCTACAACGCCCAGGTCGATGTCCACGACCCGTGGATCAACGCCGCCGAAGCGGAGCATGAGTACGCCATCACGCCCCTGACCCAACCACAAACCGGTAGTTACGACGCCGTGATCATCGCGGTTGGCCACCAGCAATTCGTCGGCATGGGCCCGGCCGGCATCCGCGCGTTCGGCAAGGCCGCCTCGGTGCTGTACGACGTGAAATGCCTGCTGCCGCGCGAAGCGGTCGACGGCCGCCTCTGAACGGGACTTCATGCCATGAAAGTACTGGTCACCGGCACCGCCGGCTTCATCGGCTCGCACGTCGCCTTGCAATTGCTCGAACGTGGCGACGAAGTCATCGGCCTCGACAACCTCAACGACTACTACGACGTCAACCTGAAGAAGGCGCGACTGGCGCGCTTCATCGCGCACCCCGGCTATGCGCACGTGCATGCCGATCTTGCCGACCGCGCGGCGGTGGAAAATGCCTTCGCCGCGCACAAGCCGCAGCGCGTGATCAACCTCGCGGCGCAGGCTGGCGTGCGCTATGCGGCCGAGAACCCGCACGCGTACGTGGCCAGCAACGTCACCGGTTTTCTGCACGTGCTGGAAGGTTGCCGTCGGCACGGGGTGGAGCACCTGGTGTTCGCCTCCACCAGTTCGGTGTATGGCGCCGACACCGCCATGCCGTTCTCGGAGCATCAGCCCACCGAACATCCGCTGACCCTCTACGCCGCCACCAAGAAGGCCAACGAGCAGATGGCGCACAGCTATGCGCACCTGTACGGCCTGCCGTGCACGGGCCTGCGCTTCTTCACGGTCTACGGGCCATGGGGACGCCCGGACATGGCGCTGTTCCTGTTCACCAGGGCGATCCTGGCCGGGGAGCCGATCAAGGTGTTCAACCATGGCCGGCACAAGCGCAGCTTCACCTACGTGGACGACATCGTCGAAGGCGTGATCCGCACGCTGGACACACTGCCGGCCAGGGACAGCCACTGGAACGGCAACGCACCCGACCCGGCCAGCAGCGGGGTCGCGCCGTACCGCCTGTACAACATCGGCAACGCGGAAACGGTGGAGCTGATGCGCTACATCGCGGTGCTGGAGCAGTGCCTGGGGCGCAAGGCGCAGATGGAGATGCTGCCCATGCAGGCCGGCGACGTTCCTGACACCGAGGCGGACGTGTCGGAACTGATCCGCGCGGTTGGCTACGCGCCGCAGGTGTCGATAGACACCGGCATCGCCAACTTCGTGAGCTGGTATCGCGACTACTACCGCGTGTAGTCGCTCCCTGCCGAGCGCGGGCCGGCGCATTGCCGATGCCGGGCAGTTTTGTGATTATCCGGGGCATCGAAAGAAATCACGCAAAGGACTGCCATGGCGCAATATCGGGTGAAACTCTCCGGACACCCCCTGCCCGGCCATACCACTGAAAGCATTGCCGAGGCGCTCAAGCAGCAGATGGGACTCGGCCCCGCCCAGGTGCGGGCGTTGTTGCCGCCAGCGAAGCGCGTGGTCAAGGCCGGGCTGGATGCGCAGGACGCGGAGCGCTGGCACCAGGTGCTGACCCGGGCGGGGTTGGCCGCCAGCAAGGAGACGCAAGCGGCCCCCGCGGCTGCTCCCGCCCAACCCGCCGACCCGCTGGAAAGCTTGCGACCATGCCTCGCCCAAGGATTCTCCAGGCGTCGGCCGAGCCCGCTCTACCGCATGCATCTGAGCGTGGTGACGATTTGCTGCGTGCTCATGCCGCTGCTCTATCTGGCTCTGGTGACCGGGCTGGGGTATGCCTTGTACTGGTATCTCGGCCACGCTCACCTGCTCATCGGCCGACGGGTGCACGGTATCTGGCCACTGCTCCTCGTCTATGGCGTACCCGGCGTGAGTGGCGGCATCCCGCTGCTGTTGCTGGCTCGCCCCATCCTGTCTGGAGGCAGCGGCAGGGACCGTTCCCTGACACTCGACCCGGCCGACGAGCCGCGCTTGACCGAAGCCGTCCAGGCACTCACTGGCGCCATCGGCATCCGCCCGCCGGTGGCGCTGAAAATGTCCAACCAGGTCAATGCCAGTGTGCACTTCGAAGGTGGCTGGCCCGGATTCTTCAGCGGCCGCAAGGTACTGACCATCGGCTTGCCGCTGGTGGCAGGGCTGACCAGCCAGCAGTTCCTCGGCGTGCTGGCCCACGAGTTCGGCCATTTCGCCCAGCGCTTCGGCATGCGCTGCAGCTTCCTGGTCAATCACGTCAATGCATGGCTGGACGCGCGTGCGCACCAGCCCGATCCCTGGGATGAACGCCTGCAGCGCTGGGCCGAGGAAAGCGGCGACACCGTGATCCGGATCGTGGTCTTCATCACCCAGCTCGGCATCAAGGCCTCGCGCCTGCTGTTGCACGGGCTGTTTCTGCTGAGCTTCCGCCTGTCGCGCTCGCTGTCGCGGCAGATGGAATTCGACGCCGACCGCTACGAGGTGATGCTTGCCGGCAGCGAGAACTTCCGCGAAACCGCACTGCGCCTGCGCGCGCTGAGCCAGGCCTTCGGCGAGATCGACGAACAGAACGCCCGCACCTGGCGCGAGCACAAGCTGCTGCGGAACATTCCGCAAGCCGCGGCCGCCCACGTCGCCACGTTCGACCCGCAAACCTGGGCAAGACTGAAACGCAGCCTCGGCTACGGCACCACGCGTTCCTGGGATACCCACCCGGCCGACCTGGAACGCATCCGCAGCGCGCAGGACCTGCAGGCGGCCGGCCTGTTCCACGACGACCGACCCGCAGCCATCCTGTTCGAGCGCTTCGCCGAGCACTGCGAAAACGCCACCCGTGCGTACTACCGACAACTGGGGGTCGACTACCAGACCGCCGAACTCTGCGACAGCCAGACCGTGACCGACATCCATTCGCAGCGCACCACCGCCGTGGACGACCTGCGCCGATGGAGTGGACGGCAGTGGCGCAGCCTCCCCTGGCTTCCGCTGCAACTGGCGTTGTCGGATGCACAGGCGCCGTTGTCCTGGCAGGCTTGCGTCGACGAACTGCGCCAGGATTCGCCCGCGATCGCACGGGACTGGGAGGCCGCGGAACAGGAGAACAAACGGCGCATGCGCCTGGCCTTCTCCGGCACGCTGGACCGGCATGACATACCGAGCCACCTGAATCGCGTGGAAGCCTTCGACGAAGAGCGTCATCTGCCCGAGTACCAGCGGATCGCCGAATGGAAAACCCCAGCGCGCCAGTCACTGATCCGCGTGGCGGGCCTCTACCGCCGCCGCATCGAACACGCCCTCGGCAGGGAGCGCGTGGCGACCGAGTTGGTGTTCGCCCTCAGCCCCTTGTACAACGATATCGAATGTCTGCAGGAAGCCTGGTTCGTGGCGAGCCGGTTTCCGGACAGCAAGGATCCCGCACAGCATGCCTGGCTGAGCCGCTTTCGCCACGATGCGGACGTGGCCTGCCAGGACTACGCCATGCGCCTGCTGCGCAAATGCGACGGCATCCCCCAGACGCTGCTCGAAGGTGGCAGCGTGGGTGGCTACCTGCGCAAGCGCTGCCCGCGCCTGGACCATCTATCCGCCAGCCCCAGGGACTTCGCCGGATCCGCCGGACTGCTGCTCGATGGGCTGAATTACGCCTACCAGGCGGCATTCGCGGAGCTGGCGCAGCGATGCGCGGAAGCGGAGCGATCGCAGGGATCGACGGGTAAGCCCGAGGCTGCGCCAAATACCGCAGCGGTCCGGCGCGTGGACCGTCTCCCCGGACACGCCCGGGGAGACGGTGCTGCAAGGCGACGACGGTCAGAAGCTGGCCGTCACTCGCGCGTACCAGAAGGCGCCGTTGAAGCCGAACGGCGAGGTGAGCGCGTACCTGACGCCGAGGAATTGCAGCGTGGCGTTCTGCTCCTTGCCGGGGTAGGTGTCGAAGACATTGTTGCCGCCGACGGCCACCGAGAAGGTGTCGTTGAACTTGTAGCGCGCCTCCAGGTCCACCAGCGTCTTGCCGCTGTAGTGGCTCACGTCGTCCGGCGGGTTGTTGCTGCCGAACAGGCCCACCGTGGTGCTCCAGCCGCCGTAGCGGTTGATCCGCGCGATAAAGTCGAACTGGCTCAGGCCGTAGTCGAAGCTCAGCACCGCGCGACTCTTCGGCACCTGGTGCTCGAGGTCGTACACGAAGTCGTTGTTGAGCGTGTTCGGCTTCACCTTGACCACGTCCTGCGTGTTGCGGTTGTAGCGGAAGTCGATGTTGAGCTTGCCGTTGCCCAGCTGGTGCCGCGTGTCGAGCACGAAGTCGATGCCATGGATGTCGGATCCGAACGCATTGCCGAAATAGCTGGCGTCGCTGCCGAGCAGCAGCTGCGCGTTCGGGTAGCCGCCGGCAGCGAGCTGGTCGACGGTGGACTGGGTCACGCTCTTGCTGACCAGGCCGATGCGGTCGCGGATCTTGATCCGGTAGTAGTCCAGGGAGGTCGTGACGCTGTCGGTCGGCGTCCACACCGCGCCGACAGACAGGCTCTTCGACGTTTCGGTCCGCAGCGGCGTCGAACCCAGCGCGCGCGCCACCGGGTTGTTCACCGGATAGGTGCCGCTGGGAACCAGGCCGCCCTGGGCGGTCGCCGTGGTGGTGACGTTGAGCGTGTTCGCCTGGCCGGGGGTCGGCGTGCGGAAGCCGGTGTTGAACGTGCCGCGCAGCGCGAACGTGTCGGTGAACGCGTAGCGGCTGGAAAGTTTATACACCACCTTGGAGCCGTAGCCGTTCGCATGCTCGTAGCGCACTGCCGCCGCGCCCGACCACTTGTCGGTGAGGTTCGTTTCGGCGTCGAAGTAGGCCGAGTCGCTGTTCTGCGTGAAGCGCCCTGCCGCATTGGCCGGAAAGCCCTGGAAGGCATCCGAGCCCACGCCGAACACCGAGGCGGTCGGCCCCACCTCGGTCGAGCCGGCGTCGCCCCGATGGATAATGTAGGTTTCCTGGCGCCACTGCGCGCCGAAGGCTAGCGTGAGCGGCGAGTCGTCGAACGAACGGACGAAATCCGCGCCGGCGCCCTGCTCGCGCTGGGTCAGCTTGCCGGGACGAAAGGTGGTGGGCGACAGGTTGCCCAGGCTCGGGTTGATCGAACCCTGCAGGCGGTAGTCGACCTCATTGCTGCCGTTGCGGTAATGCACGTCCCACTGCAGGTTGCCCTGGGCGCCGCCACGCACGCCGCCGACCACTTGGTGATCGGCGATGTCGGCGCCGAACAGCGGGCTGTAGCCGCCGGGGAACTGCGTGTAGATCGGATTGAGCAGCATCCAGCCGCTTGGGCTGGCGGCGTTGGCCGTCAGGTAGTTCGCCGGGTTGCCGCCACCGGCCACGATGTTGTCCACCAGCGACTGCGGCGCGTTGGCCGGCGTCAAGCTGCCGTTGGCGTAGCTGACCAGGGTGGAGCGGCCGGCGATGCCGTACTGCGGCGCCAGCACCGGGGTGCGGTAGAAGAAGCTGGACAGCACCTTCTTGTCCATGAAGTTGCCGTAGCCGTACAGCTGGATGTCGCTGGTCAGCGGCAGACCGGCGTTGACGAACAGCTTGTTCGTCTTCGTCTCGGGGTCGCCCCAGCGCTGACCCAGGCCGTTGTACGGCACCAAGTTAGCGCCCACCACCGCCGCCACCGCCGCCGCGCGCGCCTGCGGCACGCCGCGCGAAGTGGGGTCGGTGGTTTCGCGCTCGGCGCTCACGTGCACGAAGCCGTCGGTGCCGAGCCGGAACCCCGCATCGGCGTCGTAGCGCCGCAGCTCGCCGTCGCCCTTGCCGTACTTGCCCAGCTCCGCGCTGACCGTCACGCCCTTGGGCTCCTTCTTCAGGATCACGTTGACCACGCCGGCGATCGCGTCCGACCCGTACAGCACCGAGGCGCCGTCGCGCAGCACCTCCACGCGCTCGACCGCGTTGGACGGGAACACCGAGAAGTCGACCGCCTGCGCGCCCTGGTTGAAGGTGCCGAGCGGGTCGATCTGCAGGTTGACCAGCGCCGAACGGTGGAAGCGCACGCCGTCGACCAGCACCAGGGTCTGGTCGGGCGACAGGTTGCGCAGCGACACCGGCCGCACGAACGCCGTGCCGTCGGCGATCGGAAAGCGCTGGGTGGTCAGCGACGGCACGATGTTGGTCAGCGTGTCGGTGAGATCCGCCGATGGCTGGTTCGCGATCTGGCTGCCGCTGAACGCGTCGATCGGCGAAAGGGATGCAGTCGGCGACAAGCCGGCGCGATGCGTGCCGGTCACCACGACTTCCTGCAGGGTAGTGGTCGACTTGGCCTTTGCCGCGTTGTTGCGCCCCTGCGTCGTGGTCGCCTGGCTGGCCGCGGCCTGCCCGCTGTCCGACGCCCCCGGATCCTGCGCCTGCGCCGCGCACGCTACCAGCGCTGCTGCAGCAAGCGCCGCGCGCACGGCGCGCAAGAGCACCACGTTGAGCCCTGCATGGTTATGCATTTTGTCTCCCCTCCGGATGGCCGTTGAAATTCCCCTTCACGGAAACTACTCCGACCCCTTGCATCGAAAAAGCCCTGCAAGAACTTGCAATGGTGGAATGGTTCAATTGGACGGCCATAACGGCAACGCACTCCGTTCTGAAGCAGTGCTGGAAGGCTGCATTGGCGCGCGCGTGATGCGGAGAAGATCGCATGCATGCCAGCTCATCGAAGACGATCGGCAACGCGGCGAAAAAAATCACGCAACAAAAAAGCCCATGGGGTTCATGGGCTCTCTGCACTTCCGGTGGAAGTAATGACGAGCAGGAAGCCGATGGGTCAGGCCTTCCCGAAACCGGCCAGATGACTCCGGTTGCGACAAACCGCAGCCGGCTAGATCGGCCCGCCTTCGAGCGACCAGCGCACGGCATCCGCCGCGTGGATCGCCGTGGTATCGAACAGCGGCACGCGGGTGTCGGTCGGCCGAATCAGCAGGGAGATCTCGGTACACCCGAGGATGATCGCCTGTGCGCCGTTGCCGACCAGGCGGTCGATGATGCCCAGGTATTTCTTGCGCGACTCTTCGCGCACGATGCCCAGGCAAAGTTCGTCGTAGATCACTGCGTGCACCACGGCGCGATCCTCCTCGCCGGGAATCAGTACCTCGAGCCCATGGCTCTCCAGGCGCTTCCGATAGAAGTCCTGCTCCATGGTGAAGCGGGTTCCCAGCAGGCCGATGCGGGTCAACCCGGCGGCCTTGATCGCTGCGGCCGTGGGATCGGCGATATGCAGCAAGGGAATCGAGACGGCCGACTGCACCTGTGCCGCCACCTTGTGCATGGTGTTGGTGCAGATCACCAGGCCTTCGGCTCCCGCCCGCTCCAGTGCAGATGCGGCTTGCGCCAGGACCTCGCCAGCCTTCTCCCACTCGCCGGCGTGCTGCAATTGCTCGATCTCGTGGAAGTCCACGCTGAAGAGCAGCAGCCTGGCCGAGTGCAACCCGCCGAGCTGCTGTTTGACCCCCTCGTTGATCTCCCGGTAGTAGGAGACGGTGGACTCCCAGCTCATGCCGCCAATCAATCCGAGTGTTCTCACTTGTGCGGTCTCCTCGCTGATCGGTGGTGCCTGGCGCCGTGATGAGAGGCAGGTATCCAACGATCGAATGCGCTCAGGCAGCCTGCCGCGAGCGGAGCTGCTGCCTCGATGCAGTCGGCCATGTCTTTCGGGAACATAGCATGGCGACCCTGGAGGCCGGCGGCCCGCAGGTGCTGGTCATGCCGCTGGTTTGCCAGCGCGCTGGATGTCAGCGCAACCGGCAACCCGATGCCCTACACGTTCCAAGGTGATGACGCCCGACAAGCCGTTCGGCGCGGCCGTCGTGTACCTGCTGACCGGCATTTTCCAGGCGTTCCCCCAGGCGCGGTACGGGAGCACCGTGATCAACGGCCTGGCCACGTGATGCCGATGGGCTCGCAGCGCAAGGTCATGGGTGGATTCACCACGCCGTGGCCGCTGAAACGGTTCGGCTGGCTGGCCACCGCCGCGATGGCGGCGGGGATGTTGGTGATGCAAAGGAAATGAGGCCTGCCCCGGCGCGGCCCGGGTGGCGACCGGTCGACCCTCGCCGGAACCGGCCGCCTCCCTTCAATCCGCGGTTCGCCGGCACCCGGCGCTCAACGGCACACCAGTACCGGAACCTCGCTTTCCAGCAGCGTCTTGTGCGTCTCGCTTCCGAGCAGCAAGCGGGTCATGCCGCGCCAGCCATGCGATGCCATGACCACCAGGTCGCAATGCTGGGTCCGTGCGGTCTGCACGATCGCCTCATGCGGATGGTCGTTGAAGAGATAGCTGCTGCCGCATTCGATGCCGGCCGCCTTGGCCAACTGCTGCACCTCGGCCAGATAACGTTCGGCACGCGCAACGGCGTCCCGCGAGTAGCTGGCCTCGGTGGCTGTCACCATCTCGGCCATATAGGCGATGGTGTGGAATGGCGGCACCACATGCAGCGCATAAACCTTTGCCTTGCACGTTTGCGCCAGTTCGAGACCGAGCTTGACCGCGCGCAACGAAAGCTCCGAACCGTCGATGGGAAGAAGGATGTGCTTGAACATGGCTGACTCCTCGAGTGGATTACCCCCGGTGGCGGGTACCGTCATCACCCGTGGCCGGTTCGCGGCCGGTCACGGGTTCTGATTCGTCAATGGCAAGGCCGGCCGGCCCGCCAGATGGCCGGCGGATGCGCGGCGTTGACCTTGCGTCGGCGTGGCAGCGGATCGCCGCCCCTGCGGCGACGTAACCTTCAGCCATCCCCGCCCGGATGAAACCGGGGCGAACCGGGCTGATCGGCATGCAGCCAACCATGCAACCCGACGCCCTGCTCATGCGCATCGGCCGCGCCGCCTTTCGGGAAGCGCGCCAACGTGCCAAGCCGGCCGTGCCAGCGAGGCCGCAGGGGGATGACAGGGGGACGCCGCCGAGGTCATCGGCGGCACGCCGTCGTGCCATCGCCTGCCCGGCGCAGAAGGAGCACATGTTCTTCACCTTGACACCCCCAACGCGCCCTTCCCCACCCGCCGAGCCGCGCAGGCACCCCGATGCCCCATGCGCCGCCGGCTGCCCCGGCTTTCCAGCCTGCCCATGTCCGTGCCTTCCATACCGACCGCTGCAGTATGTGCACGCCCGCCGAGGCGATGTTGACCGCGATCAAGTGGAAACCACGTCGCACCGGGTTGGGTTCGGTCAAGTGGGCGCATCCTGGCAGGCTCACCGGGATTCGACGACCGTGCCCCGCCCAGCCGCCAGGCACGTGGCATCGCTACCGTCGGGCGGACACCGGATCGCCGTTCGTCGCCATCCTCATCGCGCGGCTTGGCGGTGTCTGTCCGCCGGGGGGCAACACGACGGAATGATCGGGCCGGCAGGGAATGGCGTGGGCAAACAGCCCGAAACGCAGGACGGGCTGGAAAGCGGATCCGAGTCCATCATGGTTCCCGACGTCCGCCGCCTTGCGTCCCGGATGCCCGCGGGCCGACCACTCAGTCCACCGGCGCACTCAATCACCTGTCAGGTCATGCCCGCATCAGGCCGATGCCGCCAGCCCGGCACAGACCGCTGCGGTGTGATCGTCGGCGGGAAACGCGCATTCGATGCGCAGTTCGTCCAGCGTCACGTCGCGCGGCATCGAGAACGTCGTGATGGTCTCGAAGAAACGCAGCTCGCCCAGCCGGCTGCGGAATACCAGCGTGAGCACCGGCGCCGGCATGCCCTGCAGATCGCGGAAGCGCCAGTGCGCGGGTACGTCGCGATAGGCCAGCACGTCGGCCAGCAGATCCTGCAGCGTGCGATCGCTTGGCACGGCAGCGAGCTGCTCATGGACGTGGCGAATGAACTTTTCCGCCACCTCCGGCCAGTTGACGATCACCGAACGGAAGTCGTCCGGATCGAACACCTGGTGTAGCAGGTTGGCATGCCGGCTCTCGCGACCGTCCATCAGCAGGCGATTGACCCGCGTCGCCGCCCCGTTGGCCATCAGCACGTTCCATTGCCGGTCGATGACGAAGGCGGGGTAAGGCTCCTGGTGCGCGATGATCAACTCGATCGCCTGCCGCATCCGCTCCAGCGCCGGCGCCGCCAGTGCGTTCTCCTGATACTGCGGCGCGTAGCCAGCGGCCAGCAGCAGCGTGTTGCGCTCGCGCAGCGGCATGGCGAACACATCCGCCAGCCGGCCGATCAAGTCGCGGCTGGCGCGCGCCTTCCCCGTTTAGACATAGCTCAGGTGCCGGGCAGAGATGCCCGCTTCCAGCGCCAGCTCGAGCTGGCTCATGCGCCGAGTGGTGCGCCACTCGCGCAGCAACGCGCCAATCGGCGGATGCGGCTGCGCAGAGCCCGCGTACGTCGACACCATGCTTCCACCTGCTGCAGGAAAGTCCGCCGCATGTTAGCGGGCGTGAAACGGGGGGAAGCATGGGCCGGAATGCACGTCGAGGAACCCGGCGTGCGCGACGCGGCTGCCGGAGCGAGGGATTCATCTGCGATGGTCCCGGTGGTGGCGTTCGCCACAAATGAAGAGGCCCCGCAAGCGGGGCCTCTTCGGTCGACACTGGAGGAGTCGCGTGTGGCACTTCGAAGCCAAAACTGCCCCTGACGCCCGGGTTTGACAGACACCTTTTCTGGCAGGTGGGCGGCATCTGTACGGTAGAGCAGATCGCCGAATCGCTATTCGTCGTCGCCATCCTCATCGCGCGACTCGCCGGCGTCTATCCACCGGGGGCAACAAAAGCAGAATGATTAGGCTGGCGGAAACGGCGCAGGGAAACAATTCAAAGCGAGGCGGGTTCGGGAAAGTGAACCTGACCCCGTTTGTGGAAAGGGAGCTTTGAGATTAAGCCTTACCCTTGATAGCCTCAGATCGAATTCGCGCACCAACCGTCGCCTCAATGATCTTGTCTCGGAGAGTTTCAACTTTATCCTGTTTAAGGATGGGTATATCCAAAGATCTAGCCAGTTGTTCGACGGGCTTCTTGGTCTCAAAGGTTCGCAATAGAAAATCTGAGGCTTCATCGCGACTACTAAATGAAGTTAGTTTTTCAACAAGTGCTTTAAAATCTTCAAACGGAACTTGCTCCACCTCATCCTTAGTGCGTTTGCGCACAACCCTGAGATCTATGTCATAGCCCTTGTCAGATAACTTATCGATATCTTCGCTCGATAGGTTCATCACTCCTGAAAGAACTTTATTAAGGATAAGGGCCAATGCTTTCTGCGACTTGTCCATTCTTATACCTCAGAGTAGCGACTGGAATTCACGAACCACACCCTCAATCTCCTTCACTACATCTGAATGCGTGTTGTTTGAATAAGCATTCAGGACAACTGGAATGAGCTCCTGAGGCGCGCTGGCAAATATGGTCTTATTCTCCCTGAAGTACGTATTCATAACATGAACACCAAGCCGCTTAGTTTGCGCAATAAATTGCCGCTGCGCCGAAATGGGCTGGCCACTCGTGATCTGAATCATTGTAAACAGGACACCAAGGATAGAAGGATCAATTTCATCCTCATCCTCGTCAAGCGCCGCGTATTCGTTAAATTCCTTCACGAGATCATTAACACTTCGCTGCAAATAATCGATGCCCAGCGTAGACAGGTAGTCAGGCTTTGCGGGAATCAGAATTTTTTCGCTGGCAATAATTGCATTTTTAGTAACGATATTGAAGTTGGGAGGACAATCAATAAGAACAATGTCATAGTCCGCCTCATCGATCAGATCCCTAATCGCCCTTCTGAGCTTTCCGTGCACTTTGATGTAATTGCGCTTTGATTGTTGCAGATTGGCCCCACCAAGCAGGGTCGCCAACTCAAGGTCAACATTGATTAGACCAAGATGAGAGCAAATCAAATCTATCCGACCACCCGTATCCTTTCTTGAGAGATATCCATTTACCTTGGCAGGCGAGATAATGAACTCCTTCAAATCCCTCGGATTGTGACCGCCACTTATGGCATCAAACCAAGTCTTGATTGTCTTGTGGGATTTGTAATCCTCGTCCCATTCGTCAGGAGTGATAAAAGAGAAAGTCAAGCTTGCCTGAGCATCAGTATCGATCAACAGGACTTTTTTGCCACGAAAGGCAAGCTCTCCTGCGATATTTGAGGTTACGGTGGTTTTGCCAACCCCACCCTTATAGTTAATGACAGCAACAATATCCATTTGCCCCACCTTAATTGTCAAAATTGAACACGAGCCACGAGTTCAGCAGCTCCACCTATTACCTCACGCCCCAATCCAATTTCTCAACCGCATCCAGCAGTTCCCGCATAGTCGGAGCCCTGCTGTAAGCACCATGGTGCTCATCATCCAGCTCATGCCCTACATACGCAGCACGAAGCTCAGCGGTCACCCCAGCACTCTGTAACCCCTGCACCACGGTCTTGCGCAACGAGTGGAAGCCAAGCTTGCCCTTCTCCGGCTTACCAACTGTCGCCAGCACATGACGACTGAAAGCTTTGCTGAGCCAGTTCCCAGGCCCGTTGACTCCATCGACCTTCACCTTCGGGAACAGTCGCTTCTCCTCTGCCTTGCGCAGATCAGACACGCGCTTCAATAGACCCAGCTCAATCAGCTTCGGGTGAACCGGAATCGTTCGGATGCTGACTTCGGACTTCACCGACTGGCATTCCCCTTCGTTGGTGATGCGAATGCATGGAATCCCATCGACCTCTACGAAGTCAGCCAAGGTCAGTTGCCCAACTTCGGCCACACGGGCACCCGTATACAGACCTACCCAAGCACCCCACCGTGCCGCCTCACTGAGACCCTCTAGGGCGGTCGGTGAATACAAGGCCTGGATCTGTTCGTTGGTGAAAGGCTTGAACCCAAGGGCACGACGCTTGCGCTTCTCACGTGGGCCATAGACGACTTGGCCTGCCGCAGGGTTCTCATCCTTGGCAAAGGGCGGGTAATACCCACGGGCCTTGGCCCAGTCGAAGAAACCGCGCAAGTAGCTGCACTTGTTCACGATGGTTGGGGTTTCGAGCTTGCCGGCCCGAAGTGCCATGACCCAAGCACCAACATCAATGCGACCCGCATCCTTCAAGGGATTCTTCTCACCATAGTGCTTGGCGAATCCCTCGACCGCTGTTGTTTTTATTTTGAAAGTCTTGGCCTTGGTCGAAGGTTTGATCTCCGCCAGCCACAGGGCCACAGCCTTGCCAATGGCAACGCTTGGAATCTTCGATGCAGGGTCGGGGGTAGGAGCAGAAGATGCAGCAACACGAGCTGCCTGCATGAATTCTTGGTGGTACGGCTCTTGATCCAGCCGTCCGATATGGTCGACCGCATCCATGGCAAAACCATGGTCTGTTTTGCCGTTGGCCTCAATTTCGACCCTGCCATCCAGGTGACGGATGACCTTGTACCCCAAGGCAATCGCCCTGGCGATTTCCTCAACAGAAGGTACGCCATCCATAGCTACGGACACACTCAGTCCCCCAACCTGTGTGAAGGTCCGAGCATACGCCTGGACAAGGTTCAACGCACGTTGCTGCGCGGTCAGGAGGTCACGTGTTCCAAGACTCTTGGTGATTTCAGTCTTATCCGTCTTGCGGGTCTGACGTGATGGAATTCTTTGGCGAAAATGCCAGATGCCTGAGGGTGCAAGGCGCAAGTAGTTCGGGATGCGCATATCGGCTCGCTGTGGAGCGATATGTGGAGCGACAAGCCCATCCTCAGAAAAGCAAAAACCCCTGTAAGAACAGGGGCTTTGCAGTACTGGCGGAGAGAGTGGGATTCGAACCCACGGAAGGTTTGACCCTTCGCCGGTTTTCAAGACCGGTGCCTTAAACCGCTCGGCCATCTCTCCGTAGAACCTTGCATGGCAGCCTTGCACTGCCGACGACGCGATGAGTCTATCAGGAACCCTGCGACGGACGGCCGCTGCTGCCCTTCTTCGACAGCGCCACCAGGCAAACCACCAGGATCGCTACCGGAATCAGCGCACCAAGCAGCGGCACCAGCAGTATCGGTTCGCGCACGACCATCGGCACCAGTTGGGTGGCGCTGGCGAAGGCGACGATGGCGAGGCGCCGGCGGCGGCTGTGGCGGGCGAACCAGAAGCTGGCGAGCACCAGCGCCATGGCTACCACGGACAGGTCGAGATCCAGCACCGGCATCCGCCATACGCCGTCGAAGCCGAGGCGCATGCCGATCACCGTGGCCAGCACTGCCAGCAGGAAGAAGCTGGTGTAGAACTCCACCCTGCCCCAGTGGCCTTGCCCGGATGCCGGCGTGTTCACGTGATGCTGTCCAGACCGGCCAGGTACGGGCGCAGCACCTCGGGCACGTCGATCGAGCCGTCGGCGTTCTGATAGTTCTCCATCACCGCGATCAGGGTGCGGCCGATGGCAAGGCCGGAGCCGTTGAGCGTGTGCACCAGCTCGGGCTTGCCGGTATCCGGGTTGCGCACGCGGGCCTGCAGGCGGCGCGCCTGGAAGTCTTCGCAGTTGGAGCAGCTGGAGATCTCGCGGTAGGTCTGCTGGCTGGGCAGCCACACTTCGAGGTCGTAGGTCTTGACGGCGGTGAAGCCCATGTCGCCGCTGCACAACAGCACCTTGCGGTACGGCAGGCCGAGTTTCTGCAGCACCTTCTCGGCGTGGCTGACCATTTCCTCCAGTTGCGCATGCGACTGGTCGGCGCGGGCGATCTGCACCATCTCGACTTTTTCGAACTGGTGCTGGCGGATCATGCCGCGGGTGTCGCGGCCGTAGCTGCCGGCCTCGGCGCGGAAGCACAGCGTGTGCGCGGTCATGCGCAGCGGCAGCGCGCCGGCGTCCTGGATGGTGTCTCGCACCAGGTTGGTCAGCGGGACTTCGGCGGTGGGGATCAGGTAGCGCTTCGTCTCGCCGACTTCAGTGGCGAACAGGTCGTCCTCGAACTTCGGCAGCTGGCCGGTGCCCTGCATGCTGTCGGCGTTGACGATCACCGGCACGTTGCATTCGAGGTAGCCGTGCTCGCCGGTGTGCAGATCCAGCATGAACTGGCCGAGCGCGCGATGCAGATGGGCGAGCTGGCCGCGCAACACGGTGAAGCGCGCGCCGGACAGCTTGGCGCCGGCGTCGCCGTCGAGCCAGCCGTGGCGCTCGCCCAGCTCGACGTGGTCCTTCACCGCGAACGCGAACTCGCGCGGTGTGCCCCAGCGGGCGACTTCGACATTGTCGTGTTCGTCCTTGCCGACCGGCACGGAGGCGTGCGGGATGTTCGGGATGCCCAAGGCGACCCCGGCCAGCTTCGCCTGCACCTCGGCAAGCTGGAGCTCATTCGCCTTGAGCTTGTCGCCGATGCCGGCGACTTCGGCCATCAACGCTGCGGTGTCCTCGCCTTTCGCCTTGGCCTGGCCGATCGCCTTGGAATGCGTGTTGCGCAGGTTCTGCAGCTCCTGCGTTTCGGTCGCCAGCTGCTTGCGCGTGCTCTCCAGCGACTCGACCGCGGCCACGTCGAGCGTGTAGCCGCGGGTTTCAGCGAGGCGCGCGGCGGTTTCGGCAAGGTGCGAACGCAGCAGGGCGGGATCCAGCATGATCGAAGTCCGGGTGAAGGCTTGAACCGTGAATTATCGCTGCCGCGTGGTGGTGGCCGCAATGCGACTCTCGGGTAGCGTGGGGAGCTTCACCCCTCCCCGGCCCTCCCCTGCTGCACGCAGGGGAGGGAGCAAGGCGGCCGGTTCAGCTGGCCAGCCTGCGCGCACTGCGACCCAGCCACCAAGCCATGGCGGCGACGAGCGGTGTGCAGCACTGCCGCCTGGAGAGAGCATCGCCCGCAAGCGGGCTCCTACGCTTTGCGGACTTTCTTGCGGGCGGCGCGCAGGGCCAGCAGCTTTTCGCGCAGCTGCAGCTCCAGGCCGCGCTCGACCGGTTCGTAGAAGATGCTGCCGGCCAGCGCGTCGGGCAGGCATTGCTGGTCCAGCGCGATGCCGCCTTCGGCGTCGTGGTCGTACTGGTAGCCCTTGCCGTAGCCGAGGCCCTTCATCAATTTGGTGGGCGCGTTGCGCAGGTGCATCGGCACCTCCAGCGTGCCGCCCTGGCGCACCGCATCGCGGGCCTTGTTGTAGGCCATGTAGGCGGCGTTGCTCTTCGGCGCGACAGCCAGCCAGATCGCCAGCTGGGCCAGGCCCAGCTCGCCCTCGGGGCTGCCCAGGCGCTCGTAGGTATCCCACGCATCCAGCGCCATGCGCCAGGCGCGCGGCTCGGCCAGGCCGACGTCCTCCACCGCCATGCGGGTCATGCGCCGGGCCAGGTACAGGGGGTCGACGCCACCATCGAGCATGCGGCACAGCCAGTACACCGCCGCGTCGGGATCGGACGAGCGCACCGACTTGTGCAACGCCGAGATCTGGTCGTAGAACTGCTCGCCCTGCTTGTCGAAGCGACGGGTGCGGTCGGCCAGTACCTGGGTCAGGGTCGCTTCGTCGATGCGGCGGTCTTCGGCCAGCTCGGCGGCGATTTCCAGCAGGGTCAGCGCACGGCGCACGTCGCCATCGGCGGCCTGGGCGATCGAGTCCAGCGCCTCCTCGCTCACCTGCAGCTGCAGCGCGCCGAGGCCGCGTTCGTCGTCCACCAGTGCGCGCTTCAGCGCCGCGATGATGTCGCCGGTGGACACCGGCTCCAGCACATGCACGCGGCAGCGCGAGAGCAGCGCGGAGTTCAGCTCGAACGAGGGGTTCTCGGTGGTGGCGCCGATGAAGATGATCACGCCGCGCTCGATGTGCGGCAGGAATGCGTCCTGCTGGGTCTTGTTGAAGCGGTGCACCTCGTCGACGAACAGCACCGTGCGCCGCCCTTGCGTGAAGTTCAGCTCGGCCTCGGCCAGCGCCTTGCGCACGTCCGGCAGGCCGGACAGCACGGCGGAAATCGCGCGGAAATCCGCGTCGGCGTAGCGCGCCACCAGCAGCGCCAGCGTAGTCTTGCCGCAGCCGGGCGGCCCCCACAGCACCATCGAGTGGATCTTGCCGGCCTCCAGCGCGCGGCGCAGTGCCTTGTCCGGGCCGACCAGGCGCTGCTGGCCGACGATCTCGTCGAGGCTGCGCGGGCGCATGCGTTCGGCCAGCGGCTTGAGCGCATCGGGTTCGGCGAACAGGCCGGCGCCGGGTGTGGGGACGGGACGGGGCATGCCCGTATGATACGTCATGCCGCTGCTGCCCCATGGCGTGGCCAGGCGGCTATCGGGGCCACGCTGCCGCGTGCCGGGTCGACGACCGCCGCGCCCCGCGCGGCGGTCACACTTAGTCGGAGCGGATTCCCACCGTCATCGTGTACTGGCGGTAGATGCCGTAGCCCACGCCACACAGTCCGGTGAGCGCGGCCAGGACATGGTGGTGCGGAACACCATGCCGCTGCAGGTGTTGGCCATGCCGTTCCGTAACCCGATCCCTAGCGGAGCCAGATAGGGCCCTGAAGGCCGACCGGCATCCGGCAGCGGCAGCACCTGTTGTGCTGCTGACAGATTTGACACAGCCGCTCAGTGCGACAAGCCGGCACGTTGAACCACCACAACAGGTCCGTCCGGGCGGCTGACTCCTGACATGGTATGCGTGCCCGCATAAGGGCTGCCTTGTCCAGCTCGATGCAGCCCACCTCGGGTGCTCAACGAAGCCCGTGTTTGTCCGGGCGGCGATCGGGCCGCCGCCACGCTGTTTCCCGTCGTCCTGTCCGGGCCCATCCCATGCAGCCATAGCATGGACAGGTGACGCTGGCAGCCGCTAGCGCGTCCGCGACCTTTTGGCTGCAGTCGCGGTCTTTTCAGCAAGGTCGTACTCGCTTTGCCAGGAGTGTCCGGACTTCTGCTCGATATAGTCCCGGATCAGCTGACGCACCACCTGCGACGGCGTGGTGTCATCTCCCGCACACAAGCGCTCGAACACCGCCTTCTTGCGTGGATCGATCAGGACAGTCAGGCGGGCCGTACGGCTTTCTGTTGGCATGCGAGTATCATCGGCTGTACACTGAACCATCATCTTATGATAATAAAATTATCATGACAAACGTTCAGCCGGTACCGCTCAACAGCCGCTCAGCCAGCGACCTGCTCGAGTCCACCGTATGCATGGGGTAAGTGCACTGACGGCAACCACAACACTGACCGCGTTGCTGGGTCTGGTTGCTTCGTGGTTGCTGATTGGTGCACTCGGCCTGGTCCAGTCCAATCGCATCGGTTGGGTCGCACGCACACTGTTTCCGCTGGGCGCGTTGGTCGCGCTGGGCGTGGCCGGCATGGGCGCCGTGTCCCTGGGCACGGGCTTTGCCGCGCAGACCAGCGTGCTTGCCTTCGGCCTTCCAGACATGCCGTTTCATGTGCGTCTGGATGCGCTGTCAGGCTTCTTTTTGCTGCTGCTTGGAACTGCGGGGGCTGGCATCTCGATCTTCGCCGCCGGTTACTTCCGGCACGGCGAAGGTACGGCGCCGGGGCTGCTCTGCCTGCAGTACCACGTATTTCTGGCCAGCATGGCGCTGGTCGTGCTGGCCGATGACGCCTATCTGTTCATGGTGGCGTGGGAAACGATGGCGCTCAGTTCGTATTTCCTGGTGACCACCCAGCACCGTATCCCGGAGATCCAGCGCGCCGGCTTCCTGTACCTGCTGATGGCGCACGTGGGAGCACTGGCACTGCTGCTTTGCTTCGGTGTGCTGCACGGCGGCAGCTGGCTGATGACGTTTGACTCGATGCGTGCAGCCACCCTGTCGCCGGCCTGGGCCGCGGCGGCCTTCCTGCTGGCCTTGTTCGGTTTCGGTGCCAAGGCGGGCCTGGTGCCCCTGCATGTGTGGCTGCCGGAAGCCCATCCGGCCGCGCCATCACCGGTGTCCGCGATGATGAGTGGCTTGATGCTCAAGGTGGCGGTCTACGGCATGTTGCGGATCAGTTTCGATCTGCTCCACGCCGGCCCATGGTGGTGGGGCATGCTGACGCTGACAGTGGGACTGGTCACGGCGCTGTTCGGTGCGGTGTTCGCTGCCGTACAGACCGACATGAAGCGGTTGCTGGCCTATTCCTCCATCGAGAACATCGGCCTGATCTTCGCTGCGCTTGGCCTGGCGCTGCTGTGCTACGCGTTCGACATGCGCCTGCTGGCGGCGTTGGCACTCGCCGCGGCGTTGCTGCATGCACTCAACCACGCACTGTTCAAGAGCCTGCTGTTTCTCGCCACCGGCTCGGTGCTGCACGCCACCCGCGAGCGTAGCCTGGGCAAACTCGGCGGGCTGATCCGGCGGATGCCATGGGTCGCCACGCTGGCCCTGGTCGGCACCCTGTCCCTCGCCGGGTTGCCACCGCTCAACGGTTTCGTTTCCGAATGGCTGCTGCTGCAGGCATTCCTGTCCACGCCGTCCATCCCGCATGCGTTCATCAACATGATCGTGCCGCTGGGCGCGGCCGTGGTGGCACTCACCGCCGCGCTGGCCGGCTACGTGATGGTCAAGTTCTACGGTGTCATATTTCTCGGCCAGCCACGCGAACCTTCACTGATGCAGGCCCACGATGCAGGTTGGCTCGAACGGGTGGGGCTGGCCTGGTTGGCGTTGGGCTGCATCCTCATCGGCGTGTTTCCGCAAGCCGCGCTGGATGCCATCGCCGGCGTGACCCAGACCCTGCTCGGCACCGTGATCCAGCGCGGCCCGGCGCCATGGTGGATCGCTCCGGTGGCGCAGGCGCAGGCTTCTTACAATGGCCTGTGGCTGCTGTTGGGCATGGCCGGCGTGATCGCGATGATGTTCGTGCTGGTACGGCGGATGTACCACGGTCGTGTGCGCCGGGTGCCACCATGGAATTGCGGTTACCCCGAGCTGACCCCGCGCATGCAGGACACCGCCGAAGGATTCGGTCAGCCGATCCGGCACATGTTCGGGCCGTTTTTCCGCATCGAGCGCGAATTGCCTGCAGCGGATGACCAGTTCCCGCATTACCGCATCCAGATCGATGACCATTTCTGGCATGGCCTGTATCTTCCGCTGGCCCGCATCGTCGGCTGGCTGGCCGATGCGCTGTCCATGCTGCAGCGTGGCCGTCTGGCTATCTATCTGATGTACAGCTTCCTGACCCTGATCGTCTTGCTGGTGTTCGTCCTGTGAACGCGCTCGCACCCGTCAGCCAGCTCGGCGGCGTGGTACTGGCCGTGGCACTGGCACCGCTGTTGGCCGGCTGGGTCGCCCAATGCCGGGCCTGGCTGCAGAGTCGGTCGGCCCCTTCCCTGCTGCTGCCCTACCGCACCTTACGCAAGCTGTTCCGCAAGGATGCGGCGCTGGCCACGCAGGCCTCGCCTTTGTTCCGCGCCACGCCCTACGCCGTGTTCGGCGCCATGGCCACGGCGGCGGCGATCATTCCCTCGGTGACCACCGACCTGCCCCTCGCCCGGGTGGCCGACGCCATCGCGTTGGTCGGCCTGTTCGCGACGGCACGCATGTTCATCGCCCTGGCGGCGATGGACATCGGCACGGTCTTCGGCAGCATGGGCGCGCGACGCGAGATGATGATCGGATTTCTCGCCGAGCCGGCGCTGCTGATGGTGTTGTTCAACGCGTTTCTGATGTTCGGCAGCACGGCGTTGCCCACCATCGTGAAAGGCACCCTGGACGCTGACGGGTTGACGTTGCATCCGAGCCTGGCCTTCGCCGGTGTCGCTTTCGTGATGGTGTTGCTGGCCGAGAACGCCCGTATTCCGATCGACAACCCCGGCACGCACCTTGAAGTGACCATGATCCATGAGTCCATGGTGCTGGAATATTCCGCGCGCCATCTGGCCCTCATCGAATGGGCGTCCTGGTTGAAGCTGTTCAACTATGCGTGCATCGGTTTCACGCTGTTCGTGCCCTGGGGCATCGCGCCGCACACGGCCGGCCCATCGGGTTTGTTACTTGCCATCGTGTGGTTGCTGGTCAAGCTGGCCGTCGCCGGCGCGGTGCTGGCGGTGATTGAAACGGTCTCGGCCAAGCTGCGCATCTTCCGGGCGCCGGAGTTCCTGAGCATGGCGTTCCTGCTCGCCGTGCTGGGCCTGCTCGTTCACCTTCTGCTGCAATCCTGAATGATGCCTCCACTCAACCTCGCCACCCAGCTGCTGCACGTGCTCGCCGCCGGCCTGCTGATGATCTCGTTCTCCATGCTCGCCCAGCGGCGGACGCGGCGGCTGATCGTGCTGCTGGCCTGGCAGGGTGTGGTGCTGACCGCGTCCACGCTGCTGGTCGCCGTCACAGCGCACCTGCAGCATCTGTATTACTCCGCCGCGCTGACCCTGATCGAAAAGGTCTGGCTGATGCCGTGGATCCTGCTGCGGCTGATGCGTCGCCTGGGCATCGAGGGCGACAGCGATCCGCTGGTGAACATTCCCACCCTGATGCTGGTCGGGCTGGGTCTGGTGATCTTCGCGTTCGGGCTGGCCCAGCCGATCAGTTCGCTGGCCACCACGGTCACCCGACAGACGCTGGGCATTGCGATGGCGGTGATCCTGCTGGCCTTCCTGATGATGATTGCCCGCCACAAGGCGGTGACCCAGGTGATCGGTTTCCTGTCGATGGAGAACGGCTTGTTCTTCGCCGCCACCAGCACGACCTATGGCATGCCGATGGTGATCGAGCTGGGTATTGCGCTCGATCTGCTGGTCGGCGTGTTCATTTTCGGCATCTTCTTCTTCCAGATCCGCGAGCAGTTCGACAGCCTCGACCTGCATCAGCTCGAAGCACTCAAGGAGGACTGACGTGGAGCTTGCGTGGGTGCTGGGTACTCCCCTGTTCGGTGCGATCGTGCTGGCCGTGCTCGGCGCGCGGCGCTCCGCCGCCGAACTCAACGTCGTGATCAGCCTGGCGACGTTGATCGCCGCCGCGGCGCTGGTACTCAGGATCATCGGCCAGGGTTCGATGACCGTGGCCCACGAACAGTTCTTCGTCGATCCGTTCAACGTGTTCCTGATCGCGCTGACTGCGCTGATCGGCTTCACCACGGCAGTGTTTTCGCGCCCCTACATGCGTATCGAACAGGATCACGGCCGGCTCAACACGCACCGCCTGCGGCTCTATCACAGCATGTACCAGCTGTTCATGGCCGCCATGCTGGTGGCGCTGTCGACCAACAACATGGGGCTGCTGTGGGTCGCGATGGAGGCGGCGACGCTGTCCACCGTGCTGCTGGTGTCGTTGTACCGTACCCGCGCCAGCATCGAGGCGGCCTGGAAATATTTCATCCTGTGCGGCGTCGGCATCGCGCTGGCGCTGTTCGGCACGATCCTGTTGTACTTCGCGGCGGAGCGGCTGCTCGGTGGCGAGGGCATGCGAGCGCTGTTGTGGACCCACCTCAACGCGGCGAAAGGGCAGCTCGATCCGACGGTGATCGGGCTCGCGTTCGTCTTCCTGCTGGTCGGCTACGGCACCAAGGTCGGTCTCGCCCCCCTGCACAACTGGCTGCCCGATGCCCACGCGGAGGGTCCCACCCCGGTCTCGGCGGTGCTGTCGGGGCTGCTGCTCAACGTGGCGATGTACGCCGTGGTCCGTTGCAAGATCCTTGCGGCCGGCGCGATGCACTCGGCGCTGCCCGGACGCATGCTGATGGCGTTCGGTTTGTTCTCGACGGTGCTGGCGGCGTTCCTGCTGTGGCGTCAACGCGACATCAAGCGCCTGTTTGGCTACTCCTCGATCGAGCACATGGGCATCATCACCTTTGCGTTCGGCATGGGCGGGCCGCTGGCAAATTTCGCCGCACTGCTGCACATGACGGTGCACTCGTTGACCAAGTCGGCGATCTTCTTCGCCGCTGGCCATGCCTCGCAGATCGCGGGCACCCAGCGCATCGACGGCATCCGCGGCCTGCTGGCGGTGAGTCCCACCGTCGGCTGGGGATTGATGCTGGGCTCGCTGGCGATCCTCGGCACCCCGCCATTCGGCGTATTCACCAGTGAATACATGGTCCTGATCACGGCCATGCGCGACCATCCGTGGGCGACACCGTTCCTGCTCATCGCCCTGGCCGTGGCATTCGCCGCGATCTTCTTCAAGGTGCAGCCGATGGTATTCGGCGAAACGGATGCACGGCGCCTGCCGCACCCGCCGGCACTGGTGCCTGTGTTTGTGCACCTGTCGATCGTGCTGATGCTCGGCCTGTACATACCGCCGGCCCTGGCCCAGTGGTATCGGCTCGCCGCGAGCCTGATCGGATGAATCCCATGTGGCCTGACTTTCTCGACACCGAATGCGTGCCCTTGCCCTCCAACGTGGCGGCCTGCCGCGTACAGGTCGATGCCGCTCGCTGGTGCGAGGCCGCGGATGCGATGCGCGAGGCAGGTGCGGACCTGCTGTCGCTGTGGGGCAGCGATGATCGTGATCGCGACCAGTGCCTGCGCGTGCACGCGGCCTACCTGCTGCGCGATCGGCTGGTCGTGGTGGAGCACGCGATGCCCGCCGACCAGGCCATCTACCCCTCGCTGGCCACACGCTTTCCAGTGGCCGGGCGGCTGCAGCGCGCAACCTACGATCTGCTCGGCATCCGCGCCGACGCCGGCGATACACGGCCGTGGTTGCGCCACGGCGGCTGGCCGGAAGGTGTGTTCCCATTGCGTCGCGACGTCGCGGCGACCCAGACCTGGCCAGTGACCAGCTCGCCGTATCCATTCATCCCGGTCAGCGGTGACGGCGTGCACGAGATGACCGCCGGTCCGGTGCATGCCGGCACCATCGAGCCGGGGCGTTTCCAGCTGGCCGTGGTAGGCGAAAAGGTGCTGCGCCTGGAGGTTCGCCTCGGTTACACGCACAAGGGCATCGCCAAGCGCTTCGAGGCACTGGCCCAGCGCGACGCCCACCGCCTGGCCGCCCATATCTGCGGCGATTCGACGGTGGCTTTCAGCTGGGCGTATTGCGCCGCGCTGGAATCGATCACCGCCAGCACACCCTCGCCGCGCGCCCTCGTCCTGCGTGGGTTGGCGCTCGAACGCGAACGCATCGCCAATCATCTGGGCGATCTTGGCGGACTGGCCAACGATGTCGGCTTTGCCTTCGGCCAGACCCAGTTTTCGAGCCTGAAAGAGCAGCTTTTGCGGCACAACGCGGAGCTGTTCGGCCAACGCTACCTGTTTGATTTTGTGGTACCCGGCGGCGTCGCCAGCGACCTGCCGGCACGCGCGCTGCCGGGCATGCTCGACGAGATCGCGGCACTGGAACACGCGGTAGGCGAGCTGCGCGGAATCTACGCTCGCCACGAAGGCCTGCAGGATCGTTTCCTTGGTGCCGGCCGCTTGACCCCCGCCCAGGCTGCTGCATTGGGAGCGATAGGCCTGGCCGGACGTGCTTCCGGCGTCGCCCGCGACCTGCGCGTGGACCAGCCATGGTCGCCGTACGATCATTCGTCGCCGGCACTGGCCACCAGCACCGAAGGTGATGTGGCGGCGCGCGTGCAGGTACGCTTCGAGGAGACGCTGCAATCACTGCGGCTGTGCCGGCAATGGCTGCAGGCGCTGCCAGCCGGTGAGCTGGCCTGCGACGTGCCGGTGGCGCCCGCCGGCCAGCTCGGCATCGGCCTGATCGAAGGCTGGCGCGGCCCGGTCATGCTGGCGCTGGAAACCGGCCCCGCCGGTGGCATCCGGCGCTGCCGCGCGCATGATCCCTCGTGGCAGAACTGGCCGCTGCTCGAAGTCGCCATTCTGGGCAACATCGTGGCGGACTTCCCGCTGATCAACAAATCCTTCAACCTTTCCTACAGCGGGCACGACGGGTAAGCGCGCATGTTCGATATCCTTTCACGCATTCGTCGAACCGGCCGCCTGAGCGAGCCGTATCCGGTGCCGGATACCGACGAGACGGCGTCCACTGCAATCCAGCGTGAGCTGCACGCGGTGTTCGGGCGCGCCTTGTGCATTCGCCATGTCGACGCCGGCTCCTGCAATGGTTGCGAGCTCGAAATCCACGCGCTGAGCAACGCCTACTACAACCTGGAAGGCGCCGGCATCCGGTTTGTGGCCAGTCCGCGCCATGCCGACCTGCTGCTGGTCACCGGACCGGTCTCGGTCAATATGGAAGACGCACTCAGGCAAACCTATGAAGCGATGCCCGATCCCAAGTGGGTGCTCGCCGTGGGGGACTGCGCGGCCTGCGGCGGCCTGTTCGGCGCCAACTATGCGACCCGCGGACCGGTCAGTGCCATCATTCCGGTGGATGCCGTGGTCGCCGGCTGCCCGCCCACGCCACTGGCGATCATGCGGGGCCTGCTGCAGATAACCAGCAAGCGGCCTGCATAACTTCTCCGCGCTACCCGGGCAGCGGCCTCATGTGTGACTGGTGAGCGCGAAGATGTTCTGCTCGTGCGCTGGAAACAGCCAGCTGGCTTCGCTCGTCCGCAGGGCTGGCGCATCAATCCTTCAGCGGCTGTACGTCGATCACCGGCGCGTCGCCGATCACGTCGGCACCCTTCGGTGGCACGAAGTTGAAGGTGTCCGGCGCAATCGGCACGTTGCGCTGCCAGCCGGAGAAGCGGATCTCGGTGGTGGAACCGAGCTGGTCGCGGAAGCTCATGCGGGCCAAGCCGTTCGCGTCGAAGCCGAGGTCGGCATAGTCGAACTGCGGATCCTTCGCCGTGGAACTGAGCCGCAGCCAGAGCAGGCCGTCGTGCTCGCCCCGCTCGGCCACCTTGAAGTCGCGGTCCATCTGCTTGAGGTCGGTCAGCACGGTGAGCGGGCTGTGCGCCTCCTCGCTCGACTGGATACGCACGGTGACCTGCTCCAGTTCCGGGTCGTACATCCACACCCGGCTGCCGTCGGCGACGATGGTCTGCTTGTACGGCGCGGTGGTGTCCCAGCGAAACTGGCGCGGCGCCTGCAGCGCCAGCGTGCCGGAGCTGTTCTTGCGGGTGTGGCCATTGAGGTCAGTCAGGGTCTGGCTGAAGTGGCCGGTGAGCGAATGCAGGCCGGTGGCGAACGCATCCAGCCGTGAGCGCGCCGGGCCGGTGGCGGCCTGGGCCACGGCGTTCAGCGACAGCGTCAGCACGACGGCAGACAGGGCAAGGATGAAGCGTTTCATCAGATTCCCGGAAGGTGGTGATGTGTCGCAATTGTGGATAGCGCTGGCTTAACCGAACCGTAGGAGCCCGCTGGCGGGCGATGCTCTTCGGTGCATCGAAAGGCATTGCCCGCCAGCGGGCTCCTACGGGTTTTTCATTTCAATTCTTTGGTGGCGGCGGCGCCAGCACTTCGCGGTTGCCGTTGTGCTGCGGGGCGCTGACCACGCCATCCTGCTCCATCTGCTCCACCAGCCGCGCGGCGCGGTTGTAGCCGATACGCAGGTGCCGCTGCACGCCGGAAATCGAGGCGCGCCGCGTCTGCGTGACCACCGCCACGGCCTTGTCGTACAGCTGGGCGTCGGCGTCGCCGCCCTCCTCGCCGTCCTGCGGCAGCCCGGCGTCGTTGATGAACTTGCCGTCGGCGGTGGCCTGCACTTCCTCCAGCACTCCCTCGACGTAGTTCGGCGCGCCCTGCGATTTCAGCCAGCCGACCACATGGTGCACTTCATGATCGTCGACGAAGGCGCCGTGCACACGTTCCGGGGTGGCGGTGCCCGGCGGCAGGTACAGCATGTCGCCGTAGCCGAGCAGCGTCTCCGCCCCGGACTGATCAAGAATCGTGCGCGAGTCGATCTTGCTGGAAACCTGGAACGCGATACGGGTGGGGATGTTCGCCTTGATCAGGCCGGTGATCACGTCTACCGACGGGCGCTGGGTGGCCAGGATCAGGTGCACGCCGGCGGCGCGCGCCTTCTGCGCCAGGCGGGCGATCAGTTCCTCCACCTTCTTGCCGACGATCATCATCATGTCGGCGAACTCGTCGATGAAGACCACGATGTACGGCAGCGGCTCCAGCGGCTCGGCGGCGAGGTTCGGCATCTCCGGGTTCGGCCGGAACAGCGGGTCCAGCAGCGGCTGGCCGGCGTTCTCGGCGTCCTTCACCTTCTTGTTGAAGCCAGCCAGGTTGCGCACGCCCACCGCAGCCATCAGCTTGTAGCGGCGCTCCATCTCGGCCACGCACCAGCGCAACGCGTTGGCGGCTTCCTTCATGTCGGTGACCACCGGAGCCAGCAGGTGCGGGATGCCCTCGTACACCGAGAGCTCCAGCATCTTCGGGTCGATCATGATCATCCGCACGTCTTTCGGGCTGGCCTTGTACAGCAGCGAAAGCACCATGGCGTTGACCGCCACCGACTTGCCGGAACCGGTGGTGCCGGCCACCAGCAGATGCGGCATCTTGCTCAGGTCGACCACTACCGGCTTGCCGCCGATGTCCTTGCCCAGCGCCAGCGACAGCGGCGACTTGGTCTGGTCGTACTTGTCCGAGCGCAGGATTTCGGAAAGGTAGACGATCTGCTTGTTGGTATTGGGAATCTCCAGGCCGATCACGCTCTTGCCGGGGATCACGTCGACCACGCGCACGCTGACCACCGACAGGCCGCGCGCGATGTCCTTGTCCAGGCTGGACACCTGCGAGCCGCGGATGCCCGGCGCCGGCTCCATCTCGAAGCGGGTGATCACCGGGCCCGGATAGGCGCCGACCACCTTCACGTCGATCTTGAAGTCCTTCAGCTTGAATTCGACCTGGCGCGAGAGCACCTCCAGGGTTTCCTCCGAGTAACCCGGCCCCTGCGGCGGCGCCTCGTCCAGCAGCGACAGCGGCGGCAGCTCGCCCGGCGCAGCGGCGCCGGTGAACAGCGGGATCTGGGTTTCCAGCCGGGCCCGCTCGCTCCTGGTCACCGGCGCCGGCGGCGCCTCGATGCGCACCGGCTCGCGCTTGGCCTGGCGCACCGCGTCGGCCTTCTTGACCACCTCGCGCTCGGTGCGCGCCTGCCGCGCGGCCAGCGCCTGCGGCGCCTCGTGCAGCTTGCCCTTGAGCCAGTCGAACAGCTTCAGCACGCCGTGCCCGATCCAGTCCATCACCTTGAACCAGGACAGCCCGGTAGCCAGGGTCACCGCGATCAGGAACAGCGCCAGCAACAGCAGCGGCGCGCCCTTGTCGCCGAACGCGCTGAGCAGGGCACTGCCCACCCACACGCCGATGATCCCACCCACGCCCTGCGGCAGTACCGGCGTGTCGTGGAAATTGAGGTACAGCAGCGCCGGCCCGGTGATGAAGAAGAACACGAAGCCGATCAGGCGCAGCGCCGGCTCCCACGGGTGCACCGCCTGCTCGCCGCGCTGGCGCAGCACCTGCACGCCCAGCAACAGCAGCAGCAGCGGGAAGCAATAGGCCACCAGGCCGAAGATCCAGCGCAGCAGGTCGGCGATGTACGCCCCCACCGTGCCGCCGAAATTGCGCGCGTGCTCCAGCTGACCGGCGTTGGTCCAGCTGGGGTCGTGCGGGTTGTAGCTGAACAGGCACACCAGCAGGTACAGCGCCAGCGGCAGCAGCAGCAGGGCCCCGGCTTCACGCAGCCGGCGCTTCAGTTCCTCGCTGAGGCCTTGCCTGGGTTGTTGCTTGATGTTCGTGCTGCGCGCCACTCCGGGTGCCCCTCTCTTGCTTGCCAAGGTCAGAGCATACCTTGCAGCGCGGGATGCACCAGCTTGCCGCCGTCGACATTGATGCCACTGCTCAGCGGGGCGAACTGGCGCCACCCGCTGCCCGCGGCCAGCCGCTGCACGTACGGCAGGATCGCGGCGGAGATCGCCAGCGAGGAAGTCTGCGGCACCGCCCCCGGCATGTTGGTCACGCCGAAGTGGGTGACGCCGTGCACGTCGTAGGTGGGGTTCTCCCAAGTGGTCGGCTTCGAGGTCTCGAAGCAGCCGCCCTGGTCGATGGCGATGTCCACCAGCACGCTACCCGGCTCCATCGTCCTCACCATCGCCTCGGTGACCACGTGCGGCGCCCGTGCGCTGGGGATCAGCACCGCGCCGACCACCACGTCGGCATCGCGTACCTCCTCGGCCACCGACGACTCGTAGGCATACAGCGCGGTGACGTTCGACCCCAGTGCCATCATCCCGGCCAGGCGGTCGTGGCGCTTGTCGAACACCACCACGTTGGCGCCGGCGGCGGCCGCCAGCGCCGCGGCATTGCCGCCGGCGGCGCCGGCACCGAGCACCACCACCTTGCCGCGCGGGGTGGAGGCCATGCCGCCGAGCAGCTTGCCCTTGCCGCCCTGCGGGCGATGCAGCAGCGTGGTGCCGAGCTGGATGGCGATGCGGCCGGCGATCACCGACATCGGCAACAGCAGCGGCAACATGCCGTTCTCGGTCACCGACTCGAACGCCACCGCGGTGAGGCCGATGTCGAGCAGGCGCCGGGTCAGCGCGGGCTCGGCGGCCAGGTGCAGGTAGCAGAACAGCAGGTGGCGCTGCTGCAGCAGGGCCAGGTCGCCGGCGATCGGCTCCTTCACCTTGACGATCAGCTCGCCGGCCTCGTACAGCGCGGCGGCGTCCGCCACCACCGTGATGCCTTCGCGGGCATACGCCTCATCGACAAAGCCGCTGTTCAGGCCGGCACCGGACTGGATGAACACCTCGTGGCCGCGGTGCACCAGGTCGGCGGCGGCGGCCGGAATGAGCGCGACGCGCCCTTCCATCGTCTTGGTTTCGCAGGGAATGCCGATGCGCATGGAGAAGGAATCCGGTGGAAGGTTGAACCCATCGCGCCATCGTCGCGGCCACGCCGCCGATTTGCCGATGCCTTGAATCGCTGCCGCGTATTCCCCATTCTTGCCGGGTCATGCGCTCTGTCGTCTTCGCCGCTGCAGCCCGGGATGAAACGGTTGCAGGGGTCAGAACGAAGAACCACCCGAGTCCCAGAAAACCCAAGGATATAACCATGAGCCCCCCCAAACACAGCCATCTGCTGATCCTCGGCTCCGGCCCCGCCGGCTACACCGCAGCGGTGTACGCGGCGCGCGGCAACCTCAAGCCGACCATGATCACCGGCCTGCAGCAGGGCGGCCAGCTGATGACCACCACCGACGTGGACAACTGGCCCGGCGACGTCGAGGGCCTGCAGGGCCCGGCGCTGATGCAGCGCATGGCCGAGCACGCCGAGCGCTTCCACACCGAGATGATCTTCGACCACATCCACACGGTGGACCTGAAGCAGCGCCCGTTCCGGCTCAAGGGCGACTCCGGCGAATACACCGCCGACGCGCTGATCATCGCCACCGGCGCCACCGCCAAGTACCTCGGCATTGCCAGCGAGGAGAAGTTCAAGGGCAAGGGCGTCTCCGCCTGCGCCACCTGCGACGGCTTCTTCTTCCGCGACCAGGACGTGGTGGTGATCGGCGGCGGCAACACCGCGGTCGAGGAAGCGCTGTACCTGGCCAACATCGCTCGCAAGGTCTACCTGGTGCACCGCCGCGACAAGCTGCGCGCGGAGAAGATCATGCAGGACAAACTGTTCGAGAAGGCCGCCGCCGGCAAGATCGAGCTGGTCTGGAACCACACCATCGACGAGGTGCTCGGCGACGACACCGGCGTCACCGGCGTACGCGTGAAAGACGTCAACTCCGGCGCCACCCGCGACATCGCCGCCACCGGCTTCTTCGTGGCGATCGGCCATACGCCCAACACCGGCATTTTCGAAGGCCAGCTCGACATGCACGACGGCTACATCAAGATCCACAGTGGCCAGCACGGCATGGCCACCATGACTTCCGTACCCGGCGTGTTCGCCGCTGGCGACGTGGCCGACCACATCTACCGCCAGGCGGTCACCTCGGCCGGCTTCGGCTGCATGGCCGCGCTGGACGCCGAACGCTGGCTGGACCAGCAGACCCCGGCGGGCTGATCTATCTGTAGGAGCCCGCTCGCGGGCGATGCTCTTGGCCCTTGTGATCCCGAGCCTCGAATCCCGACCAGAAGCATCGCCCGCGAGCGGGCTCCTACAAGCCATGCCATGCACATCCGCTTCCACGCTGCGATCGCCGAATTGCCTGCCGCGGAATGGGATGCCTTGCGTGGCGACGCGAATCCGTTTGTGTCGCATGCGTTTCTCGCGGCGCTGGAAGACACCGGCTGCATCCGCCCCGATTGGGGCTGGCAGGCGCACCATCTGGGCCTGTACGACAACGGTCGGCTGGTCGCCGCCGCGCCGCTGTACCTGAAGGGCAACTCGCACGGCGAGTTCGTGTTCGACTGGAGCTGGGCGCGCGCCTGGGAACACGCCGGTGGCGCGTACTACCCGAAACTGCTTTGCGGCGTGCCCTACTCGCCGGTGCCCGGCCCGCGTCTGCTGGCCGGCACGCCCGCGCTGCAACGCGCGCTGGTCGAGGCGATGCGTGGCGAGGCCGGGCGGCTGGGGCTGTCGTCGGTACACGCGAATTTCCTGCCGAACGCCGAACTCTCCGCCTTCGGCCACGACTGGCTGGCCCGCTCCGACGTGCAGTTCCACTGGCACAACCGCGGTTACCGCCACTTCCCCGACTTCCTCGCCGCGCTCAGCCACAAGAAGCGCAAGAACATCCTGCGCGAACGCCGCCAGGTGGCGGCGAGCGGGCTGGCCATCGAGTGGCGCGGCGGCGACACGCTGGACGACGACGAGTGGCGGCAGGTGCACGCGCTGTACGAAGCCACTTTTGACGCCAAGGGCAACCATGCGGCACTGACCGTGGCGTTCTTCCGGCGGCTCGGCGAACTGGGCGCGACTGCGCAGGTCGCGCTGGCGCGCCATGGCGACGCCAGCGTGGCGATGGCGTTGTTCGTGCAGGGCGACAACGTGTTGTACGGCCGCTATTGGGGGACGTCGGTGGACGTGCCTGGCCTGCATTTCGAGCTGTGCTACTACCGCGGCATCGAGTACGCGATCGCGCACCGGCTCGATCGCTTCGAACCGGGTGCGCAGGGCGAGCACAAGCTGGCACGCGGCTTCCTGCCGGCGCGCACGCACTCGCGCCACTACCTGGCGAACCCGGATTTCCGCACCGCGGTGGCGGCCGCGCTTGCCAGCGAGGCCGAAGCGGTCGACGCTTATGCTGCCGAGCTGTGGGATCACAGCCCCTATGCCGATCACGGCCAGGTCGAACGATGAACCGGCTGCCGCTGCTGGATCCCGAAGCCTGGGACCGCTTTCCCGACCCGCGCCAGGCACTGGCCGAGCCGAACGGCCTGCTCGCGTTCGGCGGCGACCTGGCGCCGCGGCGGCTGCTGGCAGCGTACAGCCTCGGCATCTTCCCGTGGTTCAGCGCGCACGAGCCGATCCTGTGGTGGTCGCCTGACCCGCGCTGTGTGTTCCATACGGAAACCCTGCGGATCAACCGCAGCCTGCGCCGCCAGCTCAGGGGCAAGCCATGGCGGCTCAGCGTGGACCACGCGTTCGAGCAGGTCCTCCGCGCCTGCGCCGCGCCACGCACCAGCGACTCCGGCACCTGGCTGGTGCCGGCGATGATCGACGCCTACCTGCAGTTGCACCGGCTCGGCCATGCGCACAGCGTCGAGGTGTGGGACGGCGAGCGGCTGGTCGGCGGCATCTACGGCGTGGCCATCGGCCGGCTGTTCTGCGGCGAGTCGATGTTCAGCGCCGAGAGCGGCGGCTCCAAGCTCGCCCTGGTCGCCTTGGCGCGGCTGCTGCACGAGATGGATTTCCCGCTGCTCGACGCCCAGGTCGCCAACCCCCACACGCTGGGTCTGGGCGCCGTCGAGATGCCGCGTGCGGAGTTCCTGCGCCGGGTTGCGCAGCTCGGCCGGAAGCCCGGTCTGGTCGGCAGCTGGGCCGCCTTCTCGCCGCGGCTGATCCAGCCCGGCGCTGGCGACTGACTCCAGGGCCGTTCAGCGGCTCTCAGGCGGCGAGCGCCTTGAGGTCGTCGTAGTTTTCCAGGAACAGCTCCACCAAGTCCGGATCGAGCTGGCTGCCGGCGGTGGTGCGCAGGTACTCCAGCACGTCCGCTTCCAGCCACGACTGCTTGTACACGCGCTCGGTGATCAGCGCATCCCACACGTCGACCACGCTGACGATGCGCGCCGCCAGCGGGATGTCCTCACCGGCGAGGCCCTGCGGATAACCACCGCCGTCCCAGCGCTCGTGGTGGCTGTAGGGGATCTCACTGGCGCCGCGCAGGAAATCCACCCGCTGCAGCAGTTCGTGGCCGAGCCGCGGGTGCTGGCGTATCACCGCCAGCTCCTCGTCGTCGAGCTTGCCCGGCTTGATCAGCACCGCATCCGGCAGGGCCAGCTTGCCGATGTCGTGCAGCAACGCACCGAAACTCAGGTTGCGCAGCGCCTCGCCATACACGCCGGCCAGCCTGGCCAGGCCGGTGGCCATGCGCATCACCCGGTCGGAATGGTCGCCGGTCTCGCGGTGGCGGATGGCTATCGCCGACACCAGCACGCGCAGTGCCTGGGTATGCCCGTCCAGCAGATTGCGGTTGGCGGTCTGCAGGCAGCGCAGATCGCAGCTGATCATCCAGTACAGCAGCGCGCCGGTGCACGTCACGAGCACCCAGCCCTTGATGCTCTGCAGCGAGGTCAGTTCGACCGGATCGTGCACCAGGGCAGCCAACGCATGATCGGACAGCCAGATCCACAGCGCGGACAGCAGCACGTAGAGCAGAGCCGTACGAGACTGCGGGCTGGTTCTCATGAAGGCTCCCCGGCGTGATCACCCTGCCCGCGACTTGCGCGCCACACCTCTTGCGGGCAGGCGGAAGTATAAATCAGCGCCTAGTGCGAGACGATATGGCCCAGGCCTCAGCCAGCCCGCACGGCATACTTGCGGGCCACGTAGTCATCCAGGATGCCGACGAACTCGTTGGCGATGTTGTCGCCGCGCAGCGTCATCGCCTTCTCGCCGTCGATGAACACCGGCGCCGCCGGCGCCTCGCCGTTGCCCGGCAGCGAGATGCCGATGTTGGCGTGCTTGGATTCGCCCGGACCGTTGACGATGCAGCCCATCACCGCCAGGGTGAGGTTCTCCACGCCGTCGTACTTGACGCGCCACACCGGCATCTGCTCGCGCACGTGTTCCTGCACGGTCTTGGCCAGTTCCTGGAAGAACTCGCTGGTGGTGCGGCCGCAGCCCGGGCAGGCGGTGACCAGCGGGGTGAACGAGCGCAGGCCCATGGTCTGCAGCAGCTCCTGCGCCACGATCACCTCGCCGGTGCGCGAAGCGCCTGGCTCCGGTGTCAGCGAGATGCGGATGGTGTCGCCGATGCCTTCCTGCAGCAGCACCGCCAGCGCGGCGCTGGACGCGGTGATGCCCTTGGAACCCATGCCCGCCTCGGTCAGGCCCAGGTGCAGCGCGTAGTCGCAGCGCGCGGCCAGGTCGCGGTACACCGCGATCAGCTCCTGCACGCCGGAGACCTTGCACGAGAGGATGATGCGCTCGCGCGGCAGGCCGATCTTCTCGGCCAGCACCGCCGAATCCAGCGCCGAGCGGATCAGCGCCTCGCGCGCCACGTGGCTGGCGTCCCACGGCTCGGCGCGGCGGGCGTTCTCGTCCATCAGCGCGGTGAGCATGCCCTGATCCAGCGAGCCCCAGTTCGCGCCGATGCGTACCGGCTTGCCGTAGCGCAGCGCCTTGTCGATGATCGCGCCGAACTGGCTTTCATGCTTCTTGCCGAAGCCGACGTTGCCAGGGTTGATGCGGTACTTCGCCAGCACTTCGGCGCAGGCCGGCTCGCGTTCCAGCAGCTGGTGGCCGTTGTAGTGGAAGTCGCCCACGATCGGCACCTCCACCCCCATCATCGCCAGCCGTTCGGCGATCCGCGGCACGGCGGCGGCGGCGGTCGGCGTGTTCACCGTGATGCGCACCAGCTCGGAACCGGCGCGGGCCAGCTCGGCAATCTGTTTCGCAGTGCTGGCCGGGTCCTCGGTGTCGGTGTTGGTCATCGACTGCACCACCACCGGCGCGCCACCGCCCACCGTCACCTTGCCGATCTGCACGGCCACGCTGGGCCGGCGCTGTGCCGGAGCGGCTGGGCGCGGTTGTTGCGAAACAAGCTCACTCATGGAATCAACCGGATGACAAGCCGCGATCGCGCGCGACGACACTGCCAAGAATACCCGATCGGCGGTGTTCCCTTGCAGCAAACCCGCGCCACGCCGGCAGCAACCTGCGCTGGCGCTTGCCGGCCGCCGCACTGCGCACCGTGCACGGTTCCTCGACGAATCCAATGCCACATTTTTGTGCGCGGAACACGCCGGCCGGATGGACGCGGCGCATACTGCCCGTCGTGGTGGACGGATTGCCGCAGCCGCTTGATCAAAGTCATGATGGCGCTGCATGCTTCGCGCCAGAATGCGCCGCTATTTTTCCGGGGAAGCCCATGCCGAACACCGAGTACTACAATGACAAGGTCGTGCGCCAGTTCCTGCTGGCTGCGGCCGTGTGGGGCATCATCGGCATGTCGGTCGGCGTGTATGCCGCCGCCGAGCTGATGTGGCCCGCACTGAATTTCGAGATCCCCTGGCTGACCTTCAGCCGGCTCCGCCCCGACCATACCTTCGGCGTGATCTTCGCCTTCGGCGGCTCGGCGCTGATGGGTACCTGCTACTATGTGGTGCAGCGCACCGGCCACGCGCGGCTGGCACTGGGCAAGCTGGCCGGCTTCACCTTCTGGGGTTGGCAACTGGTCTGCGTGCTGGCGATGACCACGATGCCGCTGGGGCTGACCCAGAGCAAGGAATACGCCGAGCCGGAATGGTTCGTCGACATCCTGATCGCGGTGGTGTGGGTGAGCTTCGGCGTGGTGTTCTTCGGCTCGCTGGCGCGCCGGCGCATCAAGCACATCTACGTGGCGAACTGGTACTACGGCGCGTTCATCATCGCGGTGGGCCTGCTGCACATCGTCAACAATCTGGCGATCCCGGTGTCCTGGACCAAGTCCTACCCGATCTACTCGGGCGTGGTCGACGCGATGGTGCAGTGGTGGTACGGCCACAACGCGGTGGCATTCTTCCTCACCGCCGGCTTCCTCGGCATGATGTACTACTTCGTGCCGCGGCAGGCGCAGCAGCCGCTGTGGAGCTACCGCTTCTCGATCGTCAATTTCTGGGCGCTGATCTCGGTCTACATGTGGGCCGGCGCGCACCACCTGATGTACACGGCGCTGCCGGACTGGGTGCAATCAGTCGGCATGGCGTTCTCGCTGGTGCTGCTGATGCCGAGCTGGGGCTCGGCCGCCAACGGTCTGCTCACCTTCAACGGCTCCTGGTACAAGCTCAAAACCGATCCCGCCGCGAAATTCATGGTGATGTCGCTGGTGTTCTACGCCGCCTCGACCTTCGAAGGCTCGATGATGGCGATCAAGACAGTGAACCAGTTCACCCACTACACCGACTGGACCATCGCCCACGTGCACTCCGGCTCGCTGGGCTGGGTGGCGATGATCACCATCGGCTCGCTGTACGCGATGGCGCCGCGCGCGCTGGGCCGCCCGGAGATGTACTCGCACAAGGGCATGGAAGTGCATTTCTGGCTGCACATGCTGGGCACCCTGTTCTATGTGGGCGCAATGTGGACCGCCGGCGGCGTAGAAGGCCACATGTGGCGCGCCACCCAGCCCGACGGGGCGCTCACCTACGGCTTCCTCGACAGCCTGATCGCGATCAAGCCGATGTACGTGATCCGCTGGCTGGGCGGCGTGCTGATCCTGTCCGGCATGTGGGTGATGGCGTGGAACCTGTGGCACACCGCAGCGGATGCGCGCGCGCGGCTGATCAAGCCGATTCCGGTGCCGGTGCCCGAACCCGTGCCGCACCAGGTGCCGGCACCGCTGCCTGCAGCCGGTTGAGGGGATTGAACAATGGCTTACAAGCATTTCGAAGCAATCGAGAAACACGCCGGCCTGCTCGGCATCGGCATCGCGATCATGGTGTCGCTGGGCGGGCTGGCCGAGATCACCCCGCTGTTCGTCGAGGCGCATTCGCTGAAGGCGCCGCCGAACGTGCATCCCTACGACCCGCTGCGGCTGGCCGGCAAGGACGTCTACGTGCGCGAGGGCTGCTACCTGTGCCACTCGCAGATGATCCGCGCGCTGCGCTTCGAGACCGAGCGCTACGGCCACTTCTCGACCGCCGCCGAATCGGTCTACGACCGCCCGTTCCAGTGGGGCTCCAAGCGCACCGGCCCGGATCTCGCCCGCGTCGGCGGCAAGTACTCCGACGACTGGCAGCGCAAGCATCTGCTGGACCCGCGCCAGGTGGTGCCGCAGTCGAACATGCCGGCCTACCCTTGGCTGGTCGGCAAGAAGCTCGACGCCGCCGACATCCAGGCGCGCATGCGCGTCCTGCGCAAGCTGGGCGACCCGTACAGCGACGCCGACATTGCCGGCGCGCCCGCCGCGGTGGAAGGCAAGACCGAAATGGACGCGCTGATCGCGTACCTGCAGGGCCTGGGCATCAGGAACGAGCCTGACGCCGCCACCGCCTCGACCGGTACCGGGGGCACGCCATGACTCCGATGAGCCCGGTCTGGGGCCACGTCGCCGGCGTGTTCATCCTGCTGATGATGTTCAGCTTCATCGGTATCTGGGTCTGGGCCTGGCGCAAGTACCACAAGCCCACCTTCAACCGCCTGGCGCGTCTGCCGATGGAAGACGAGCCCGCGTCCGACAACAGCGAGGATCGCCCATGAGTACGGGATGGTCGTTTTGGGTGATGTTCCTGGTGGTGCTCAACATGGGCATCACGTTCTTCCTGTACCTGTGGGGACCGCGCGCGAAGATCCCCACCCTGCCCGACGGCACCAGCGGCCACGTGTGGGCCCACGGCGTGCTGCGCGAGGGCGTGCGCCCGCTGCCGCTGTGGTGGGTGCTGCTTTCCGGCGCGATGTTCGTGGCCGGCTTCGTCTACCTGGCGCTGTTCCCCGGCTTCGGCAACTTCAAGGGCGTGCTGGGCTGGACCTCGCACGGCGAACTGGCCAACGCGGTAGCCGCCAACGACGCGAAGCGCGCACCGCTGGTCGAGCGCTTCAAGCTGTATCCGGTGGAACAACTGGCGAGCGACCCCGCAGCGCTGCAGATGGGCAAGGTGCTGTTCGAGGACAACTGCGCGGCCTGCCACCAGCGCAGCGCGAAAGGCAACGTGGCGCTCGGCGCGCCCGACCTCAGCGACAACGACTGGCTCTACGGCGGCAGCGGCAGCGACATCACCACCTCGATCCACGACGGCCGCAGCGGCGTGATGCCGCCGTGGGCCAGCCTGGGCGCTGACAACGTGAAGAACCTGGCGCAGTACGTGCTGAGCCTGTCCGGTTCGCCGCACGACGCCGCCAAGGCCGCCGCCGGCCAGCCGCTGTTCGCCACCTGTGCGGCCTGCCATGGTGCCGACGGCAAGGGCAACCAGGCGCTGGGCGCGCCGAATCTCACCGACCACATATGGCTGCACGGCGGCAGCGTGGCCGACATCGAGAAGACCATCGGCGAGGGTCGCCAGGGCCACATGCCAGCGTGGAGCCCGCGTCTGTCCGACGACCAGATCCGCGTGCTCGCCGCCTACGTCTACCATCAGTCGCACCAGGGCGATGCCGGCAAGCCATGACATCGTCGCCGGCACGGCATCGGCCTGGTATCGCCAGCCGGTGCTGTGGCTGGGCGTGTTCGTTTTCGTGGCCTCGCTGGCCGGCTGCGTGTGGATCATCATGCTTGGCGCGAGCCATGCCGATACGCCGCTGAAGACGGCGCACACCGTGTTCGGCGTGCCGGTCAGCGCGCACACCAGCGCCAGCCCCCCGCGCCCGCCGACCGACCCACCGCGATGAACGCCTACGCGGCCTGGGCCCATCCGCAACTCGCCGCGCAGGTCCTGCGCCCGCGCCGCGACGGCTGCAGCGAAATCGCCCTGCGCGTCGAAGCTCTGAACGATGCGCGCCAGGTGCTCTGGCTGGAGCAGCGCATCAGCGCCCTGCCCGGCGTGCAGCGCGTGGCGATCGACCGGCCGGCACAACGCGTGCGGGTGGTATGGGACGCACGGCGCATGTCGCTGCCGACCCTGCTCGACAACTTCGCCGCCGCGAACTGCCCGGCGCAGCCGCTGCAGCACGGCAGCATCGACGACGCCCGCGCGCACGAGCAGCACGACGCACTGAAGCGCCTGCTGGTCGCCGGCATGTGCTCGATGCAGGTGATGACCTATGCATTCGTGATCTACATCGGCGTAGTCGATTTCGTCGACTTCAGCACGCGCAGCCTGTTCCGCTGGCTGGGCCTGCTGACCACCCTGCCGGTAGTGTTCTACTCGGCGCTGCCGTTCTTCCGCGGCGCCATACGCGAACTGGGCGAGCGGCGGCTCGGCATCAACCTGCCGGTGGCGCTGGCGGTGCTGCTGGTGTTCCTGGCCAGCGCTTTCCATACGTTGCGCGGCAGCGGCGAGATCTACTTCGACTCGGTGACCATGTTCGTGTTCCTGCTGCTCGCCGGGCGCTACGTGGAACTGCGCTCGCGCCACCGCAGCGGTGCGCTTGGCGATGCCGCCATCGACGCCACGCCGTTGCTGGCGCAACGCCGCCGCGCCGATGGCGAGCTGGAAACCGTGGCCGCGATCGCCCTGCTGCCGGGCGACCGCGTGCACGTCGCCGAGGGCGAGGCGGTGCCGGCGGACGGCGTGCTCGAGAGTGCCGGCGCGCGGGTGGACGAAGCCCTGCTGTCGGGCGAGTCGCGCCCGGTACGCCGGCAGCGCGGCGAGCGCCTGGTGGCTGGCAGCGTGCTGCTGTCCGGGCCGGTCGAGTTGCGTGTGGAGCACGGCGGCAGCGCCTCCACCGCGGCGCGGCTGGGCGCACTGGCCGACCGCGCCCGCCAGGCCCGCGCGCGGGTGGCGCCGAGCGACCGCGTAATCGGCCGCTTCGTGGCCCGCGTGCTGGTGCTGACCGCGCTGACCGCGCTGGGCTGGCTGCTGGTCGACCCGTCGCGCGCCTTCGAGGCGGCAGTGGCGGTGCTGGTGGTGGCGTGCCCTTGCTCGTTCGCGCTGGCTCGCCCGGCCGCGCTGACCCGCGCGCTGGGCGTGCTGGCCGCACGCGGCGTGCTGGTCACCGACGGCAAGGCGCTGGAAGCACTGGCCCGGGTCGACTACGCGCTGTTCGACAAGACCGGCACCCTCGGCGTGCCAAAGCTTGACCGCCGCGGCATCGAGCCGCTGCGAGGAGACACGCCCGAGCGGGTGCTGCAGCTGGCCGCTGCGCTGGCCCATGAAAGTTCGCACCCGCTGGCCCGCGCGCTGGCCGACGCTGCACGCCAGCAGGCGCTGGCGCTGCAGGCGCAGTCGGTGCGGGTCCACGCCGGTGCCGGCATCAGCGGCGAGGCCGACGGCCGCACGTTGCGCCTGGGCCGTGCCGACTTCGCGCTGGCGCCCAGTGGCGGCCAGTTGCCGGCCGACGCCGACGCGCTGGTGCTGGCCGATGCCGACGGCGCAATTGCCGCCTTCCACCTCGTCGAGCAGCCGCGCGCCGGGGCGCGCCGCCTGCTCGACGCGCTGCGTGCCGACGGCATCGCCGTCGCCATCGCCAGCGGCGACCACGCCGCCCGCGTGGCCGCGCTGGCCGACCGTCTCGACGTCGCCGATCGCCACGCGCGCCAGTCGCCCGAAGACAAGCTGGCCCGGCTGCAGGCCGCGCACGCCGAAGGCCGCATCACCCTCGCCGTGGGCGACGGCAGCAACGACGCTCCGCTGCTGGCCGGGGCCGACGTCTCCGCCGCGCTGGCCTCGGGCACCGAGCTGGCGCAAAGCCACGCCGACCTGCTGCTGCTCGACGGCCACCTCGGCAGCCTCGCCGATGCCCGCGCGATCGCACGCCAGCTGCAGCGGGTGATCCGGCAAGGTCGGCACTGGTCGCTGTGGTACAACCTGGCCGCGGTGCCGTTCGCCGCCTTCGGCCTGGTGACGCCATGGCTGGCCGCGATCGGCATGTCACTGAGCTCGCTGCTGGTGGTGCTGTACGCGCTGCGCGTGGGCTGCGGCGCCCCCGGCCCGGTCGATGCTCCGCACCCGCCACTGCACCCGCGCGAGTTGCACGCATGAACATCCTGCTGGTGCTGATCCCGGTCACCCTGCTGATCGTGGGGGTCGGGGTGTGGCTGTTCTTCTGGGCCGTCAATCACCAACAGTTCGACGACCTGGACAGTCCGGCGGCACTGCCGCTGCTGGACGAACCGCCCGAGCCGGCGCCGCCCGCGGAACCCCCAAAGCACGATCCCACCGAACCGCCGTAGGAGCCCGCTGGCGGGCGATGCTCCTGCTTTTGCGAATCCCGAATCCCGAATCCCCGCCCCAAAGGCATCGCCCGCCAGCGGGCTCCTACGGTTTGCGGCGAAGTGCGGCTTGCAGCAGACGCCGCTGCGGCGAGCACGGACAAGTCCGTCGGCGGGTCGAGCGCATCGACGCCGAAGTGGCGATCGAGAAACGGTCCGAGGAAGCGCCGCTCCAGCCCGGCGCCGATTGCGGCCGGGTCAGCGATAGCGCGCGGTATACAGGCGCATCGAACGCCCGCTATCGGCGGCGAGCAGTCGATACAGCGCATTGAGCAAGCCGTGCGGCTTGCCCAGGCCCAGCGGCGCGGCGATGCGCAGGTGCGGGCCGAGTTCGTCCGCGAGGTAGCGCGCGCAGGCATCGGTGTCGGCGCAGCGGTGCTCGATCGGCATGCGCCCGATCATGCCAGAAGCCCCGCGACGTCGGCGCGCCGACAGGCCATCGCCTACACTCGCGCCATGCCCACGCCACTGACCCCTGCCACCCCGAGCCGCCTGCTGGCCGAACAGGCATTGAGCCGCGCCGCCGGCGCGCCGCTGCTCAGCGGCAACGCGGTGGACCTGCTGATCGATGCCACCGCCCATTACGAGGCCTGGCTGGCGGCAATCTGCGGTGCGCGCCAGCGCGTGCTGCTGGAAAACTACATCATCCGCGACGATGAAGTCGGGCGCGCCTTCCGCGATGCACTGGTCGAACGCGCCCGGGCGGGCGTGTTCGTCGCGGTGGTGGTCGACTGGCTGGGTTGCCTCGGACAATCGGGTCGTGCGTTCTGGGCACCGCTGCGCGCGGCCGGCGGCGAGGTGCGCGTGTTCAACCCGCTGCAGCTGGGCGAACCGCTGGGCTGGGTCAGCCGCGACCACCGCAAGCTGCTGGTGGTCGACGGTGAGCTCGGCTTCCTGTCCGGCGTATGCATCAGCGCGAAGTGGCTGGGCGACCCGGCGCGCGGCGTGCCGCCGTGGCGCGACACCGGCGTGGCGCTGCGCGGCCCGGCGGTGGCCGAACTGGAAGCGGCGTTCGCGCAGAGCTGGGGCGAAACCGGCGCGGCGCTGCGGCCGTTCGCGGAGGCCCCGGAGCCGGCCATGCCGGCCGCCCACGTGTCGCTGCGGCTGATCGCCACCCAGCCCTCCACCGCCGCGACGTACCGGCTCGATCAACTGATCGCCGCGATGGCGCGCAAGACGCTGTGGCTCACCGACGCCTACTTCGTGGGCCTCGCGCCGTACGTGCAGGCACTGGTCGCCGCCGCGCGCGACGGCGTGGACGTGCGCCTGCTGGTGCCCGGCAGCAGCGACATCCCGATCGTGGCCGGCATGTCGCGCTCGGGCTATCGGCCGCTGCTGAAGGCCGGCATCCGCGTGTTCGAATGGAACGGCTCGATGCTGCACGCCAAGACCGCGGTCGCCGACGGGCAATGGGCACGGGTCGGCTCATCCAACCTCAACATCGCCAGCTGGCTCGGCAACCGCGAACTCGATGTGGCGGTCGAGGACGCCGGCTTCGCCGGCCAGCTCGCCGCGCAATACGAACAGGATCTGGGCAACGCCACCGAAATCGTGCTGGCCTCGCGCCGCCGCCGGCACGGCAGCGGCAGCCGTGAACGGGTGTGCCGCAGCAAGGCGCGGGTGCCGCACGTGCGCCATGCCGGCGGCAGCTCCGGCCGTGCCGCCGCCGGCGCGCTGCGCATCGCCAACAGCGTCGGTGCCGCGCTGGCCAACCGGCGCGTGCTCGACGACACCGGCAGCGGCTCGCTGGTGATCGGTACCCTCGTGCTCGGCGCGCTGGCGGTGGTCGGGTTCGCCTGGCCGGCCGGGATCGGCTGGCCGCTCGGCGCCCTCGCCGCCTGGTTCGCGCTGAACCTCGGCATCCGCAGCTGGCGCGTGCGCAAGCGTCGCTGGCGTGAACTGCGCAACGCCGACGACGACTGAGGCTTCCTGATGCGCTGCATGCGCTTCATGCGTCAAGCGGATGTTTTCTCACAACTTGATACGCACCGCATGCTAGGCTCGCGGCCCTATGTCCGTGCCTTTCGACGACGCCGCGCCACGCCACGTGCTCACCCCCAGCTCGCTCAACCGGCTGGTGCGCGACCTGCTGGGCGACGCGCTGCCGCAGGTGTGGATCGAGGGCGAGCTGTCGAACGTGGCCAGGCCGGCGTCGGGCCACCTGTACTTCACGCTGAAAGACAGCGGCGCCCAGGTGCGCTGCGCCATGTTCAAGATGAAGGCGGCCACACTGCGCTTCCGCCCGGTCGACGGCATGCAGGTGCTGCTGCGCGCCAGGGTTGGCCTGTACGAACCACGCGGCGAGTTCCAGCTGGTCGCCGAATACATGGAACCGGCCGGCGAAGGCGCGCTGCAACGCGAATTCGAGCAACTCAAGGCCCGGCTCGACGCCGAAGGCCTGTTCGACGCCGCGCGCAAGCGCGCCCTGCCCACCTACGCACGGCGCATCGGTGTGATCACCTCGGCCACCGGTGCGGCGGTGCGCGATGTGCTGAGTGTGCTGGCGCGCCGCTGGCCGCTGGCCGACGCGGAAGTGCTGCCGGTGCCGGTACAGGGCCGCGAGGCGCCGCCGGCGATCGTGGCGATGCTGCGCAAGGCCTCGGCCAGCGGCCGTTACGACGTGCTGCTGCTGACCCGCGGCGGCGGCTCGCTGGAAGACCTGTGGGCGTTCAACGACGAAGCCGTGGCGCGCGCGATCCACGCCAGTGCGGTGCCGGTGGTCTCCGCAGTCGGCCACGAGATCGACTTCAGCATCGCCGATTTCGTCGCCGACCTGCGCGCCCCCACGCCCTCGGCAGCCGCCGAACTGCTGGTGCCCGACGCGGTGGCGGTCGGCCACCACCTGCGGCAGCTGCGCCAGCGCCTGGCCACCCTGCAGCAACGCCGCCTGCAGGCGCTGGCGCAACGCGTCGACCATCTGTTCGCGCGGCTGCAGGCACAGCGCCCGCAGGCGCGCCTGACGCGCGACCGCGAACGCCTGCAGCACCTGCGCCTGCGTCTGGCCGTGGTGGCGCGCGAACGGCAACAGCAGCGCCGCATGCGCCTCGACCGCCTGCACGCGCGCCTGCTGGCGCAACATCCCCGCCTGCGCCTGCCGCTGCTCAGCCGCCGGCTGGATGAGCAGCAATTGCGCCTGCGTCGCGCCATCGCGCAGATCCTCGAACGCCGGCAGACAACGCTGCACCACACCGGCCATGCGCTGCACGCAATCAGCCCGCTGGCCACGCTCGATCGCGGCTACGCCATCCTGTTCGACACGAACGGCCAGGTGCTGCGCTCGGCCCACGGTGTCGCCGTGGATACGCGGTTGCGCGCACGCCTCGCCGACGGTGAGCTGCCGCTGCGGGTCAGCGACGACTGATCATTCCGCTCACGCAAACTGAACGCCGCAGCCCGCATCCTTCACGCTTCTCCCACGGAGGCGATGCATGAAGGCAGCGGCGTTGTTCGTGAAGGCCCTCGAGGCCGAGGGCGTGCATTGCATCTTCGGCGTGCCCGGCGAGGAAAACCTCGACCTGGTGGAAGCGCTGCGCGAGTCCTCGATCCGTTTGATCGTGACCCGCCACGAGCAGGCTGCCGGCTTCATGGCCGCGACCTGGGGCCGCCTGACCGGCGAGGCCGGCGTGGCGCTGGCCACGCTCGGACCCGGCGCCACCAACCTGGTCACCGCGGCGGCCTATGCCCAGCTCGGCGCGATGCCGATGCTGATGATCACCGGCCAGAAACCGATCCGCACGCACAAGCAGGGCCTGTTCCAGCTGGTCGACGTGGTCGACATGATGCAGCCGCTGACCAAGTACACGCGCCAGCTGGTGTCCGCGCCGACGATCCCCGCGCGGGTACGCGAGGCGTTCCGCCGCGCCGAGGAAGAGCGTCCCGGCGCGGTGCACCTGGAGCTGCCGGAGGACATCGCCCGCGACGACGTCGACGACGCGATCCTGCTGCCCACTGAATACGCCCGCCGTCCCTCGCCCGACGAGGCGGCGCTGGTGCAGGCGGCCGAGGCGATCGGCAGCGCAAGGAAGCCGATCCTGATGATCGGCGCCGCCGCCAACCGGCAGCGCACCGCGGTGGCGTTGCGCGCGTTCATCGACAAGCTCGGCGTGCCGTTCTTCACCACCCAGATGGGCAAGGGCGTGGTCGACGAGGACCATCCGCTGTGGCTGGGCAACGCCGCGCTGTCGGACGGCGACTTCGTGCATCGCGCGATCGATGCCGCCGACGTGATCATCAACGTCGGCCACGACGTGGTGGAGAAACCACCGTTCTTCATGCAGAAAGGCCGGCGCACGGTGATCCACATCAACTTCGCCTCGGCCGAGGTGGACACCGTGTACTTCCCGCAGATCGAGGTGGTGGGCGACATCGCGCATACGGTCGAACGCCTCGCCGATGCGCTGGAGCCGCAACCGCACTGGGACTTTGCCGGCTTCGACAAGGTGCGCCAGGCCTTCCACGCGCAGCTGAAGGACCACGCGGACGACGCACGCTTCCCGATGCATCCGGTGCGCATCGTCGCCGACACCCGCCGCTTCATGCCGGACGACGGCGTGCTGTGCCTGGACAACGGCATGTACAAGCTGTGGTACGCCCGCTACTACCGTGCGCGCCAGCCGAACACCGTGCTGCTGGACAACGCGCTGGCGACGATGGGCGCCGGCCTGCCCTCGGCGATGGCGGCGAAGATGGTGCACCCGCAGCGCAAGGTGCTGGCGATCTGCGGCGATGGCGGCTTCATGATGAATGCGCAGGAACTGGAAACTGCGGTGCGGCTGAAGCTCGACCTGGTGATCCTGCTGCTGCGCGACGATGCCTACGGCATGATCCGCTGGAAACAGGCCGAGATGGGCTACGCTGACTACGGCATGCAGTTCGGCAACCCGGATTTCGTGCTGTTCGCCGAAGCACATGGCGCGCACGGCCACCGCCCGGCCAGCGCCGACGAGTTCCTGCCGACCTTGCAGCGCGCCTATGCGCAAGGCGGCGTGCACCTGATCGACCTTGCCATCGACTACAGCGACAACCACCGCATCCTCGACGAGGACATCCGTCGACTGAGCGCGGCCGTCTGACCCGGAGATTCCCATGCTGGACAAGACCTATCCCTACTACCTCGCCAACCAGCCGCAGACGTCGAAGGACATGCTCGACGTGCGCGACAAGTACAGCGGCAAGCTCGCCACACGAGTGGCGGTGCCGGACGCGAAGACCACCGAGAAGGCCATCGCCGCCGCGGTGAAGGCCTCGAAGCCGATGCGCGAGTTCAAGCCGTGGGCGCGGCAGGCGGTGCTGCAGCATTGTGCAGCGCGTTTCGTCGAGCGCCGCGACGAGCTGGCCGAGGCGCTGTGCATCGAGGCGGGCAAGCCGATCAAGGACGCCGCCGGCGAGGTGACCCGGCTGATCGAGACGTTCCGCATCGCCGCCGAGGAGACGGTGCGCATCAACGGCGAGACACTCAACCTGGAACTGGCTGCGCGGCTGGACGGCTACCACGGCTACACCAAACGCGTGCCGCTGGGGCCGGTGTCCTTCATCACGCCGTTCAACTTTCCGCTGAACCTGGTGGCGCACAAGGTGGCGCCGGCGATCGCCGCCGGCTGTCCGTTCGTGCTGAAGCCGTCGGAGAAGACCCCGATCGGCGCGCTGATCATCGGCGAGGTGCTGGCCGAGACGGACCTGCCGAAGGGCGCGTTCTCGATCCTGCCGCTGGATGGTGCGCATGCGGCGCCGCTGGTGGAGGACGCGCGCTTCAAGCTGCTCTCGTTCACCGGCGGCCAGGTCGGCTGGCAGCTGAAGGCGCGCGCCGGACACAAGAAGGTGACGCTGGAACTGGGCGGCAACGCCGCGTGCATCGTCGACGCCGACCAGGGCCAGAAGCTGGACAAGGTGGTCGCGCGGTTGATCTTCGGCGCGTTCTACCAGTCCGGCCAGAGCTGCATCGGCGTGCAGCGCATCTACGCGCACGCCGACGTCTACGACGCGCTGAAGCGCAAGCTGGTCGCCGCCACGAAGAAGCTCAAGGCCGGCGATCCGAAAGACAAGAACGTATTCCTCGGCCCGATGATCGACGAGGCCGCCGCCGAGCGCCTGCACGGCTGGATCCTCGAGGCGAAGAAGGCCGGCGGGAAAATCCTCTGCGGCGGCAGGCGCCACGGCAACATGCTCGACGCCACCCTGATGGAGAACGTGCCCGCCGACGCCAAGGCGAATCGCATGGAGGCGTTCGGTCCGTTCGCCCTGCTCGCTCCGTTCAACAAGTTCGACGACGCCATCGCGATGGTCAACGACTCCGACTACGGCCTGCAGGCCGGCATCTTCACCGACAGCCTCGACCATGCCATGCGCGCGTGGAACGAGCTGGAACAAGGCGGCGTGATCGTCAACGACATCCCCAGCTTCCGCGTGGACAACATGCCCTATGGCGGCGTGAAGCTGTCTGGCCTGGGCCGCGAGGGCGTGCGCTACGCGATCGAGGACATGAGCGAGATCCGCCTGATGGTGATGCGCGAGTCGTGATGCCTGCATCGCCACGTTCCTGTAGCAGCGCACCCCCGGATCGAGTCCGGGGCAGGCTCTGTGCGCGATGCTCTCCGCCACGTCGCCAAAAGCATTCGCGCACGACCGAAAGAAGTCCCCTGCGCACAGGGTGCGCTCCTACAACGCACCGGGCTGCGTCGCCCGCACGTTCCAGCCCATCGCGTTGTACACGTGATAGCGCACGATGCCGCTGTACTCGTGCAGGGCCACGTCGGCCATGGCAAAGTTGTACGACAGCGGCAGCCAGGACAGCACGCCGTCGACATGGTCGGCCGGCACCGGTATCGCATGGATGCCGAAGTGCGCGAAGTACAGCGTGCTGCGGCGCAGGTGGTAGGCCGACGACACCAGCAGCACGCGGTCGGCGCCATACGCCTTCAGCAGCGGGCTGCTGAACTGCGCGTTCTGCCAGGTATTCATGCTGCGCGAATCCAGCAACAGGTCGGCGGCATCCACGCCGAGCCGTTGCAGGTCGTCGGCGTAAACCGCCGCTTCCGGTCGGCCCAGCCCGAGCGCATCGCCGCCGCTCACCTCGACCTTGCATTCGCGCCCGGCCCGCCGGCATGCGCGGTACAGCTCCGCCGCCTTGCCGATGCGGCCATAGGCGAACAGGCTCGCCTCGACCTCGCCGCTACCTGCCGCGCGTACCGTACCGGCGCCCAGCAGCACGATCGCATTGCGCTGGCCCCAGTCGATCGGCACCGCTGCCGCAGGGCCGGACTGCAGCTGCGCCAGCAGCCAGATCGGCAGCGGCCCGCAGCCGACAGCCAGCAGCAGGGTCAGCGCCGACGCCAGCAGCGCCCAGCTGCAGCGGCGCCATCCCAGCAGCGCCAGCACGCCGGCAAGCACGAGCAGGATCAGCAGCACGGTCACGGTCACAGGCGGGGCCGGTGGAGATGGCGGGGCATGGGTGCCATTATGCCGATGTGCCGCGCGGACCGGAGCCGCTCCGCGCGCCCTCGTCGGAACGGACCACTGCACGGGAGCTGAGCCATGACCACCCTCGTCTTCGTCCACGGCTGGAGCGTCACCAACACCTCGACCTATGGTCAGCTGCCACAGCAGTTGCAGCAACAGGCAGCTACCGCTGGCCTCACGCTGACCCTGGCCGACCTCTGGCTGTCCGAATACGTGAGCTTCGACGACGCGGTGACCATGCCCGACCTGGTGCGCGCGTTCGACCATGCCTTGCGCGACCTGCATCTGCTGGACGCCAGCTTCGCCTGCATCACCCATTCCACCGGCGGCCCGGTGGTGCGCGAGTGGCTGCGCGCGCAGCGCGACAAGCCGGCCACGTACAGCACGATCAAGCTCAGCCACCTGGTCATGCTGGCACCGGCGAACTTCGGCTCGGCGCTGGCGCAACTGGGCAAGGGCCTGCTCGGCCGGCTCAAGGCCTGGTTCGGCGGCGTAGAGCCGGGCCAGCGCATCCTCGACTGGCTGGAGCTGGGCAGCACCGAATCGCTGTCGCTCAACCTCGACTACATCCACAGCGACGACCCGGTGAAGCGCGGGCAGTTCCTGTTCGTGCTCACCGGCGACCGTCCGGACCGCCAGTTGTACGACCACCTCAACAGCTACACCGGCGAGGACGGCTCCGACGGCGTGGTGCGCATCGCCGCGGCCAACCTCAACGCCCATCATGCTGTGCTGTCGCCCCAGGCCAACGGCGCCGGCGGCATCGACACGCTGGCGCTCACCCTCAGCCGCGGACCGCGCTGCGCGTTCAAGCTGATCGCCGGCGCGGCGCACTCCGGCGACGAGTACGGCATCATGGCCAGTGCCGCGCCGGCTACCGTGCAGGCGATCCTGCGCTGCCTCGGGGTGCGCAGCGCGGACGACTACGAAGGCCTGTGCGACGCCTTCGAGCGCGAGAACGCCGCGCGCGATGCCGACAAGGTGGAGCTGGAGCCGGCCGGGCCGTTCGCCCCGCGCGTGCACATCCACGACCCGCGCAGCCTGCTGATCCTGCGGCTCGCCGACGAGGCCGGCGAACCGCTGGTGGGCGCCGGCTTCCTGTTCACCGCCGGCGTGCAGGCCAGCCCCGATCTGCTGCCGGCCGGCTTTCTGCTCGACCGCCAGGCCAATTCAAGGCAGCGCACCACCATCTCGCTGTTCCTCGACCACAGCCTGCTCGCCGGCGACGACCGGGTGGCCGACCCTCACAACAGCCGCAAGACGCTGCGCCCCGCCGTGGACAGCCACCGGCCCTACGGTGCCAGCGTGCAGCCGGTCGACCTCGGCGGGCTGGTCCATCATGCGCTGGCGCGCAGCGCCGCCGGCGACGACCTGTTCGCCATACTCGGCCCGCACCAGAGCACCGTGCTCGACGTGGTGCTGCCGCGCAAGATCCACGAAGGCGTGTTCCGGCTGACGCAGACACTGACGCCGCAGGACTTCAGCCGGCCGGTGGCCGGGCCAGTGATCGGCTGACCACGGCGCCGCGCTGGCACCCGCCTTCCGCATGAAGTTACGATAGCGACCACGGCGCGCCACACTGCTGCCGGCACGAATGGAATCCGATATTCACTCCAGGGAGAAGGACATGAAGAAAGTGATCCTGCTGATCGTCTTGATCGCCGCAGCCGTGTGGTATTTCGACATCAGTCGCCGGATGACCGAAGCGGCGGTCCGCGACAGCTACCAGACCCAGGTCGAGGCACTGCAGCGGTTCGACGCCAAGCCGCTGTGCGATTCGCTGGACACAGGCTACTCGGAGAGCGTGGCGATGCGCGGCGCCAGCGCACCGGCAAAGATGCACGACAAGGCCACGGCCTGCGCCGAGCTGACCCGCACCCTGCGCCGGTTCAAGACGCTCAGCGAACGCACGGCCGGCATCATCGAACCGGATTACGACTATGAGATCCGGTCCATCACGCTGTCGCCGGACCGCAAGCAGGCGACGGTCGAAGTCTCCAGCACCATGCGCATCGGCGACATGACGCTGGCGCGCTCGCATTCGGTCGAACACCTAATCCGCCGGCTTGGCCGCATCCGCAACACCGGCGGCGAATCCACCGTGTGGACCTACCAGGGCGAGTAGACCACCCGGGGCATCCGTCCCTGCGGGCGGCCAACGCCAGCTGACCGGGAACACCGGCACGCTACGTGCCGCAACGCGGATCAGCCATACTGCGCACCCAGAATCCGCCATGCAGCCGGGCTGCCGTGGCGCCCCGCAGAACCGACCCCGCATGCAGAAAAAACCGATCTTCTTCGACCCCACCGGCCGACGGGCCAGCCATGTCTCGCGGCTGGCGCTGGCCGCCGCGGTGATCAGCACGCTGTTCGTGGTGGCCTGCGCGGCCAGCCTGTTCGTGTGGCCCAGCATGGTCGGCCTGCACATCGGCGAGCACGCCCGCACCCGGCATGCGCTGGCCAACGTGAAGGCGGCCGCGCCCGAACTGCTGAAGCCGGCGGCGCGGCTGGCCGCCGAGGTCCGCGCCCGGCAGAAGCTGCTGCACCCGCCGCGCACGCATACCGGCAAGGCATCCGGGCACGTGCCGCCGCCGTCGCTGGACAAGCCGGCCGGCCGGCCGCTGGCGGTCGGCTTCTACGTCAACTGGGACGAAAGCAGCTACCCGTCGCTGAAGCGCGCGCTGCCCACGCTGGATTGGGTGATCCCCTCGTGGATGCACGTTTCCGGACCGGACATGGCGCTGCATACCAACATCGACGCCAAGGTGCTCAAGCTGATCCGCACGCAGAAGCCGTCCACGCCGATCCTGCCGCTGCTGCAGAACATGGTGAACACCGCCTGGGACGGTCCCGGCCTGGCGCGCATGCTGGCCGACCCGGCGATGCGCCAGCAGCGCATCGCGCAGATCGTCGCCTTCATCGACGCCAACCACTTCCAGGGCGTGACCGTCGACTTCGAGGACGTGCCCGCAACCTCGCAGAAGGATCTGAAGGCCTTCCTCACCGAGCTCAACGATGCGTTCGATCCCCACGGCTGGGGCATCGTGCTGTCGGTGCCGTTCGACGACGCCGACTGGGACTACGCCGGCTACGCCGACATCGTGGACTTCGAGCTGCTGATGGCCTACGACCAGCATTGGGCCGGCAAGGATCCTGGCAGCGTCGCCGGCCAGGGCTGGTTCGAGGACATGCTCGACAAGCGCATGAAGGTGCTCGACCCGAACCAGGTGATCGTGGCGATCGGCAGCTACGGCTACGACTGGTCGCACGGGAAGAACGCCGAGGCGCTGACCTTCCAGGACGCGATGGACCGTGCCAGCGACGCGCAGGCGGTGATCGCCTTCGACCCGGACACGCAGAACCCGAATTTCTCCTACGGCGAGGACGACGGCAGCACGCACCAGGTCTGGTTCCTCGATGGCGTCACCGCCTACAACCAGATCCACGCCGCCGACGACTACCGGCCCTACGGCTACGCGCTGTGGCGGCTGGGCTCGGAGGACCCGTCGGTGTGGTCGGTGCTGGGCCGCCCCTATGGCGCCGCCACACCGGAATCGCTGCGCACGATCGGCCAGGGCGAGGACATCGACATCCAGGGGCAGGGCGAGGTGCTGGAAATCGCTGCGCAGCCGTCGCCCGGCGCACGCACCATCGAGGTGGACAAGGACGACGGCAGCATCGACGACGAGAGCTACAGTGCGCTGCCCAGTTCCTACGTGATCCGCCGCGCCGGAACGCTGCCGCACAAGATCGCGCTGACCTTCGACGACGGCCCTGACGCGCAGTGGACGCCGCAGATCCTCGACATCCTCAAGGCCAGGCACGTGCCGGCCACGTTCTTCATCATCGGCGCGAGCGCCGAGATGTCGCCGAAACTGGTGCAGCGCGAGATCGCCGAAGGCCACGACGTCGGCAACCACACCTTCACCCACCCCAATCTCGGCGACAGCCCGCCCGGCATCGTGTCGCTGGAACTCAACGCCACCCAGCGCCTGTTCGAAGCGCTCACCGGCCACTCGATGCGGCTGTTCCGCGCGCCCTACTTCGGCGATGCCGAACCAACCACTGCCGACGAGCTGGTGCCGATCGGGATCGCGCAGAAGATGGGCTACATCTCGGTCGGCCTGCACGTCGACTCGGAAGACTGGCAACGCCCCGGCGCAGACCAGATCGTCAACAACGTGCTGACCCAGGTCGCCGCCAGCAACTCCGAGCGCACCGGCCAGGTGGTGCTGCTGCACGACGCCGGCGGCGAACGCTCGCAGACCATCGCGGCACTGCCGCGCATCATCGACGGCCTGCGCGCGAAGGGCTATGACTTCGTCACCGTGTCCGAACTGGCCGGGCTGACCCGCGAGCAGACCATGCCACCGCTGCCGCCCGGTTCGCTGTCGCGCTGGGCCGACCGCTCGGTGTTTCTCGCGCTGGGCTGGTTCGGCCACCTGATCGGCTGGCTGCTGACCACCGCCATCACACTGGGCGTGGCCCGCCTGCTGCTGCTCGGCGTGCTGGCACTGGTCAACCGCTGGCAGGAGCGCCGGCGCGCGCCGCCGAGCCTGCCGGCCGATCCGCCACTGGTCTCGGTGCTGATTCCCGCCTATAACGAGGAGAAAGTGATCGTCAGCTTGATCCGCTATATCCTCAAAAGCCGCTACGCCAACCTCGAGGTCATCGTGGTCGACGACGGCTCGGTCGACGCCACCTCGGCGGTAGTGCGCCAGCACTACGCGCACGAGCCGCGCGTGCGGCTGCTCACCATTCCCAACGGCGGCAAGGCGCACGCCGTGAACACCGCCCTGCGCGAATCGAACGGCACGGTGGTGGTGGCACTGGACGCCGACACCCAGTTCGAACGGGACACCATCCCGCACCTGGTGCGTTGGTTCGTCGATCCGAAGGTCGGCGCCGTGGCCGGCAACGCCAAGGTCGGCAACCGCATCAATCTGATCACCTTGTGGCAGGCGCTGGAATACATCACCGCGCAGAATCTCGAACGCCGCGCGCTGGCCGCGCTGGGCGCGATCACCGTGGTGCCGGGCGCCGTCGGCGCGTGGCGGCGCGAGGCGCTGGAACAGCTTGGCGGCTTCCCCGCCGACACCCTGGCCGAGGACCAGGACCTCACCATCGCGGTGCAGAAGGCTGGCTACCACGCCCTGTTCGACGCCGCGGCGATCGCCTGGACCGAAGCGCCCGATACCGCCCGCGGCCTCGCCCGCCAGCGCTTCCGTTGGTCCTACGGCACCCTGCAATGCCTGTGGAAGCACCGCGACGCCACCTTCAACCCGCGCTACCGCGCATTGGGCATGGTCGCGCTGCCGCAGGTATGGCTGTTCCAGATCCTGTTCTCGGTGGTGTCGCCGCTGGTCGACCTGGTGCTGGTCTGGCAGGTCGTCAGCACCGGCATGGACTATCTGCAGCACCGCGCCCAGTTCGATAACACCAACCTGCTGCGCATGCTGGCGTTCTACGCCGCCTTCATGGCGGTCGACCTCGGCGCCTCGGCGCTGGCCTTCGCGATGGAGAAGAAGGAAAAGTGGAGCCTGCTGTGGTGGCTGGTGCTGCAACGCTTCGGCTACCGCCAGCTGATGTACTACGTGGTGGTGCGCTCGGTCTGGACAGCCATCCGCGGCCCCTCGGTGGGCTGGGGCAAGCAGGAGCGCAAGGCGACGGTGAACGCCAGCGAGGAACTGAAATCGTGAGCGACGACGGCGGCCCCTAGTTCGCCAGCGGCTCCGCCAACGCGGGCCGCTGCACGCTCAGCGCGGTGCCTGCCGCCGCCACGATGATCGTCGCAATGGCCAGCCACTGCAGCACGCTGGGCCGTTCGCCCAGCAGGGCCACGCCGGCGACCGCCGCGATGGCCGGCTCCAGGCTCAGCAAGGTGCTGAACGTGCGCGCCGGCAGGCGGGTCAGCGCGATCATCTCCAGCGAATACGGCAACGCGGAACTGAGCACCGCCACGCCTAGCGCATACGGCAGCAACGCCGGCGACAGCAACGCGCTGCCGGCATGCGCGATGCCAAACGGGATCACCAGCAAGGCACCGATCGTCGTGCCCAGCGTCACCGCGTCCGCGCCATGGGCCGCGCCCGCCTTCTTGCCCAGCACGATGTACAGCGCCCAGCCCACGCCGGCCGCCAGCGCATACAACACGCCCACCGGATCGAGTGCGTTCACCTGCCCACGCAACGGCAGCAACAGCGCCAGCCCGGCCACCACCAGCGCGATCCAGACGAAATCGAGCAGGCGGCGCGAGCCGAACAGCGCCAGCGCCAGCGGGCCGGTGAATTCCAGCGCCACCGCGATACCCAGCGGGATCGTGCGCAGCGACATGTAGAACACCAGGTTCATCGCGCCCATCGAGAGGCCGTAGCCCCACAGCGCGGCCCAGTCGCGCCGGCCAGCCGAGCGCCGCCACGGCCGCCGCCACAGCAGCAGGATCAGCGCGCTCAGCCCCAGCCGATACGCGGTGGCGCCCTGCGCGCCCACCTGCGGGAACAGCTGTTTGGCCAGCGACGCGCCGCACTGGTACGAGACCATGCTGATCAGCAGCATGCCGACGGCGAGCGCGAGCGGGGCAACGGTGGAACGCGGTGACATGAGCGCAGCCATGGCGGAAGACCCTGCCATGATGCGCGAAGCCTCCGGCGGAACCCACCCTGCCGGCCACTTTGCCGCCGCCATTGCTGCCAGCGCCTGACAGCACTGTGCGGCGCATGCCGCGGGCGATGAGCGGATACCGCTGGCCAGTGGTCGCCGCACTCCGCAGCCCATGGTCCATCCGCAAGAACTTGCGACCGCGTCTTGACGATTTTTAGCAGTCGGTCAAAGACCGACGCATTCGCGATCCCGCGCTTGTCATCTTGTGCTGGGATAACAGTCAGGTCGCGCCAGAAGCCGGGGGGCTCTGCGCGACCCACTCAACCAGGGAACCCAACCAAATGAACTGGAAAACCAGGATCGCTGGCGGCTTGCTGCTGGCCTGCACGATCGTTGCCGCTCCGGCGTTCGCCGGCAGCCTGCCTGATCACGAAGAGTTCGAAACCACGCTGCAGGTGCCGTTCCGCAGCACCGGGGCGCGCCCCGTGACCATGTACTTCTCCTATCCCGGCGCCGCGCCGGGGACCCAGGTGGCATGGGAAGTCGTCCTGCTCGGCCACGACGGCGCCGAGTTGCGCACGTGGCAGGGACACGGTGCGCTCGGTGCCGGTCGCACGCAGGCCCGGGTGTCGTGGGACGGGGTGGATCGCCAAGGCCACACCGTGCCCGCCGGCTACGTGACGGTGCGGCTGCGCGCGGTGGCGCTGGATGGCGCCACGGTGGCGCGCATCGGCAGCAGCCTGCCCGGCCAGGCGCTGACGCTGTCGCAGCAGCGGGCGCCGGAGCTGATCGAAGAGCAACGCTACGATGTGCTGGTAGGCGCCGTCGCCGCGCCTGCCATGCCGCACTTCCAGGCCCTGCGCCGGCACACCGACACCACTACCGCGTTGTCGCCGATGTCGGCGACCACCAGCGGTGGTCTGCCGTACACCATCTACTTCGGCAACCTGCACAGCCAGACCAGCCACAGTGACGGTGGCGGCGTGCTCTCCAGCTGCACCGGCGCGCAGAACCCGCAGAGCGGCGCGTACGGCCCATCGGACGCCTACCAGTACGCCCTGAACGACGGACTGGACATCCTGATGACGTCCGAGCACAACCACATGTACGACGGCTCGACCGGCACCAACACCTCGGCCAGCCCGACCACCGCGCACAACCTGTACCAGTCCGGCCTGCAGGCGGCCAGCGCGTTCAACGCCGCGCATGCGAACTTCCTGGCGGTCTACGGCCTGGAATGGGGCGTGATCAGCAACGGCGGCCACCTCAACATCCTCAACACGCCCAGCCTGTTGGAGTGGGAGTACAACAGCTCCAACCAGCTGATCGGCGACGTGTACACCGCCAAGAGCGACTACGGCTCGCTGTACGCGCTGATGAACACCAACGGTTGGGTGGGCCAGTTCAACCATCCCGCCCCCACCGGCCAGTTCAACATCGGCGGAACGGATCTCGCCTATAGCGCCGATGGCGACGCCGTGATGGTGCTGGCCGAGGTGCTCAACAGCTCGGCGTTCTCCACCAACACCACTGAAACCGAGACCAGCCGTACCAGCTACGAGGCGGCGTTCAACATCCTGCTCACCCGCGGCTACCACGTGGCGCCGACTTCCGACCAGGACAACCACTGCGCCAACTGGGGCGCCAGCTACACCAACCGCACCGGCGTACTGATTCCCAGCGGCACGGCACTCAGCCTCGCCAGCTTCCTCGATGCGGTGCGCGCACGCCGCGTCTACGCCACCGAGGACAAGACCGGCCAGATCGTACTGACGGCGAACGGCCGCGTGATGGGCGAGCGGTTCGCCAACAGCGGCCCGCTGACGCTTACCGTCAACTACGCCAGCAGCGCCGGCCACAGCGCGCAGCGCGTGCAGGTCTTCGAGGGCGTGCCCGGCAGCAACGGCGCGGTGACCACCACGTCGAGCACGGCCACCACCACCATCACGCCGGCCAATGGCGACCACTTCTACTACGCCAAGATCACCCAGGAAGACGGCAAGCAGTTGTGGTCCGCGCCGGTATGGGTCACCCAGGGCGCGGGCAGCGTCGACACCACGCCGCCGACGGTGAGCGCGTCGGAGAGCGGCACCGCAGGCACCATCACGCTGTCGGCCAGCGCCAACGACAACGTGGGCGTGACCAAGGTGGAGTTCTACATCGACAATGTGCTGAAGGCGACATCGACCAGCGCGCCCTACCGGGCATCCATCGACTCCACCACGCTGAGCAACGGCGCCCACAGCCTGGTAGCGAAGGCCTACGACGCGGCCGGCAATGTCGGCAGCAGCAGCGCGGTCAGCTTCAGCATCTCCAACAGCAGCGGCACCACTACCGAACTGGTGAAGAACAACAGCTTCGAGAACGGTACCACGCCGTGGACCCAGACCAGCGGAGTGATCACCAACGCCAGCAGCCAAGCGGCCCGTACCGGCAGCTATAAAGCCTGGCTGGACGGCTACGGCAGTGCGCACACGGACTACGTGCGACAGAGCATCACCATCCCGGCCACGGCGACCAGGGCCACGCTGGATTTCTACATGCACATCGACACCGCCGAGACCACGACCAGCACGGCCTACGACAAGCTCAGCGCGCAGGTGATCACCTCCGCCGGCAAGTACGTGACGCTGGCGACCTGGTCGAACCTCGATGCAGCCAGCGGTTACGTCAAGCGTTCCGTGGATTTGTCGGCCTACATCGGCCAGACCATCCAGGTCAATTTCTACGGCGTGGAAGACAGTTCCAACCAGACCTCGTTCGTGATCGACGATGTCAGCGTGACGGTGCAGTAAGCGGAAGGGCGGGAGTCCGACAACGGGCTCCCGCTTCCTTCACCCCGACCGCGCATGCATCGGCACAGCGGAGCAACGGCGAGCGCGCACGAAACCGTTCAAGCGTTACTGCGCACCCGCATCGTCAGCCCCTTCAGGAAATTCCGCAGCAACTGGTCGCCGCACAGCTTGAAGTTCTTGTGGTCGCTCTGGCGGAACAGCGCGCTCAGCTCGGGCTTGGAAACCGGGAAGCCCGCGCTTTCGAGGATCTGGTGCATGTCCACGTCCTTCAGCTCGAACGCCACGCGCAGCTTCTTCAGCACCACGTTGTTGGTGACGCGCTTCTCCGGCGGCCGCGGCGGGCGGCTGTCATCCTTGCCGCGGCGCTGAAACACCAGACCGTCGAGGAACAGCGCCAGCACCTTGTTGCTGCACTCGCCGTAACCGGGTTCGTCGTCCTTTTTCAGGAACGCCTGCACGTCCTCCTTGCCGATCGGAGCCGACGGGTCCGCCAGATGGATGATGTCGACCACCTTGCCGTCGCCGAGGTCGAGCATGTAGCGGATGGAGCGCAATACGTCGTTGTTGATCATGGTGTGGGGTCGGGTTCTGCCGGGGGCGCCATGCTACCGCGGCACACCCGCCGCGACGAAGCCCGCGACCTGGCGGCGCTCCGCACCGGCAGGGCCGGCAACCTGGCCGGGTGCCGCCCGCACCTACCCGCAACCGGCCGATTTGCCTTACCCTCGCCTCCCATGGATACCGCGGTCGATCCCGATGCGATGCTGATGCTTGCCTGCGCGCGCGGCAACCTCGCCGCGCCGGCGCCACCCGCAGCCACAGCCGACATAGCGGCGAACGCCGTCGACACGCCGGCGCAGCAGCTGGACAAGCTCCAGCTGCCGTTCGCGCAAGGCCACGGTGATCAGGCATATCACGCGTTCCGGCACGCGCATCCACGATGGGAACTGCCGCCAGCGCTGCAGGCAAAACTGCGCCAGCCATGAGCGAAACGCTGTCCACCCTGGCCCAGCCGTGTCGCTACCAGCAAGAGGTCAAGAAGAGCCGCTTTCTCGCCCAGGCCGCGCCGGTCGAATCCGCCGAACAGGCGCTCGCCTTCCTGCGCGAAGTGGGCGACCCCACCGCCACGCACAACTGTTGGGCATACCGCATCGGCCAGGACTATCGCTTCAACGACGACGGCGAGCCTGGCGGCACCGCCGGCCGTCCAATCCTGCAGGCGATCGAGGGCCAGCAGATGGATCGCGTCGCCGTGGTCGTGACGCGCTGGTTCGGCGGCATCAAGCTCGGCGCCGGCGGGCTGGTGCGCGCCTACGGTGGCACTGCGGCGGAATGCCTGCGCCGCGCCGAGCGCGTACCGATCGTGGCGATGGCGCGGCTGGGCCTGCGCTGCGACTTTGCCGCGCTGGCGCTAGTCAAGGCGCGACTGAAAGACCTGCAGGCCGAGGTCGAACACGAAGCCTTCGACGCCGACGGCGTGGAACTGCAACTGCGCCTGCCAGACAGCCACGTCGCCGAAGCCCAGCTTCGGATCAACGACATCAGCCGCGGCCGCAGCAGCGTGAAACGCCTCGTGTAGGAGCGCACCCTGTGCGCGATGCTCTTGGCATGTTCGAGTCAAGAGCATCGCGCACAGGGTGCGCTCCTGCAAAAGCCATCGGCCGCCGATTGAATCAGCCGCCGGCCGCCCCACTTCAATGGTCGCGTGCCCCCGTACGCACTTTCTCCGAATCATCCTGCGAGAGCCCATGAGCGACGCCGCCGCCGACACGCCCCGCCCCGCCCGCCGCATCGGCGCATTGCGCGAGCTCTGGCCGTTCCTGAAACCGCACCGCGCGCTCGCGCTCGGCTGGCTGCTGTTCCTGGCGCTGTCCTCCGGCGCCTCGCTGGTGCTGCCGCTGGCGTTCCGCCACATCATCGACCAGGGTTTCGGCCACTCCAGCAACACCGTCATCAACCAGACCTTCGTCGCCCTGTTCGGCGTGGCGCTGGTGCTGGCCTTTGCCACCGCCGCGCGCTACTTCTGCATCACCCTGCTCAGCGAGCGGGCGCTCGCCTCGCTGCGGCAGACGCTGTACGCGCACGTGATCCGGCTCGACGTGGGCTTCTTCGAGAAGAGCCGTGTGGGCGAGCTGCTGTCGCGGCTGAGCGCCGACACCGAGGTAGTGCAGGCGCTGATCGGCTCGGGCGTGTCGGTGGCGCTGCGCAGCGCGGTGATGCTGGTGGGCGCGGCGGTGGCGATGGTGTGGACCGCGCCGTCGCTGGCCGGTCTCACCGCGCTGGTGATCCCGGCGGTGATGCTGCCGATCTTGGTGTTCGGCCGCCGCGTGCAGAAGCTGTCGCGGGCCAGCCAGGACCGCCTCGCCGACGCCGCCGCGATCGCCAACGAAACGCTCAACGCCTCCACCGCGGTGAAGGCCTATGCGCGCGAGGATATCGAGAGCAGCCGCTACGGCGGCGCGATCACCCGCGCGCTGGCCACTGCGCGCCGGCGCATCGGCATGCGCGCGTTGCTGACCATGGCGGTGATCGTGCTGGTGTTCGGCGCGATCACGCTGGTGCTGTGGGCCGGCGCCCGCCACGTGCTTGCCGGCACCCTGGGCGCCGGCGTGCTGGGCCAGTTCGTGCTGTACGCGGTATTCGCCGCCGGCTCGGTGGCGGGCCTGTCCGAGGTGTGGGGCGACGTGCTGCGCGCTGCCGGTGCCATGGAGCGCATCGGCGAATTGCTGGGCGAACGCGCCGACATCGTCGACCCGCGGCAGCCGCGCGCGCTGCCGCAACCAATGCGCGGCGAGCTGCGCTTCGACGGCGTGACTTTCCACTACCCCACCCGACCCGACACGGCGGCGCTGCACGACTTCACCCTGACCGTCCACCCCGGCGAAACGGTGGCCCTGGTCGGCCCTTCCGGTGCCGGCAAGAGCACGGTGTTCTCCCTGCTGCTTCGCTTCTACGACCCGCAGAGCGGCAGCATCCGCATCGACGGCGTCGACCTGCGCGAAACCACCCTGGCCGGCCTGCGTGGCGCAATCGCGCTGGTGCCGCAGGAAACCGTGATCTTCGCCGGGAGCGCCGCGGACAACATCCGCTTCGGCCGCCAGGACGCCGGCGACGACGAAGTGCGCGAGGCCGCCCGCGCCGCCGAGGCGCACGAGTTCATCGGCGCGCTGGACCACGGCTACGACGCCGAACTGGGCGAGCGCGGCGTGCGCCTGTCCGGCGGCCAGCGCCAGCGCATCGCGATCGCCCGCGCGATCCTGCGCGACGCGCCGCTGCTATTGCTGGACGAAGCCACTTCGGCGCTGGACGCGCAGTCCGAAGCGGCGATCCAGCAGGCGCTGGCGCGACTGGAACAGGGCCGCACCACGCTGGTGATCGCCCACCGCCTCGCCACCGTACAGCGCGCCGACCGCATCGTGGTGATGGATGGCGGGCGCATCGTGGCGCAGGGCACCCACGAGAGTCTGCTGGCCGAGGGCGGCTTGTATGCAGAATTGGCCCGGTTGCAATTCGTGGCCTGACCACCGTTTTTTCGTAGGAGCCCGCTGGTGGGCGATGCTTTTGGAGCCGGGATTCGGGATTCGGGATTCGGGATTCGGAAAAGCATCGCCTGCAAGCGGGCTCCTACGGGTCCGGAATGGCAGCGCCCGCCGCACGCCAAGGGCGTCGGCGGGGCATTCACGCGCTGGCCGGCCGGTCCAGCGCACCACGATCCCAGTGCGCCAGGTCGGCGGCACGCTCGTAGGTGCTGCGGATGAACGCATGGATCATCGCGTCCGGCGCATCCGCCTGGCGCACTGCCTCGTACGGCAGGATGAATTCGCCGAACCCGCGGTGGTAGTACGCCGCCTCCGGTCGCACGGGCGCCTCCTTGAAACCCGCCGGTTCCGGCGCGGCATACGCATAGAACGCCGGCTGCAGCAGCGGTCCGCTGCCCGGCCAGAAGCCATGGCTGATGACTTCGTGCGAATACGCCTCGCGCTCGAACGCCGGACCGTTGCGCGGCGGCGCGCGTCGACCGGAAAAGCGCGTCACCGCCAGGTCGAAACTGCCCCAGAAGAAATTCACCGGACTGCTCTTGCCGACGAACTCGCACCGCGACTCGGTAAACACGCGCTCTACCTGCACCAGGATGCGCCAGAAGCGATTTGCGTAGTCGGGATCGTAGCTGTGGTGTTCCGTATCGCGATCCAGCCGGATCGGTTGCGGCAATTCCGTCGACTGGGGATGGATCTTCACCGCCAGTTGCATGGCAGCCAGCGTCTCCAGCAATTCGCGATAAAACTCGGCGACGCTGCGCGGTCGCAATGCCAGGGTACGCATGGCGCCATCCGACGCGCCGATCACCAGCTGGTGATCGATGAAATCGAACTGGATGGTGAAGGTGCGCTCATCGTGCGGCAGCGGCTGCGTGGTCAAGCCGCGCGCGTTGACCCGCAGCGCGATGCCCCAGCAGTGATTGAGCGGTGGCGCCTGCGCCAATGCGATCTTGCCGACCACCTGCGTCCACAGATGCAGCGTCGCGTAGGTGTCCTTCCACTCGTCATACGGCAGTGCTGGCCAGCAGGTACCGACAGTCGTCGTCATGGTCGCAACCTCCTGATGACATGGGTTCATCATGGTCTAGCACACCCAACGTGCAGGAACGGTTTCGCACCCTGGCAGGGAAGGTCTGAGCCAAGCCGTCATCCCAGCGAAAGCTCACCGTGGTTCGGAATAAATCCATACCCTGCGCCCCGGGGTCCTCGTTCCTGCAACCCTCCCGGCCGTCATCCCGGCGAAGGCCGGGATTGCACTTGATTCAGTGACCTGAAGGCGTAAGGCAGTGCGATGACTCGCTGCGCTCGCCCCTGCGGGGCCAGCCTTCGGCTGTTCAACGCTCGCGTGGCTCGCTTTTGTCCTGCCTTCGCAGGAATGACGATAAAGCAAGCCGAGATTTCGAGTTGAGGCTGCGGGTGCCAACCGCCCAACACTGTGCCGCAACTCTTCCACCTCTCTTCAGCGAAATTATTCCGGACAGCAATGCGCGAAAGCTGGAATGACGAGCAAGGTCTTGATCAGAGTATCCCTGGCACCGATCACCCGACGCCGTTCAGTGCAGGTCCTAGCCACAGGCCTGGTTGGCCAGCGTCGCGTTGTCGATCACGAAGCGATACTTCACATCGCTCTTCACCATGCGGTCGTAGGCCTCGTCGATTTGCTGCATCGGGATCATCTCGATGTCGGCGACGATGCCCTTGTCCGCGCAGAAATCCAGCATCTCCTGCGTCTCGGCGATGCCGCCAATCAGCGAGCCGGCGATCGCGCGGCGCTTGAAGATCAGGTTGGCGATGCTCGGCGTCGGGTGCGGGTGCTCCGGCACACCGACCAGCACCAGGGTGCCGTCGCGCTTGAGCAGCGCGGTGTACGCATCCAGCGAGTGGCTGGCGGCCACGGTGTTGAGGATGAGGTCGAAGCTGCCGGCGTGCGCCTTCATCTCGCCGGCGTTGCGCGACACCACCACCTCGTCCGCGCCCAGGTCCAGCGCCGCCTGGCGCTTGTTCTCCGAGCCGGTGAACGCCACCACGTGCGCGCCCAGCGCATGCGCAAGCTTCACCCCCATGTGGCCCAGGCCGCCGATGCCGACCACGCCGACCTTGCTGCCGGGGCCCACCTTCCAGTGCCGCAGCGGCGACCAGGTGGTGATGCCGGCACACAGCAGCGGCGCCACCGCGGCGAGTTGCGCTTCGGGATGGCGGATCTTCAGCACGAATTTCTCGTCGACCACGATGCGCTGCGAGTAGCCACCCAGCGTGTGGCCGGGCGCGTCCTTGGTCGCGCCGTTGTAGGTGCCGGTGAAGCCGTTCTCGCAGTACTGCTCCAGCCCTTCGGCGCAGGACGCGCAATGCTGGCAGCTGTCCACCATGCAGCCCACGCCCACCGTGTCGCCGGCCTTGAAGCCGGTCACCGCGCTGCCCACCGCACTGACGTGGCCCACGATCTCGTGGCCGGGCACGCAGGGAAACAGCGTGCCGCCCCACTCGGAACGCACGGTATGCAGGTCGGAATGGCAGACGCCGCAATAGGCGATGTCGATCTGCACATCCTGCGGGCCGGGTGCGCGGCGCTCGATGTCGATCGGCTGCAACGGCTTGTCGGCAGCGTGTGCACCATAGGCTTTGGTGGTCATGGGGTTTTCCTCGGGCTGGGGGGGGAAGGCAATGCAAGCAAGGGGATGGGGTCGGGGCGCCGGACCCACAAGGTATTCCCGGTCGGTTGCCTTCGCCATCCACTGGACCACCCGGCGCAGGCCGATTGAAGACAACGCCCAAGGCCACGCCGGCGACTGCTCAGCGCCCTGCTCCCGGCGCATCGCCTGGTTCAGTGCGCCCGCGGTTCCGTCTCCGCATCCACCGCCCGCTTGATGGCGGCGACGAAGGCGCGCCGCGTGGCGACCAGCTCGTTGGATGTCGCCTGCGGCCACGCGCCGACCTGGGCGATCACCAGCTGGTGCGCGGGATCGACGTAGACCATCTGACCGAAGATGCCGATCGCCGCGTAGCTGCCATCGGTATCGGTCCACCACAGGTAGCCGTAGCCACGCTCCGGCTCGTCCACGGCGGCCTGGCGGCGCACTGCACCCTTGAGCCAGGCTGCGGCGATCACCGGCTTGCCGTCGATGCGGCCGCCGTCGAGCATGAACTGACCCAACCGCGCGTAGTCGCCCAGCGTGGCCGACAGGCCGCTGCCGCCGGTGTCGCTGCCGTCGCATTCGTCCTTGATCCAGTACGCGTCGGAAGCCATGCCATACGGTTTCCAGATCGCCTGCGAAAGATAGTCGGCCAGCGAGCGGCGCGTGGCCCTCTGCACCAGGATGCCGAGCAGGTCGGTTTCCGCGGTGTTGTAGTTGAAGTGCGTGCCGGCCGGCCACTGCCGCGGCTGCTTCGCCAGGTAGGTCAGGATGTGCGCGCGGCCACCGACGCAGGCGCCGCGGTACATCTGCGCCACATCCGAGTTGGCGTCGGCGTAATCCTCGTTCCAGTGCACGCCGGAAGTCATCGTCAGCAACTGCTGCACGGTGACCTCGGCGTAGGCGCTGTCACGCAGCTCCGGGATGTAGCTGCCCAGCGTGTCGTCCATGCTGTGGATATAGCCCTGCTGCAGCGCGATGCCCAGCAAGGTGGAAGTGACCGACTTGGCCACCGAGAACGACTCCCAGCGCTGCGCCGGCCCGAAGCCCAGCGCGTAGCGCTGCAGGCGCACACGGCCATGCTGCAGCACCATCACGCCGGCGAGGTGGCGCTCATCCATGTAGCCGGCCAGCCATGCCGACACGTCCTTGCCCGGCATGGCCAGCGGCCGGCCCTGCGGCAGCGCGTGGACATGCGTGCCATGCGCGGCGCGGTCGCTGGGAAACCGCTCGTACATCTTGCGGAACTGCGCCTCGCGCTGCGCCTGCGGCCAGAACAGCACCGCCTCGCGCTGCTGGCCAATGGTGGGGGCACCTTGCTCGCTTGCTGCCAGCGGCAGTGAAACGGCAATGCACAGTGCGGCAGCCAGCAGGCGAATGCAGAAGTTTGAATACATGGCGACGCGTGCCGGGTAGTGGCGAAGCCGCCATTTTACCGATCAGTGCCGGGATGGATCGTTGTCGGACGTATGCGATTGGACCACTTCGTCGGTACGCAGATCAGCGCCAGCTTGCGGAAATATGGCCGGCGCCGCCTGACCGCGCACTCAAGGGCATCGCCCGCCGTTGAGGGCGCTGTCGGTATCGCAGCGCAGACTCTTGCCCAGCGGACTCAGTGTGCCCTGGATCACACCGACACAATGGATTTCCGCTGCCTTGCCTTCCGCGGTACTGACCTGCACTCCGGCCGTGCGGCGGCCGTCCTCGGTGTAGTCGAACAAGGTGTAGCCGGCATCGCCATGGCTGAAGCTGATCTCGCTGCGTTCGACCTGGTAGCGGCTGTAATGCGCGAAGGCGAACTGCCGAGCTCCATGCGCCACATCATCCGGAAACGCCAGCTCCACCTTCCCCGCCTTGCCATAGCGATACTGCAGTGCCGAGGGCAGCGCGCCGCACAGGCTGATCGTCTGGTGCCGCGCGGTCTGGCAACTGAAGTAGATGGCCTGCGTCGCCTCACACAATGAGCCGGAGGCGGGCTGCGTCGCCCACGCGCTGCACCATGCCAGCACGAGCAGCGACAAGCCGATCCCGCAACGGAGAGCAAGGCGGATCACTTCGAGACTCCCATGGTGAATCGGCTGCCGGTGGCGTGGCGATGATAGTTCACCGGGGCGACCGGTCGAATGCACTGGCGCACGCCGCCGCGGATCGCTTCACAAAAAGAAGCCCCGCGATGCGTGGCTTCTCCTGTGTACTGCCTTGTCGGGCGCGAAAGGTGATCAGGCGGCCGCCGGATCGTAAGTGAACCTGACCCCGTTTTGGTTTTGAGCCCTCGCCAAAAAATGCAAGACGCTTATTGACACGAAAGGGTGGCAGCTCGTTCAGATGAACGGGCCACCAATCGGGAGAGCCCGGCACTACAAATTGCCACGACCCTGTCCCCTTCATACCAATTAGGGACGAAGAAGCTACTGAAGTCACTAGACCTCAGTGGCTTCCAGCCTCCTCACCCCTCCAAACAATCAAACCGCCGGTCCGCCTCCACCTCGGCGTCGTAGTCCACGTCGTCCCGATCAAACCCGAACAACTTCAGGAACTCGTGCTTGTACCCCGCGTAGTCGGTGATTTCGCGCAGGTTTTCGGTGGTGACGGTGGGCCACAGGGTCTTGCAGGCGTCCTGCACGTCGTCGCGCAGTTCCCAGTCGTCCAGGCGGATGCGGCCTTCGTCGTCGGTGAGTGCGGCGGCGCCGTCGGCGCGGTAGAGGCGGTCGTGGAACAGGCGGTTGGCCTGCTCGATCGGGTTTTCGTGAATGCCCTTCTCCTTCATGATCTTGAAGGCGATGGAGACGTACAGCGGGATCACCGGGATGGCGGCGCTGGCCTGGGTGACCACCGACTTCATCACGCCGACGTAGGCCTCGAGGTCGGGGTGGCGGCTGCGCAGTTGCTTCGCCGTGTCGTCCAGGTGCTGCTTGGCCTGGCCGAGGGTTCCGTGCCAGTACATCGGCCAGGTGATCTCGGTGCCGATGTAGCTATAGGCGATGGTCTTGGCATGTTCGGCGAGCACGCCGGCCTGGCTCAGCGCGTCGATCCATAGCGCCCAGTCCTCGCCGCCCATCACGGTGACGGTGTCCTTGATCTCCTGCTCGGTGGCCGGCTCCACGGTGGCCTCGATCACCATGTCCTTGTTGGTGTCGACCGAGGTGTTGTGGAACGGTTCGCCGATGGTCTTGAGCGCCGAGCGAACCACTTCGCCGGTGTCGGGCAGCTTGCGCACTGGCGAGGCCAGCGAATAGACCACCAGGTCGATCGGGCCGCCCATCTCGTTCTTGATGATCTCGATGGCCTTGGCGCGGGTTTCATGGGCGAACGCGTCGCCGTTGATCGACTTGCTGTACAGGCCGGCGGCCTTGGCGGCCTTGTCGAACGCCGCGGCGTTGTACCAGCCGGCGGTGCCGGTCTTGTCGTGGCTGCTGGGCTTCTCGAAGAACACACCGAGCGTGGCGGCGCCGTAGCCGAACGCGGCGGTGATGCGCGAGGCCAGGCCGTAGCCGGTGGAGGCGCCGATCACCAGCACGCGCTTGGGGCCCTTGCTTCTGGCATGGCCGGCGGCCTCGGTGATCGCGATCTGGTCGAGCACGTTGCGCTCGCAACCGACCGGATGGGCGGTGACGCAGATGAAACCGCGGACTTTGGGCTTAATGATCACTCGATGGCTCCTGCTGTATTCGGATGCGGATGGGCAGTTCGTCATATTAACCAAGCAGGGCCGCCATGCGCTGCCGTAGGGAATCGCCCGCGGCTCGGCTCCCTGGTAGGAGCCCGCTGGCGGGCGATGCTTTTGCTCTTGCGAATCCCGAATCCCGAATCCCAAATCCCAAATCCCGAATCCCGAATCCCGAATCCCGAATCCCGGCTTTCAAAGCATCGCCCGCCAGCGGGCTCCTACATGGTGGTGCACAGGGCGGCCGGGGCGCGGACCTGTGCGACATCGCTGCGCAGTTCGCCGGCTTGTCGGCGAGCAGCGTCCGGCGATGCCGCATGCCGGATGGAAGTCGATGCTTGGCGGAGGCATGGAACTTGTGCGCGCCGGTGGCGGCAGCCAGCGCCGCGATGTTCTGTGCGGTGACGCCGGCGGGGCACCACCGCCCAGGCGCCCGTTCGCCCGCGCCACCAGCTCGCGGATCAATGCGGAGGCCTCGATGGCGCTGGCCTGCGCCCGGGGTCAGCACGCGCTCGCAGCTGAACGTGATCCGGAAAAAAGAAACCCCGCACGGGATGCGGGGCTTCGTTCGTGCTTTACAACGCTAGCCTGGAAGATCAGGCGGCTTCGACTGCCGATGCCTGGGCGCCCTTCGGGCCCTGGGTCACTTCGAACTGCACGCGCTGGCCTTCTTGTAGGCTGCGGAAGCCCTTGGAGTTGATGGCCGAAAAATGGACGAACACGTCCTCCCCGCCATCCTCAGGCGCGATGAAACCGAAACCCTTGGCGTCGTTGAACCATTTGACCGTACCGAAACGCATTGCGTGAACCTCTGGATCCATGGATTGGGTGTGCCAGGATCTGCACTGAACCCTAGTCTCCCCCTGAGGTTCGCCGCCCTGGCCGGGGGAAAGTATCAATATGTGAAGGCCGAGCGCAATACGAAAATACCCGCCATTGCATGAATTCGCTGCAGCGCTCAGTTTTTCAGCATGGCGGCGAGGATGCGCGGCACCTCGGCGGTAGCCGCCGCCAGGTGGGCGAAGATCTCCTCGATGCTGATTTCCGCCTCGTCGCCGCAGCCGGCGGCGAAGTTGGCGACCAGCGCCAGGCAGGCATACTCCAGCCCCAGCTCGCGCGCCAGTACGGCCTCCGGCATGCCGGTCATGCCGACCAGGTCGCAGCCGTCGCGCTTCATGCGGGCGATCTCCGCGCGGGTTTCCAGCCGCGGCCCCTGGGTGGCGCCATAGCAGCCGCCGCCGACCACCTCGACGTTCGCCGCCCGCGCCGCCGCCAGCAGTTGCAGGCGCAGCGCCTCGGTGTACGGCTCGCTGAAATCGATGTGCCTCACTTCGGCGCCCTCGACATCGCAATAGCTGGTGGTGCGGCCATGGGTGTAGTCGATCAACTGGTCGGGCACCACGATCACCCGCGGCCCCATGTCGCCGCGGATGCCGCCCACCGCGTTCACGCCGACCACCCGCCGCGCGCCCAGACTGTGCAGCGCCCACAGGTTGGCGCGGTAATTCACCCGGTGCGGCGGCAACGTGTGGCTTTCGCCGTGGCGGGCCAGGAAGGCCAGGCGCTTGTCGGCGAAATCGCCGAGCACGACGTCGCCCGACGCCGCGCCGTAGGGCGTGTCCACCGCCTTCCGCGTGGTGTTTTCCAGGCCCGGAAATTTGTACAGGCCGCTGCCGCCGATGACGGCCAGGTCGATGGAGGCGTGGTCAAGGTGAGGCATCGTGGTGATCCATGTTCGGGTGAAGTCAACGGGAATGCCGGCTTTGCCCCCTCCCCTGCGCAGCAGGGGAGGGCTGGGGTGGGGTCGCTCTTGATCTTCAAGACAAAGAGCAAGAGCTTTACCCCCCTCACCTGAAGGACTCCCTTCGGTCGCCAACCTCCCCCTGCGAGCGGGGGGAGGAGTAAATGCAGGCCCCTATTCTCCGCTCTAGTCTTTCAACGCGTAGATCCCCGGCAGGTTGCGGCCCTGCTCGTAGTAGTCCATGCCGTAGCCGAACACGTAGCGGTCCGGCAGCTCGACGCCGTTGAAATCCGACGCGATGCCTTCGACCAGGCGGTCGTGGCGCTTGGTGCACAGGCTGACGATCAGCACCTTGTTCGCCCCACGCCGGTAGCAGTCGTCGCGCACCGCCTTCAGCGTGTGGCCTTCGTCGAGGATGTCGTCGACCAGCAGCACCGTGCGGCCGGCCAGCGGCACCGCCGGCTCGCGCAGCCAGTGCAGCTCGCTGCCGCTGGTGGCGCCGCGGTAGCGGGTGGCGTGCACGTAGTCGAACTCCAGGTCGGTGCGGATCGCCAGCGCGAGCTGGCCGGCGAAGATCAGCGCGCCGTTCATCACGGTGAGGAACACCGCGCGCTCGCCGTCCAGTGCGGTGTCGATGCGCCGACCCATGTCGGCGATCACGCTTTCCAGCGTGGCGCGATCGTGCAGCAGTTCGGCCTGCGCCAGGGCGTCGGCCAGCGAAGGGGTCGGAGTGTTCATGCGGTTCCTTGATCGGCGTGCAGTGCCGTGATGCGCGCGACGAAGCGGTCGCGCTGCGGGTTGTCCAGCAGGCCGGCCCAGCTGGAACCCAGCGCGCCGCGCAGGGCAGCCAGTGACGGCGACATTGGCGGAGTGTCGGCCGGCAGCGCGGCAATCGCCTCCTCCACCACCTCGGGGAAGCAGGCCAGTACCAGATCGCAGCCGGCATCCAAGTGCGCGCGCACACGCTCGCCCACGCTGCCGGCGGCGCCGGCGGCCGCCATGCTGATGTCGTCGCTGACCACGGCGCCGGCAAAGCCCAGCTCGCCACGCAGGACGTCGCCGATCCAGATGCGCGAGTAACCGGCCGGGCGGCTGTCCACCGCCGGGTAGGTCACATGCGCCATCATCACCGCCTCGACCCGCGCCTCGATGCATTCGGCGAACGGCAGCAGGTCATCACGCCGGATCGCGTCCAGGCTGCGCGGGTCGATCGCCTGCGCCTCGTGCGTGTCGGCGGCCACCGAACCGTGGCCGGGGAAGTGCTTGAGCACCGCCGCCATGCCGCCCAGATGCATGCCGCGCACATAGGCCTGGCCAAGCTCGGCCGTCACCGCTGGATCGGCGTGGAACGCGCGCAGGCCGATCGCCGCGTTGCCGCGGGCCAGGTCCACGACCGGCGCGAAACTGAAATCGACGCCGCTGGCGCGCAGCTCGCTGGCCATCACCCAGGCATGTTCTTCCGCCAGGCGCACCGCTTCCCCGGGATCGCGGTCGTATACCGCGCCGATCGCCGCCAGCGGCGGCAGCCGGGTGAAGCCGTCGCGGAAGCGCTGCACCGGGCCGCCTTCCTGATCGACCGCGATCAGCAGGTCCTCGCCGCCGGCCTCGCGGATCGCCTCGCACAGCGCGATCAGCTGTTCGCGCGAGGCGTAGTTGCGCGCGAACAGCAGCACGCCGGCCACGCTGGGCGCGGCCAGCCAGCGCTGCTCGTGCTCGGCCAGTTGCAGCCCGGCCACGCCGATCATCAGCATGCAGCACCCTCCACGACGCGTTCCGCCGGCGACCATTGCCGGTACGGGTGCGCGATCAGGTTGACGTTGTAGTAGCGCACCAGCGTGCTCACCTCGCTGCCCAGCCACGGCGGCCGCGGAAACGGCGCATCGACCGCCGGCAGTTCGACCTCGGCGACGACCAGGCCCGCGTTGTCGCCGGCGAATTCGTCGATCTCGAACAACGTGCCGTCGAAGCGCAGGTAGTGGCGGGTCTTCTCCAGCACGCCATCGCACAAGGTGGCCAGCATGGCCTTCGCCTCGTCGAGCGGAATCGGGTACTCGAACTCGGCCCGCGCGATACCAGGCGTGGCGGCCTTGACGTTGAGCCAGGCCCGCTCGCCGGCAATGCGCACGCGCACCGAGGCATGCGCCAGCCCCGCGCGCAACGCCTGCGCGCCCACCAGATAGCCCTGCGCGATCGGCTCGCTGCGCTCGACGCCGGCGCGCCAGCCGTCATTGGCCAGCAGGAATTTTCGTTCGATCTCGATAGTCATGGAGTCCAGCGACATTACCCGCAATGAAACGGCTTTTATTAAAGAGTGCGGCCATGGATGGCCGCTTTTTGATTTTCGCATCCATGGACGGATGCATGAGCCACTCCATGGATAGCCGCCCGTTTGACCTTTGCGGTCAGGAAGACCGCTCGAATAAAGCAATCGACTCGACGTGCGAAGTGTGCGGAAACATGTCCATCACCCCGGCCGCGGCCAGCCTGAAGCCGTGCCGCTCGACCAGGATGCCGGCGTCGCGCGCCAGCGAGGCGGGATGGCAGGAGATATAGACGATGCGGCGGGTCTGCTTGTGCGGCAGGTAGTCCAGCAGCTTGTCCGCGCCGGCGCGTGGCGGATCGAGCAGCAGCTTGTCCCAGGGCTGCTTCGCCCAGTCGGCGGCGCGCTGGTCCTCGAACAGGTTGGCCACGTGGAAGCACGCGTTGGCGATGCCGTTGCGCGCGGCGTTCTGCGCGGCGCGCTCGACCAGGCCATGCTCGCCTTCCACGCCGACGACTTCGGCCACGCGGCGGGCGATCGGCAGGGTGAAGTTGCCGAGGCCGCAGAACAGGTCCAGTACGCGGTCGGTGGGCTGCGGATCGAGCAGTTCCATGGCGCGCGCCATCATCAGCTGGTTCATGCCGGCGTTGACCTGCACGAAGTCGAGCGGCTGGAATTCCAGCTCGACGTCGGCGTAGCGTGCGTCGCCGCTGGCGATGCGGAAGGCCAGCCGCGGGTGTTCCGGCCACAGCGGATGCACACTGCTGGTGCCACCCGGCTGCAGGTAGATCGCGAAACCGTGCTGCTGGCCGAACGCGGTCAGCGCGGCCAGGTCGTGTTCGCTCAGCGGCTGCATGTGGCGGAACACCAGCGCCATCAAATCGTCGCCGGCAGCGAACTCGATCTGCGGAACGTCGTTGACCGCGTCCATCGTGCCGAGCAGCTCGGCGAGCAGGCCGACCTTGGGACCGAGCGCCGGGTGCATCACCTCGCACTGCTGGATCTCGGTGACGAAGCGCGGGTTCTGCTCCTCGCGAAAACCGACCAGCACGCGGCCCTTCTTCGCCACGTTGCGCACCGACAGCCGGCCCTTGCGCCGGTAGCCCCACGGCTCGGCGGTGAGCGGCGGCAACCATGACGCGGGAGCGACCTTGCCGATGCGCTCGAAGTTTTCCGCCAGCACGCGTTGCTTGGCCTCGATCTGCGCGGCAGCGTCCAGGTGCTGCAGCGAGCAGCCGCTGCACTCGGCAAAGTGGCGGCAACGCGGCTCGACCCGGTGCGGCGAGGCCACGAGCACCTCGACCACCTCCGCCTCGTCGAAGTGGCGATGGCGCTTGCGCAGCTTCGCCGTCACTTGCTCGCCGAGCAGCGCACCGCTGACGAACACCGTCTTGCCATCGATGCGGGCCACGCCGCGGCCGTCATGTGCGAGGGCGGTGATATGGGCTTCGAAAGGCGTGGAGGGCGCGGAGTTGGATCGGGACATGAGGGCAAACAGGAGGATTGGCCGCCGATTATCCCAGATCGGGCCGATGGGCGCCCTGCAGAAGAGCACCCTGTCCACAGGGGAACTCCTTCGGTCGTGCGCGATGCTCTTCGTCACCCGACGAAAGGCATCGCGCACAAGGTGCGCTCCTTAGGTCTTGATGTCCGACCTGTCAGGGTCGAGCATTCCCGACTGATCATCGGGGGAACCGGGTGATGCCGATGCGCTCCTTTGGCTTCGAGCCCGTGACGTAGATGCACACCCCGGTTCCGATTTCGCTCATCCAGAAGTTTGAACGGTACCCTCGGCCCGCCACTGGCGTGAGCCTGCACACCTAAGGATCAGCCGGATGAGCATGGTGATCGGAACAAACCATGCGAGGTAAGGCGATGACAAACGTTGTGGGAGTGGATGTGGCCAAGGCCACGTTTGATGTGGCCGTTGGTCTGGCCAAGCCGGGCAAATTCCAGACACGCGCCAAGGTGGCCAATCGTGAAGAAGGCTTCCAGGAGTTGATGACCTGGTTGGACAAGCACGCGCCGGAAGCGGCGGTGTGCATGGAAGCGACGGGGATCTATCACGAGGCACTGGCCATCTTCCTGGTACAGCAAGGCAAGACGGTCTACGTGGCCAATCCGGCGCAAGTAAAGTACTTCGGCAAGAGCCAGCTGACGCGAACCAAGACCGACCGCACAGACGCCAAGCTCATTGCGCAGTTCGCCACCAGTCAGCAGGCCGGCACCCATCCGATGGCGCCGTGGATGCCGCCGACAGCGGCCCAGCGCACCTTGCGCGCGCTGGTCGAACGGCTGGACGATCTCAAGGGCATGGAGCGGATGGAAGCGAACCGACTCGACGTCGCCAATGACGCCGTACGCGACTCGGTGGAAGCGTCGCTCAAGGAACTGCGCAAGCAGATCAAGGCGCTGGAGCAGCGCATCAACAATCACATCGACAAGGATCCCCAGCTGCGCTACGACGCGGCGTTGATGACGTCCATCCCCGGCATCGCCAAGACCACGTCGGCCTCCCTGCTCGCCGCACTGGGCGACCTGCGACGCTTCGACGCGCCGGGCAAGCTGGTCGCCTTCGCCGGCCTCAACCCGGCACGGCGCGAGTCGGGCACGCTCAAGGGACAGGTCCGGATCTCCAAAACCGGTGCCCCCGGCTTGCGCGCCAAACTCTACTTTCCCGCCATCTGCGCCAAGAACCACAACCCCGTGGTTCGTGCCTTCTGCGAACGGTTGCTCGCACGCGGGAAGCTCCCCATCGTGACCGTGTGTGCCGCCATGCGGAAGCTCCTGCACCTAGTCTGGGGCGTCATCCATACCAACTCGCTGTTTGATCCTGACTACCCCAGACACCGCCTCGTTGCCTCTGCGCACGCATCACCTGGATGCTCGCTTGCATAACGCGGAACGAGACGGTATCTACATTTATTTCTTCTGCCAGGCGCCGGAGGCGTCTTGGTAATACCAGCCGGCGCGCGCCTTCTCGATCCAGCTCTTGGCGAAGGTGGCGCGGATCTGCGCCTCCCACTCCGGATGGTTGTTGGCGTTGGCGATCTCACGGTACAGCGCGGTGCGGTCGCGGTTCTCGTCGGCCACGGTGGTATTCGCCTGCGCGCGCTGGCTCAGCGGCACCTTGGCGGCGTCGCGCATGGCCACCATGCCGTCGCGGGTGAAGCCCACCGCGCCGCTGTCGAGCAAGTCGCCCAGCGGGCCCTGGAAGCGGCCCTGCATGCGGCCGCGGATCGCCTCGGTGGCGGCGGTCTGGATGCGGATGTCCGGCGTCTCGGCGGCGTGCGCGGCCGGCAGCAGCAAGTCGAGCAGCATCGCCGATGGTTGCGCGCCACCATCCTTCGCCGTCGGCTTGGGCATCTTCGGCGCCGGCGCGGCGGGCGTGGTCTGGTCGAGCACGTTGCCGATGAACTGGTCGGCGGCCTTCTGCGCCGCCGCCTCGGGGAAGTACACGTTGATGGTGACGCAACCGACCAGCACCACGGCCAGCGAAGTCAGGACGAGGTAGACGAACTTGCGCATGACCAACTCCTGTAGTTGAAAAGGTGGGAAGCGCCGCCACCCGCACTTCGTTCAGCGGATCTGTGGCGCTTCACCGTGGATGGCGTCCTGCAGACGGCGCACCAAGGTCGGCCAGTCGACCTGGGTCTGGTGGCCGACTACCTGCAACCGCGGCAGGCCGCTGCCTTCGACGATAGTGTAGCCGTCGTCGGTGGCTTCCAGACCGCTCATCTTGCACAGCGTGCCCTGCAGCGTGCAGTTGAGGCCAATGCGCTTGTAGCCGAAGCTCTTGAACAGCTTCAGCACGGCGCCCTGCAGGCCGGCGGCGATGCCGCCGCCACCGACGCTGGTGAGGTTGTTCACCGCGCGCTGGCTGATCCGGCCACCCGTGCCCGCCAGCAGGCTGGCCTTGAACGCGACCGGGCTCCAGTTGACCAGGCGCAGGTCCTCGATCGACCCGTCCAGCGGGCCGGTGATGCTGCCGAAATCGAACACGCTGGTGATCGCGGCCAGGTCCAGTTGCTTCAGCGTGATGTCGCCGGTCAGCACCGGGGTGGCGCCAAACGGCTGCTGCAGCGAGAGCGCGGTGACGTCGACGAAACCGCCGAACACGCTGGCCGACAGGCCGCCGGCCAGTTCGAAACGGTCGTCGACCCAGCGCAGCGATGGAATCGCCCCGGCGAGCGTACCAGGGAACGCCGGCCAGCCCATCGCCCGGCTGAACGCGGCCATATCGACGCCGGTCAGCGCCAGCGAGGCCGCCAGCCGCTGCCCTTCGGCCGCCGCCGGGCGCCAGTCCAGTTGGCCGATCCGCAGCTGCCCCTCAAGCACCGGCACCAGCAAGGGCTGCTGCAGGCCGAGCGTACCGCCGCGGCTTTGCCAGCGCGATTGCGCGGCGCCGTGGGTCAGGCGGTGGAACTGCAGGCTGCGCCAGCCCAGGGTGGTGGCCGGCCGCTCGCCATCGCTCGCCCAATCCAGCCCGCCCTGCAAGCCCTCGACCGCCAACCGGCCATCCGCGTCGGCCAGGTTCAGCCCCTCGGTGGTGAACGCGAAGGCATGCGGGCCGTCTGCGCGCAGGTCCAGGCTGCCGCTCAGCTGGCCGGCGATGCGCATGTCACGCAGCCCCAACGTGCTCAGCCAGGCCTCGCCATAACGCTGGTAGGCCGCCGGAAAAGTCGCGCGCAGGTGGTCCAGCCGCAGGCTCCTCAGCGCGCCTTTCGCGTCGAAGGCCAGCGCACCGTCGAGCTGCAACGCGTCGGTATCGTTCAATCGCAGGTGGCTCAGTTCAAAGGTGCCGCTCTGCGCACTCGCGTGCAGCGCCAGTTGGACCGGATGATCCGGCAGCCTCACGTAGATCGGCCCCAGCAGCAGCTCGCCACGGCGCAGGGTGGAGTCCAGTTCGATCCGCGCCGGGCCGGCGGTGGTGTCCAGACTGAAGCGCCCGTTGCCGTCCAGCCCCTGCCCGGCCAAGGTGCCGCCGGGGGTATCGAAACCCAGCTTGGCCACGCTGAATTGTCCGGACGACTGCAGCCCGGGATCGCGCAGGTCCAGCGCCAGTTCGGCATCCAGCCGGCCGCCGGTGGGGCGCCCCGACCACACCGTGCCCAGCAGGCCCTGCAGCCAGCCGGCGGGAAGATTGTCCAGGCTGATCTGCGCATGCGTGGGCCGGTCCAGCGGCAGCGCGGTACTGGCATGCGCCTTGCCCTGGGTGATGTCGACCAGCAGAGTGTTGGCCGCCTCGCTGAGCAGGATGTTGACGCGGGCGTCGCTGAGCGCCCCGCCCGGCGCGCCGGCCAGGCGCACGTTGCCGTCGAGGCTCCAGCGCAGGCGGGCATCGCGCTGCAGGTTGCCGTCGAGGTTCAGGCCCAGCCGCCGCCAGCCCATCGCCGGCACATCCGCCTGCTCGGCGCTCAATCGCAGCCGCAAGCCTCCGGCAGCCTCCTCGTCGAGGCGCAGGCTTACCCCCTGCAGGCGCACCCCCGGCACGCTGATCGACTTCGCCGTCAGCAGTACCTGCGCCTGCGCAGGCAGCATCCAGCCGATCCCCAGCAGCAGGCAGCAGCACAGCAGCAAGTGGCTTGAAGTCGGGCGCATGTCGGGCCATTCTGCCAAATCAAGATGAACGATATGGATTTCGTCATGAGCAGCTCCCTCGTCAATACCGATTCCGAGCCCACCCCTGCCAGCCGCGCGCGGGTACTGGTGGCCGACGACGACCCCGGCAGCTGCCGTTTCCTGTGCGACGGGCTGGACGTGATGGGTGCCTACACGGAGGCCTGCCTGGACGGCGCGACAGCCTTGCAACGGGCGCGCGCCGAGCCGTTCGACCTGCTGCTGCTGGATTGCCGCATGCCCGGCGCCGGCGCACTGCAGATCCTGACCGCGCTGCGCGAGGACGAGCGGGCCCGCTCGGCGGAAAGCATTGCGGTGGCCACCACGGCCGAGCTGGAACCGGGCGCGCGGCAGTCGCTGCTCGACGCCGGCTTCAGCCAGATCCTGCTGAAACCGTGTGGTCTGGCCGCATTGCAGGAGGTGCTGGCCCTGGTGCAGCCGGAACGCCAGGCCGCCGGCATGCTGGACGACCAGGCCGCCCTGACCGCCACCGGCGACGCCACCACCATGCGCGCCCTGCGCCTGCTGCTACGCGAGGAACTCGCCCTGCTGCACCAGGAGCTCGATGCGCTGAGCCGCGACCCTGCCGGCTTCGGCGAGCGCCTGCACCGGCTGCGCTCCTCCTGCGGCTTCTGCGGTGCGGCCGCGCTGTCCACGCAGACCGTGCTGCTGCAGCGGCAACTGCTGCAGCGTGGCGTCGCGCCGATCGCGCTGGCGCGCTTCCGCCGCGCCCTGCTGGCGACGTTGCAGGCGCTGGACAACTAGGAGCGTAGGCGGCAGAAATCTTCCGGCTGCAAGAGCGTCTGCTTCGCCTCGAAAGCTTCTGCCGCCCACGCTCCTAGCCGGACGGCGCCTTGCGCCCGGAGACCGCCGTCGCCAGCACCCGCCAGGCGCGCAGCTCGCTCCCGCCCAGGTGGAAGCGGATCACTTCCCGCATCAGGTCGCGCAAGGTTTTCAGGCCATGGGCGTCGGGCATGCTGTCTTGCCCGAGCGCCAGCAGGTCGCTGCCGCGCAGCGCGCGCGGCGTGCTGGCGACGCAACGCACGGCGCCCTGCTCGACCTGATAGCGGTAGCACGCCGACGGCTCCAGCGGCTCGCCGGATTCCGCGTCGTGCAGCAGCTGCAGGCCGTAGCCGATCGCCTCCAGCAGGTCGCGCTCGAAGCGGCGCAGGCTCCAGGCCAGCGATTCGCCAGCGGCCAGCCGTGCCAGCGTGCGCGCATAGGCATCGAACAAGCGCGGGTACGGGTCCTGCCGGCCGGTCAGGCGCACCACCAGTTCGTTGAGATACAGCCCGGCCAGGCCGGCGTCGCCCGGCAGGCGCGTCGGCGTACCCACCGTCTCGACCGCGGTCAGCGTGGCCAGCTCGCCGCGCAGCAGCAGATCCATCGCCAGCGGCTGGAACGGCTCCAGTTGCGCCCGCCGCAGGCGCGAGCGCTCGCCACGCACGCCGCGCGCCACCACGCCGAGCCGACCATGCTCGCGGGTCAGGCACTCCAGCAGCAGCGACGTCTCGCGGTAGGCACGCGCATGCAGGACGTAGGCGGGTTGCTGTTCGAGGCGCATGGAGTAAAAGCCGGGATTCGGGATTGGGGATACGGGATTCGCAAGAGCGTGCAGGCTTCGAGGCTTTTACGAATCCCGTATCCCCAATCCCGAATCCCGGCCCTAATCGGTATAGCCGAACTTCTTCAGCATGTTCTCGTCGTCGACCCAGCCTTCGCGCACCTTCACCCACAGCTTCAGGAACACCTTGCGCTCGAACATGCGCTCCATGTGGCGCCGCGCGTTGCTGCCGATCGCCTTGAGCTGGGCGCCGCCGTTGCCAATCACGATCGCCTTCTGGCCGTCGCGCTCGACCCAGATCACCGCATGGATCTCGGCGATGCCGTCGGGGCGGTCGCTGAACTGCTCGATCTCCACCGTGGTGGCGTACGGCAGCTCCTGGTCCAGCCGCAGCATCAGCTGCTCGCGCACCATCTCGGCGGCGAGGAAGCGCTCGCTGCGGTCGGTGATCTCGTCCTCGCCGAATACCGGCGGGCGCACCGGCAGGCGCTGCAGGATCGCCCGCTCCAGCTCCTTCAGGCCCTTGCGCTTGAGCGCGCTGAGGTAGTGGATCTCGTCGTAGCTGTGTTCCACCGCCAGCCCGGCGACGAACGGCAGCATCGCCGACTTGTCCTTGCTGAGGTCGACCTTGTTGATCGCCAGCAGGCGCGGCGTCGGCTGCTCGACCAGGGCGGCGTACAGCGCCTCGTCCTCGTCGGTCCAGCGGCCGGCTTCGATCACCTGCACCACCAGGTCGACGTCGCTGATCGCCGAGCGCGCGGCGCGGTTCAGGCTGCGGTTCATCGCCCGCTTGGCGCCGCGGTGCAGCCCGGGCGTGTCGACGTACATGATCTGCCCGGCCTCGCTGGTGCTGATGCCGAGGATGCGGTGGCGGGTGGTCTGCGGCCGCGGGCTGGTGATCGACAGGCGAAAGCCGATCAGCGCGTTGAGCAAGGTGGACTTGCCCACGTTCGGCCGCCCGGCCAGCGCCACCAGGCCGCAACGGAAGTTCTCGTGCGGCAGCATGCCGCCGGCGGGGTCCAGTTCGTGGTTCATGGCGCGGGTTGCTCAGGTCGGGTGGCAAGTGTAGTGCTTCGCCGGAGGCGGCACGCGGCGCGGCGGGCGGAAGCAGCGAGGTCAGGCGTCGCGCTGCTGTTCCAGCAGCCGGTTCAACACGGTCTCGGCTGCGTCCTGCTCCGCGGCACGGCGGCTGCCGCCATGCGCTTCGGCGATGAACGCCAGCGGTTCGCCGATGCTGCAGCTGACGTCGAAGGTCTTGGCGTGGTCCTCGCCATGGCTGGCGACCAGTTCGTACTGCGGTAACGGCAGGCCCTTGGCCTGCAGCCATTCCTGCAGCCGCGTCTTGGCGTCCTTGGAGGAGCGGCGCAGGGCGACGATGCGTTCGGCGAACAGCCCGCGCACGAACTCGCGGCAGGCGTCGAAGCCGCCGTCCTGGTAGACCGCGGCGACCATCGCCTCGAACGCGTCGGCGAGGATCGAATCGCGCCGGAAGCCGCCGCTCTTCAATTCGCCGGGGCCGAGTTTCAGCCCGTCGCCCAACGCCAGTTCGCGTGCCACCACGGCCAGCGCCTGGCCGTTGACCAGTTGCGCCCGCAACCGCGACAGCTCGCCTTCGCTGGCCTTGGGGTGGGCTTCGTACAGCATCTCGGCGACGATCGCGCCGAGCAGCGCATCGCCGAGGAACTCCAGCCGCTCGTTGTTCGGCCTGCCGACGCTGCGGTGGGTCAGCGCCAGCTGCGCCAGCGTCGGGTCGCGAAAACGGTAGTTCGGTTCCAAAAGTTACTCGCCTACGTTGCCCTGCAGCGGCACGCTCTTCTCGAAGTGCAGCAGGAAGTCGATGTTGTACATGAACGGAATCTGCTTGTCGTAGGCCACGCGCAGCTGATTGGCGCCGCCGCTGTTGCGCACGATGGTGATGTTCGCCGGCTTGATGGTGGCGTCGTCCACATACTGGAAGCCCATCTTGAACATCAGGCCACGGCGGATGTCGTCCAGCGACCTGCCGTTGGTGCCCTCGGTGGCGACCTGGTTCATCGCCTTCACCACGCCCATGTACTCCGAATACGACGGCAGCAGCTTCATGCCCATGTAGGCCAGAAAGCCCACGATGGCCATGACCATCAGGAACCCGACCAGGGTGATGCCCGACTGCTTCGATTTCATAGTCCCCTCGCTATGCCGCCTGCTCGGCGTGCCTGTGTGTGTGGTGATCCGCGCACGGCGACCGTCGCCGCCCACGCGGGCGTGCCGATTATGCCTGCGGATTCTCGCACTGTCGGCGGCCACGCGCGCGGCAGTTCGACCCCGTCACGCTTTCGCCAGCCGGGCCGCCACGATCAGCTTCAGTGGATCACCGTGCCGATGCGCGAGAAGTCCACCCCGCCAGTGCCCCAGCCCTTCCAGCTCATCCAGATCAGGAACGCCTTGCCGGCCAGGTTCTGCTCCGGCATGCAGCCCCACCAGCGGCTGTCCAGGCTGTCGTAGCGGTTGTCGCCCATCACCAGGTAGCACCCCGGCGGCACCTTCGATGGCACGCGGTCGTTCGGGATCGAATTGGGCGTGGTGTAGGCCGGCATCCGCGCGATCATGTGGTTGACCTTGCCCAGGTGTTCGGTCCACACCGTGGCGCCCATGTTCAGCATGATCTGGTCCACGCTGCGCTGCGGGTTGCCCACATAGGGGCCGATCTCCTCGGCGTTCACGCGCTGGCCGTTCACCCACAGCTCGGCGCCACGCACCTCGATGCTGTCGCCCGGCAGGCCGATCACCCGCTTGATCCAGTTCTGCGCCGGCACCGACGCGTGCGGATCACTGCAGCTCATGTCGCCGCTGCGCACCAGCTTGCCGCCTTCCTCACACAGGTAGCCGGGGAAGCGGAACACCACCACGTCGCCACGCTGCGGCTCGCCGAGATCGACCAGCTTGTTGTTGAACGCGGGCATGCGCAGGCCGTAGGCGAACTTGTTGACCAGGATGAAATCGCCCACGTCCAGCGTCGGCATCATCGAGCCCGACGGAATGCGAAAGGGTTCTGCCACGAACGAGCGCAGCAGCAGCACCACCAGCACCACCGGAAACAGCGAGCGCGACCAGTCCACCGGGGCCGGGTCGCGATACTCCCCGCCGGCTGCCTCCAGCCGCGCCTTGCGCTTCTTGTACAGGAACAGCCGGTCCAGCCCCCACACCACGCCGAACAGCACGGTGAGGCCAAGCAGGATGGCGGAAAAATCGAATTCCATGGGGGCTCCTTCGGAGCCGGGATACGGGATTCGGGATACGGGATTCGAAAGTGCGGCTGCTCCGAATCCTTTATCCCGAATCCCGTATCCCGGCTATTTGTCCACTTTCAAAACCGCCAGGAAGGCTTCCTGGGGAATTTCCACGCGACCGACCTGCTTCATGCGTTTCTTGCCTTCCTTCTGCTTCTCCAGCAGCTTCTTCTTGCGGCTGACGTCGCCGCCGTAGCACTTGGCCAGAACATTCTTGCGTAGGGCTTTCACCGTGGAACGCGCGATGACCTGCGCACCGATCGCGGCCTGGATCGCCACGTCGAACTGCTGGCGCGGGATCAGGTCCTTCATCCGCTCGACCAGGTCGCGGCCGCGGCGGTCGGCGTGGCTGCGGTGCACGATCAGCGAGAGCGCGTCGACGCGGTCGCCATTGATCAGCACGTCCACGCGCACGAACGGGCCGGCATCGAAACGCTCGAAGTGGTAGTCCATCGAGGCGTAGCCGCGCGAAACGGATTTCAGCCGGTCGAAGAAATCCATCACCACTTCGGCCAGCGGCATCTCGTAGCTGATCTGCACCTGGGTGGCCAGGTACTGGATCGAGCGCTGCACGCCGCGCTTCTCCTCGCACAGGGTGATCACGTTGCCGATGTAGTCCGGCGGCGTGAGGATGTTGGCGACGATGATCGGCTCGCGGATCTCCTGCACCAGACTGGAATTCGTCGGCAGCTTGGCCGGGTTGTCCAGCATCAGGATCGAACCGTCGGTCTTGAGCACCTCATACACCACGGTCGGCGCGGTGGTGATCAGGTTCAGATCGTATTCGCGTTCCAGCCGCTCCTGCACGATTTCCATGTGCAGCATGCCGAGGAAGCCGCAGCGGAAACCGAAGCCCATCGCCTCGGAGGATTCCGGCTCGAAGAACAGCGCGGCGTCGTTCAGGCGCAGCTTGTCCAGCGCTTCGCGCATCGCCGGGAAGTCGTCCGACGACACCGGGAACAGGCCGGCGAACACGCGTGGCTGCATGGTCTGGAAACCGGGCAGAGCCTTCTCGGCCGGCTTGCCGGCCAGGGTCAGCGTGTCGCCGACCGGCGCGCCGTGCACGTCCTTGATCGAGGCATTGATCCAGCCCACCTCGCCGGCGCCGAGCTTGTCCAGCTTCTTGCGCTTGGGCGTGAACACGCCGACGTCGTCCACTTCGTGGGTGCGCCCGGTGGACATCACCAGCAGCTTGTCGCCGGGCTTGATCTCGCCCTGCATCACGCGCACCAGCGACACCACACCCAGGTAGTTGTCGAACCACGAGTCGATGATCAGCGCCTGCAGCCGGTCGGTGTCGCGCGGCTTGGGCGGCGGGATGCGCGCGACGATCGCCTCCAGCACCTCGATCACGTTGAGGCCGGTCTTGGCGCTGATCGCCACCGCATCGGTGGCATCGATGCCGATCACCGCCTCGATCTCGCCCTTCACCTTCTCGATGTCGGCGGTGGGCAGGTCGATCTTGTTCAGCACCGGCACCACTTCCAGGCCCATCTCCACCGCGGTGTAGCAGTTGGCGACGGACTGCGCCTCCACGCCCTGGGCGGCGTCCACCACCAGCAGCGCGCCTTCGCACGCGGCCAGTGAGCGGCTCACCTCGTAGGAGAAGTCGACGTGGCCGGGCGTGTCGATGAAGTTGAGCTGATAGGTCTTGCCATCGCGCGCCTTGTACGGCAACGACACCGACTGCGCCTTGATGGTGATGCCGCGTTCGCGCTCGATCGGATTGTTGTCCAGCACCTGCGCCTCCATCTCGCGGTCGGCCAGGCCGCCGCAGAGATGGATGATGCGATCGGCCAGGGTCGACTTGCCGTGGTCGATGTGGGCGATGATGGAGAAGTTGCGGATCAATTCCATGGAGCGCGGGCGGCCTGTCGGGCTTGGGCTTGCCATCACGCACCATGCGTGGCGGCGCGTCAGCACAAAGTGACGCTAACCCGGCATTATCGCAGAACCCGCCGCCGCCATGCGCAAACCACGCGGCGCCGCGTTACCGCCAGTCGCGCGCCGCCGCGGTCATTCGCCATCCGGTACGGTCAGGCCGATGAAACTGCTCTGTTCGCCGCGGCGCACCAGCAACAGTACCGTGCTGCCGGCCTTCACGCCCTTGGTGGCCGCCTCGAACTCGGCCACGCTGCCGACCTTCTGCTGGTTGACCATCAGGATGACGTCGCCCGTCTGCAATCCCGCCTGCGCCGCCACCGACCCGGTGATGTCGCCGATCACCACGCCCTGCCCCGGCTTCAGGCCGAGCTGGGTGCGGGTGTCGTCGTCGATCGACTGTACGGTCAGACCCAGCACGGCCGAGCCGCTGCGCGCCAGCGACGGGGCCGTGCCCTGGCCATTCATCGCGTTGCGGTCGCGCGAGGCCTCGCCGACGGTGACCTGGAGCGTCTGCTTTTTGCCGTTGCGCAGGATTTCCACCGGCACCTTGCTGCCCGGCTTGGTCATGCCCACCAGCGGCGGCAGGTCCGGGGCCTGCTGCAGCGTCCGCCCGTCGTAGGCCAGGATCACGTCGCCCGACTGGATGCCGGCCTTGGCCGCACCGCTGCCCGCGGTGACGTCGACTACCGCCGCGCCTACGCCGTTGTCCAGGCCGAACGCCTTGACCATGTCATCGTCGACCGGCTGCACCGTCACTCCCAGCATGCCGCGCGACACGTAGCCCTTGCTCTTGAGCTGCTGCACCGCGTTCATCGCCACGTCGATCGGGATCGAGAACGCCACCCCGGAGTAGGTGCCGGTGTTGGAATAGATCTGCGAGTTGATGCCCACCACCCGGCCCTGCAGGTCGAACAGCGGGCCGCCGGAATTGCCGCGGTTGATCGGCACGTCGGTCTGGATGAACGAGGTGTACGGCTGATCGCGCTGGCCCAGGTTGCGGCCCACCGCGCTGACGATGCCCTGGGTCACCGTGTAGTCGAAGCCGAACGGCGAGCCGATCGCCAGCACCCACTGCCCCGGCTTGAGGCTGCGCGAGTCGCCGAGGGTCACCGCTGGCAGGCTGCCGCCGGCATCCACCTTGAGCAGGGCGATGTCATAGGTCGGGTCGGTGCCGATCACCTTGGCAGTCAGCGTGCGCCGGTCCTGCAGGCGCACGGTCACCTTGTCGGCATGGTCGACCACGTGGTTGTTGGTGAGGATGTAGCCATCGCCGGAAATGATGAAGCCCGAGCCCAGCGAGATGTGCTTCTGCTCCTGCGGCGACGGCATCATCGGCATGCCAAAGAAGCGCCGCAGGATCTCCGCCTGCGGGTCGTCCGGCATGCCCTGGCCGGGCATCGTCTGCCCGTGCATGCTGCGGCTGTTGCCCTGCCGCTCGCCGTTGTAGCGGGCCTCGACGTGCACCACGGCCGGCGCGTTCTTCTGCACGATACCGGTGAAGTCCGGCAGCGCCGCCGCGGCCGGCGCCTGCGCCTGCACCGTACCGGCACTGGCGATGCCCAGCAGCGCAAAGCACGCCAGGCTGCGCAAGATGGAATGGCTCATGACTCCTCCTTGGTTGATGTCGGCCGGTAGACTTCGAGTGGATGGGTAATCCGGATGGCGGCGTGCCCGATACGGACACGCGCCGCCGAGCGGTCCGTGCGACGGGCCGGTGGAGGTAAAAGGGGCGAGAGCGAGCCGCGGGCAGTCACGCGGGCTCGTTTCATTGCGCGACGGCGGAAGCCCGGCGCGAGCGATCTGGTGCGGCCTGTCGCTCCGGGTCGAGCAGCAGCAGGTAGCTGCCGTCGTTGTTGTCGAGCATGCGGTAACGGGCCATCGAGGGATAACCCGACAGCCGCCGCGCATAGACCGGCTGGCTCTGGCCGAACGGCGCGCCGAGGGTGGCCGAGGCCTGCTGGCTGAGCAAACCGGCGGAATTGCCGCTGAGCCATGGCGGCACCGCGGCGGGAGAGGTTGTCGGCTTGCTCGCCGGCGCGGCGGCAACCGTACTAGTCTCCTGCTGGGTGGTCGAGGCGGTCAGGCGCTCGGCGTCGCCGGTCGGCTGGCCGATCATCAGCGCGACGGCGGCCACGCTGGCGGCGATCGCGCCACCGGTGGACCAGCGCAGCCAGTGGTTGCGCCGGGCCGAGGTCGCGGCAGGCGTCGATTCCTGCTCGATCACCAGCATCACCCGCGCGGCAAAACCGGCGCCGGCCAGCGGCGGCAACTGCCGACGCAGGCTGTCGCGGGCGACGTGGTAGCGGCCCCAGGCCTGCTGCAGCGAGGTGTCATGATCGAGCCGGCGCAGCAGGAAGCGCAGCTGCTCCTTCGGCAATTCGCCGTCGATGCCCGCGGAAAGGCTTTCCCGGGAGTCCTGATTCGTGCCTGCCTGATTCATGTCTGATCCTCGCGGTCCGACAACAGCGGCCGCAGCTTCTCGTCGATCGCCTCGCGCGCCCGGAAGATGCGCGAACGCACCGTGCCGATCGGGCAGCCCATCGCTTCGGCGATTTCATCGTAGCTGAGGCCATCCACCTCGCGCAGCGTGATGGCGGTCCGCAACTCTTCGGGCAAAGATTGGACAGTGGAAAACACGGATTGTTCAATTTCCTGGCGCATCAACTCGCGCTCGGGCGTGGCGCTGTCGTGCATGCGTTCGGCGCCGGCCATGAACTCCGCCTCGTCCGCGTCGATATCGCCGGAGGGAGGGCGCCGGCCCATCGCCACCAGGTGGTTCTTGGCGGTGTTCACCGCGATCTTGTACAGCCAGGTGTAGAACGCGCTGTCGCCGCGGAACGAGCCGATCGCCCGCCACGCGCGGATGAACGATTCCTGCGCGATGTCCTCGCATTCAGCGTGGGTTCGCACGTAGCGTGAGACCAGTCCGATCACCTTATGCTGGTATTTGCGCACCAGCAGGTCGAAGGCTCGCCGGTCGCCCTGCTGGACCCGCTCGACCAGCGCGCGGTCCAGTTCGTTTTCGCCCGTCCGGGCCGTATCCGTCGTCAATGCCGTCTTCCGCTGCGGGAGCTGTTTTGAACTGAACGCGGCGCTCAGACCGCGATCCGGCGCCCGAGTTCAGCATGCACCGGGTATCGCCCCACCACAACGCCATGCCTGGCATGGGCGTGCCCCGGACCCGTGACGGGTCGACCAAGTTATGGGGACGCCGGCCGCCGGCTCAAGCCGGCTCGGCCACCCGCGCCTTCAACAGGCGCTGGCGCTCGGCCAGCAGTTTGTCGAAACTTGCCGGCGGCAGCGGGCGGCAGAACAGGTAGCCCTGCAGTTCGTCGCAACCGTGCTGGCGCAGGAACTGCAGGTGCTGCTCGATCTCCACGCCTTCCGCCACCACCGCGCGTTTCAGCCGATGGGCCATCTCGATGGTGGCGCGCACGATCGCTTCGTCGTCGGGGTCCACCCCGATGTTGCGCACGAAGCTCTGGTCGATCTTGATGCGGTCGGCCGGCAGCCGGCGCAGGTAGTCCAGCGAGGCTGCACCGGTGCCGAAATCGTCGATCGCGATGTGGCAGCCCAGCCGGTGCAGCGCGTGCAGGTTCTCGACCAGGTTCGGCGCCTCCTTGATGCTGATGCTCTCGGTGACCTCCATTTCCAGCAGGGTGGGATCCAGCCCGGTTTCGCGCAACACGCTCGCCACGGTTTCCAGCAGCTGCGGTTCCATTAACTGCACCGCGGACAGGTTCACGCCCAGGCGCAGGCGCAGGCCGTAAAGCTGTTCCCATTCCTTCGCCTGGCGGCAGGCGGTGCGCATCACCCACTCGCCGATGGAGACGATCAGGCCGCTTTCCTCGGCCAGCGGGATGAACACCGCCGGGCTGATCATGCCCAGCTCGGGATGCTCCCAGCGCACCAGCGCCTCCATCCCCATGATGTCCTCGGTCTCGGTGTTGACCTGCGGCTGGTAGACCACGCGCAATTCACCGTTGCCCTCGGCGTGGCGCAGGCGGGTCTTCAGCGCCATGCCGTGCTGCTGGGCGTATTCCGGGCTCACCTCGTAGATCTGGAAGGTATTGCGGCCCTGGTGCTTGGCCGCGTACATCGCCTCGTCGGCATGCTTGAGCAGGGTCTGCGCGTCGCCGGCGTCGTCAGGGAAGAAGCTCAGGCCCATCGACGCGGTCACCTGCAGCTCGGTGCCGTCCTCCAGGAACAGCGGCGTCTCCATCACCTGCACGATCTTCTCGGCTACGCGCAATACGTCGTCGTTCTTCACGATATGGCGCAGCACCACGGTGAACTCGTCGCCGGCGTAGCGCGCCACCGTATCGGAAGCGCGGATGCTGCCGCACAGGCGCTGGGTGACCATGCGCAGCACCTGGTCGCCGGCGGCATGGCCGTAGGTGTCGTTGATCGCCTTGAAACGGTCGAGATCGACGAACAGCACCGCGAAGCACTCGCCGTTGCGGGTCGCCTCGCGGATGATGGTGTCCAGCCGGTCGTTGAACAGCAGCCGGTTCGGCAGGCCGGTCAGGGCGTCGACCAAGCCCTCCGCGCGGCCCTGCTCGCGGGTGCGGCCCAGCTCCAGCATCTGCGCGAAGCGCGCCGCAGCGCAGCGCAGCACCGGCTCGATGATGCCCATCTTGCCAAAGCCGCGCCGACTGCCGGCCAGCATCGCGCCGAGCACGGTATGCCGCTCGTCGTACAACGGCAGGCCGGCAAACCCGGCCAGGTCGAGTTGCTGCAGCAGCGGGTCCACTGACGCCAGCCGCTTCGCGTCGGTGCGGTACAGGATGGGCTTGCCGCCGAGCACCAACTGCAGCGAACTCTGCAGCGTTGGCGGCGGCCATGCCGGCTCGTCGCCGTTCCACAGCCGCAGCATCTGGACCGGCGCGTCGCCGTCCTGGCGCGCCGACCAGACGGCCAGGTAGTCCAGGCCCAGCTCGTCGAACAGCAGGCGGCCGGCGGCGTTCTGCGCGTCGACGCCGCTGGTCGAGGCGAAGATGCGCGACAGCAACGACAACGCAGCTTCTGCCCGCAGGTCGGCGCGATCGCTGCGGAACATCAAGGCCAGTGCCTCGCGTCCGGCATGCCGGATGCGCCGCACGCTGGCCTGGCCGGTATCGGCGCCGATCGCCGACTTGCGCTGGCAGGGATACCAGCCGCGGTTGGCTTCGGCCAGCACCTGGTCGATCGCAATGCCCTCGAAGCGCAGCACCTCGGCCAGCGGCAGGCCTTCCCACTGGCTGGCATGCATGCGGCTGTGCCGCGCCACCGTGGGGCTGACCTCGAGCAGGCGGCCGGTCTGCGCATCGGCGATCAGCCACTCGCTGTCGCTCTCGTCGAATACGTAGCGGTAATCCTCATGCGCGTCACCGTCAGAGGCGGCCGCAGGAGGGCGCCGCTGGCCGTTGCGGGCCTGCCAGCGCCGCCAGCGCGGCACCAGTTCGCTGCCGATCTGCGCGGCCGAAAGCCAGTCGGCGACGCCGGTCGGCAGGTCGCTCGGACCCAGCGTGGCGTCATCGCCCAGCACCACGATCAGCGGCGTGTCGGCGCCGCCCGGCAGGCGGCGCAGCTGCTCGCAAGCAATGCGCGCCTGCACCTCGTCACCGGCCAGCACCACCACCATCAGCTGCAGCGGCGGCAGCGCGGCGCGGCCTTCGAGCAGGATCGCCGCGTGCGACACGTCGCGCGCGCTGTGGATCTGCGGATAACCCGCCTGGTCGAGTGCGTCGAACAGGCTGCGGCGCAGTTCGCGCTGGGCGGCAACCACCAGAATGCCGGAATTCATCTGCCTACCGGCCTCAAACCAGCCAGCGACCGTCGCGCAGACGCAGTCGCCGCGGCTGGCTGTCTTCGCTGCCCACGCGTGTCGCCAGTTCGCCCAGGTGCTCGACCAGCGCCACTGGCGCGTCGATCAGCACCACGCGGCGCAGGTGGCCCTTGGGCGCGCGGGCAAGCTGACGCAGCAAGGTGGCGTCCATCGCCGACAGCGGCAGCTCCAGTCCGAGCAGGAAATACACGCCGAAATGCATGCTCTGCTGCATGTAGCGCAACGCGTTGCCCAGCCGCTGGCACTCCGGCACCCGCACCTGCGCATCGCGCAGGCTGCCCAGGCCGGTGTCGGGCTGCCACAGGTACACCGCCTGCCCGGTGTGCCGGGCGATTGCGCGGAACTGGTCGATCAGGGCATGGACGTCCTTGCAGTCCAGCACCACCAGACCGCTGGGAGCGACCAGGACGCGCTCGAAAATCTCGGCGCCGGCTTGCGGCGGAACGGAGGCCAGTGCTGAAGTCATTGCGTCTGCGTCCTGCCGTCTGGCGATAGTGGGCGGTGAAACCACCCCGCTGGCGACCGCCCGGCCGGCTGCGGCGGGCGGTTTTGCGGAACCGGGCCCGATTTCACACCGGCGTCGGCGCACGGTCAAGCAAGTACGTCACATCTCGCAATCATGGCAGCGGAACGGTATGGTTCAGGCCTCGACCACCACGCCCCTACGCCCATGTTCGAAGGATTGCGTTTCAACCACTGGAAGACCAGCGAAGGCGACGACGGCGTCGTCACGCTGACCCTCGACCGCGCCGGCAGCAGCGTCAATGCGATTTCCCGCGCGGTGCTGGACGAGCTGGAACAGATCGTCGAGCGGCTGGCGATCGAGAAGCCGGCCGGCGTCATCGTCCATTCGGCGAAGCCCTCGGGCTTTGCCGTCGGCGCCGACGTCAAGGAATTCATCGGGTACGCGAAGCACGACAGCGTGCTGGAGAACATCGAGCACGGCCAGCGCGTCTACGAGGCGCTGGCGCGGCTGCCCTGCCCGACCGTGGCGGCCGTGCATGGCGCCTGCATGGGCGGCGGCACCGAGCTGATGCTGGCCTGCCGCCAGCGCATCGCTGCCGACGACGACAAGACGAAGATCGCCCTGCCCGAGGTAATGCTGGGCATCCATCCCGGCTGGGGCGGCACCGCGCGCCTGCCGCGGTTGATCGGCGCCACCGAGGCGCTGCCGTTGATGCTGACCGGCAAGTCGCTGTCGGCGAAGCGTGCGCTGGGCCTCGGCGTGGTCGACCGGCTGGCCCGCCCAAACGAACTGCTCGCCGAAGCGAAACTGCTGTTGCGCCACCCCGCACCCCGCCCGTTCGCCCGGCGCGCCAAGGCGTGGGCCAGCAATACCTGGCTGGCCCGGCAGATCCTGGCGCCGATGGTGTTCAAGCAAACCGCCGCGAAGGTGCGCAAGGAACATTACCCGGCACCATTTGCGATCATCGATGTGTGGCAGCGCGGCGGTTCCGGCATCCAGCAGCGGCTGAAGATCGAGGCACGCTCGGTGGCGAAGCTGGCGCAGACGCCGACCGCACGGAACCTGATCCGCATCTTCTTCCTGCAGGAGCGGCTGAAGGCCCAGGGCAGCGGCACCGAGCACGGCATCAAGCACGTGCACGTGGTCGGCGCCGGCGTAATGGGCGGCGACATCGCCGCGTGGGCGGCGTTGAAGGGCTTTGAGGTGACCCTGCAGGACCGCGAGATGAAATTCGTCCAGCCTGCGCTGGATCGCGCCCGCCAGCTTTACGAGAAGAAACTGAAGACGCCGGAGCAGGTCGAGGCCGCGATGCGTCGCCTGCGTGCGGACGTCGAGGGCAGCGGGGTGGCCTCGGCCAACCTGGCGATCGAGGCGATCTACGAGAACGCCCGGGCGAAGGAGGCCTTGTATGCCAGCATCGAACCGCAGTTCCGGGCCGACGAAATCCTCGCCAGCAATACCTCCAGCATCCCGCTGGACGAGCTGCGCGGGAACCTGAAGGCGCCGCAGCGATTCCTCGGCCTGCACTTCTTCAATCCGGTGGCGCAGATGCCGCTGGTGGAGGTGGTGCGCCACGACCGGCTCGACCCGGCCATCGAGAAGCGCGCGCTGGCGTTCTGCAAGGCGATCGGCAAGCTGCCGGTGGCGGTCAAGGGCACGCCGGGTTTCCTGGTCAACCGCATCCTGATGCCGTACCTGCTGGAAGCGCTGCGCCTGTACAGCGAGGGCGTGCCCGGCCCGGTACTGGACCGGGAGGCGAAGAAGTTCGGCATGCCGATGGGGCCGATCGAGCTGGCCGACACGGTAGGCCTGGACGTGTGCGCCTCGGTCGGCAAGGAACTGGCGCCGTTCCTGGGACTGGAACTGCCGCCGGGGCTGGAGGAGAAACTCGCGGCCGGCAAGCGCGGCAAGAAGGACGGCCAGGGCCTGTACGTGTGGCAGGGCGGCAAGCCGGAGAAGCCCGAGATCGACAAGGAATACGTAGCGCCGCCGGACGTGCAGGAGCGGATGATCCTGCCGATGGTCAACGAGGCGGTCGCCTGCCTCGCCGACGGCGTGGTCGACGACGCCGACCTGCTCGACGCCGGGGTGATCTTCGGCACCGGCTTCGCCCCGTTCCGCGGCGGCCCGATCCAGTACGTGCGCAGCGAAGGCGCCGCCAAGCTCAAGGGCAGGCTCGAACAGCTGGCGCAGCGCTACGGCGACCGCTTCCGGCCGAAGAACGGCTGGGAGCTTCCGGCGCTGGCGCAGGGCGACGAGTAGCAAGCCGCGAACATGGGAGGCGGCCAGGCCGTCTCCCGCCCGATCACCACATCAGGTCGTCGGGCACGCCATCGTCGTCCGCACCGGCAGACGGATCAACCAGCAGCGCCAGCAGGTGCGGATCGATCTCGCGCACCTGCTCGGCAATCCCGCGGCTGACCAGCAGGTAACGACCGCCGTGCTGCACCACGCCCAGTTCACCGGCGTTGAGCGCCGCCAGTTGCGCGGCATCCACATGCACGCGGCGGATTTTGCCGGCGTACTCGAAATTGCGCGGGTGGTCGGCCTCGGCCTTGTTCAGCGCCTTGCCTTCGAGCAACCGCTGGATCTGCTGCTTGCGCTCGCGCCGCAACCGCGCCTGTTCGGCGGCCTCGCGTTCGATCTGCTGGCGTTCGCGCGCTTCGGTCTGGGCGCGCAGCGCGTACGCCTTGGCCAGGTCGATGTCCTGCTGGCTTTGCCCCGCGGGCCGTGCGGCGTGCGACGCTGCATGTGGCTTGCCGCCCTTGCGTGCGGGCTTGCCCGACGACGGCGGGGGCGGGCGCTTGGGCTCGCGCGCGCGGTCCTGCTGGACCTGTTTGACGATGCCGCTCTTGAGCAGCTGATCGCGCAGGGAATCGGCCATGCGGGTAGTCCGTGATCGACGGTTGGAATGGATTGGCTCAGTAATGCGGCGGTGGCGGTTCGTTGTGCGGATCGTCGCCCTGCGCGATGCGCATCGATGCCATCTCGCCGCGCAGGTCGCGCAGCGCGCGCTCCAGCGCGGCGATCCGCTGCGACTGGTCGGCGTCCGCCGTGGTCAGCGCCTGCACTGCCTCGTCGATGAAGGTCAGCTTGACCTCCATCTCGTCGAGCCTGCGGGCGAGCATGTCGTTCGGGCCGTTCATCGCGGCGCTTGCAGGCTGCGGCCGCGGCCGATGCCGTAGTAGGCCAGGCCCGCCTCCTCCACCACGGCCGGGTCGTACAGGTTGCGTCCGTCGAATACGGCCGGCACCGCCAGCGCCCCGCGGATCGCCGCAAAATCGGGGCTGCGGAACGTTTTCCACTCGGTGACCACCGCCAGCACGTCGGCGCCCTGCACGGCGTCCATGGCGTGTTCGCACAGCACCAGATCGGCGCGCTCGCCGTACAGCCGCCGGGCTTCCTCGCGCGCTTCCGGGTCGAACGCGCGCACCTTCGCGCCGGCTTCCCACAGCTGTTCCATCAGGCGCCGGCTGGAGGCCTCGCGCATGTCGTCGGTATTCGGCTTGAACGCCAGACCCCACAGCGCCATCGTGCGGCCGGCCAGCTGGCCGTCGAAATGCCGCGAGATCAGCTCGAACAGCTTGCCCTTCTGCTGCCGGTTGACCGTCTCGACCGCACCGAGCAGGTGCGCCTCGTAGCCGTGCGCGTGCGCGGTGCGCTCCAGCGCCTGCACATCCTTGGGAAAGCACGAACCGCCGTAACCGGCGCCCGGATAGATGAAGCTGTAGCCGATGCGCGGGTCGGAGCCGATGCCCTGGCGCACCAGCTCCACGTCGGCACCCACCCGCTCGGCGATGTTCGCGATCTCGTTCATGAAGCTGATCTTGGTCGCCAGCATCGCGTTGGCGGCGTACTTGGTCAGCTCGGCCGAGCGCTCGTCCATCACCACCATGCGGTCGTGGTTGCGGTTGAACGGCGCGTACAGCTTGCGCAGCAACGCCACCGCGCGCGTGCTGGAAGCGCCCACCACGATGCGGTCGGGGCGCAGGCAGTCTTCCACCGCCGCGCCTTCCTTCAGGAACTCCGGATTCGACACCACGTCGAATTCCACCGCGGCATGGCGCGCCGCCAGCTCGGCCGCGACGGCCTCGCGCACGCGGTCGGCGGTGCCCACCGGCACGGTCGACTTGTTCACCACCACGGCGTAACGCTCCAGATGCCGGCCGATGGTGGCGGCCACCTTCTGCACGTACCGCAGGTCGGCGCTGCCGTCTTCGTCCGGCGGGGTGCCCACGGCGATGAAGATCAGCTCGCCGTGGGCGATCGCCGGGGCCGCCTCGGTGGTGAAATCGAGCCTGCCGCTGGCGTGGTTGCTTTGCACGATCGACTCCAGGCCCGGCTCGTAGATCGGGACCTCGCCGCGCTTCAGCCGCCCGACCTTGCCCGCGTCGATGTCGACACAGACCACGTGGTTGCCCATTTCCGCCAGGCAGGCACCGGTGACCAGGCCCACATAACCGGTACCGAAGATGGTGACTTTCATCATCGCTGCAGCAATCCCTTGAAAATCAAGCCGTCTATTCTAGCCGCTCGAACGCGCCAGGCGGCAGCATGCCCAACGACGAAAAAACGGAAGGGCGCGAATCGCTTCGCGCCCTTCCGCCGGATCGTCGCCGCAAGGCGGCGGTGGAACTTCGAGATTACTTGCCGGCCGGGGCGCCCGCCGGCGTCGGACCGGTCTTGACCAGGGTCACATCGAAGATCAGCGTGGCATTCGGCGGCATCGGCGGCTGCGGCTCGGCGCCATAGGCCAGCGCAGCCGGGATGAACAGCTTGTAATGGCCGCCCACCTGCATCAGCTGCAGGCCTTCGCGGAAGCCCGGGATCACGCCGGCCAGCGGAATCTTGGCCGCGCCCGGCGGGTTGTGCTTGGCGGAGGCGTCGAACACCTGGCCGTCGACGAAGCTGCCGGTGTAGTTGATCTCGACCGTGTCGTTCGGGCCCGGACGGGCGCCCGTGCCCTGGCTGAGCACCTGGTACTGCAGGCCCGACGCGGTGGTCTTCACGCCTGCCGCCGTCTTGTTCTTGGCCAGGAAGGTGTCGCCCTCGGCCTTGTTCTTGGCTGCCAGCTTGGTCATCTCGGCCTGATACTTGGCCTGGATCTTGGCCATGAAGGCTTCGTGCACCTGCTTGGCTTCGGTTTCGCTCATGGTCGGCTTCTGGCCGGACAGCGCCGCCTTCACCGCATTGGCCACCGCGTTCGGGTCCAGTTCGTCGCGCATGATCGGCGGAACCTGGGAAGCAATCTCCCAACCCACCACATAGCTGGCCTTCGCCTTGTCGACGGTACCGGCCGCGCCAACGGTCTGGGCGACAGCGCTGGCCGTCATGCCCAGCGCCACGGCCATCGCGACCGCCGTCAGCGTGGGACGCAGAAAGTGCTTCATTCGTAACTCCCTCATGTATGGATATGCCGGCATTGCCGTCCGAGCCCCTCCGATAGAGGCAGGCTCCGCATTGTGCGGCGCTTGTCTGGTCTTGGCAACGAGTCCGGGCTGTGACCGTCAGTCGGGATAAAGGTTCAACCTTCCCGGGCGCCGCGTGCGTCAGCCCGCACCGTCCCCGGGCGGGGCGGGCTTTTCCAGGGTCTCCTTCAGCGCCGCCTGCAGCCGCGCATGCATCTTCACCAGGCCGCGCCACAGCACCACCGCCGCCAGCACGCCCAGCACGAGCAGGGACAGCGCGATGCCGCGGGGCGGCAGGATGGCCGAACTGAGTGCGCTCACCAGCAGCGCCAGCGCCAGCAGGGTGGCCAGCGGAATGACCCTCGCCAACACGTTGCGGATGGCCTGGGTGTAGGCGCCGGCAAACCGCTCGCGTATGCCGATCTCCGCCAGCAGCATGCCCAGCGCCCCGGCCTTGCGGTAGACCGCAATCAGCATGGGCAGGGACAGGAACAGCGCGGCGGCCCAGATCAGCGTGTGGCGCAGCTCCCGGTCGATGCCAAGCATCGAGAACCAGCTCCAGTTGTGCGCATTGACGTAGGCGCCGATCACGAACAGCGCCACCACCAGCAGCACGTTGATGCCGATATGCCACAGCAGGCGGCGGAACATGGCGGCGATTGCCGCGTTTTCATCGACCGGCTTGAGGTTCTCCAGCCAACCGCTGTAGCTGGTCGCCAGCAACCTCAACGAACGCGGCGTCAACCTGCGCAGGCCATCGGCCAGGCCGTCGGCGGAACGACTCAGGTAGGGCGACGCGGCCATGCACAGCACCGAGACCGCCACGGCGATCGGATAGATGAAATCGCTGATGACGCCAAGCGAGAGCCCAAGCGTGGCGATGACGAAGGAGAACTCGCCGATCTGCGCCATGCCCAGGCCCGCACGCAGCGCCGTGCGTGGTTCGTGCCCGACCATGAACACGCCCAGGCTGCACGTCAGCGTCTTGCCGACGATGACGGCCACCGCGATCAGCAGCGCCGGCAGCGCGTACTGCAGCAGCATCGCCGGGTCGATCTTCAGGCCGATCGCCACGAAGAACAGCGCAGCGAACATGTCGCGCAGCGGCTCCACCAGGTGCAGCACCCTCCCCACGCTGCGCGACTCGGCCACCACCGCGCCGGCCAGGAAAGCGCCCAGCGCCACGCTGAAACCCATCCATGCCGCGAACAGGCTGGCGCCGAAACAGATGCCGAGCACGCTGACCAGCAGCGTTTCGTCGCGATCGAAACCGGCCACATAATCCACCAGCCGCGGCAGCAACAGCAGGCCCAGGATCATCCCGACGATCACGAACAGGCCCAGGTGGCCGACCAGCGCAAACGCGGTCTCCGCCTCCACCGAACCGCCGATCGCCACGGCGGTGAGCAAGGTCAGCATGACGATGGCCAGCATGTCCTCGGCCACCAGCAGCCCGATCACCAGTTGGGCGAACGGTTGCTGCCGCTGGCCGCCCTCCGCCAGCGTGCGCGTCGCCACCATGGTGGAGGACAGCGAGATGATCGCGCCAAGAAAGAGCGCGTCCTTGCCGCTCCAGCCGAACAGACCGCCAATGCCGTAGCCGATCCACAGCATCAGCCCGACCTCGGCCACGGCCGCGACCAGCACGCCGACACCGACCTCGCGCAGCTTGCGCACGCTGAACTCGAGGCCCAGCGTGAACATCAGCAGCACCACGCCGAGATTGGAGATGTCGTCGATCGCGCGCGGATCGCCCACCAGCACGCCCGGCGTGTGCGGCCCGATCAGCACGCCGGCCAGGATGTAGCCCAGCAGCACCGGTTGCCGCATCCGCTGGAACAGGATCGTGGTGGCACCGGCCACGATCATCACCACGGCCAGGTCGCGGATGAAACCGATTTCGTGCATGCATCGACTCTACATAGGAAGGCGCGAACCGCTGCAGCTTAAACGAAGCACGACGGCATCCAGCCGGATCGCCGGACGGGACGATGGCGGCGGACAATTTCGCATCGACATGCGCAAAAAAGCTTGACGGACATGCTGGTCGCACCTATTCTTCTCGGCTTCCAGCGGCGGGGCCATAGCTCAGCTGGGAGAGCGCCTGCATGGCATGCAGGAGGTCGGCGGTTCGATCCCGCCTGGCTCCACCAATGATTCAGTGCAAGTCCTTTGCGAGAACCCGCACTTCCATGTGCGGACTTTTCGAAAAAGCAACGTCCCCATCGTCTAGAGGCCTAGGACATCACCCTTTCACGGTGGCGACCGGGGTTCGAATCCCCGTGGGGACGCCAAGTTGGCTCGCGGAAAGCGTTGCAAACGCGGAGTGGTAGTTCAGTCGGTTAGAATGCTGGCCTGTCACGCCGGAGGTCGCGGGTTCGAGTCCCGTCCACTCCGCCATCATCCAAGCAGAAAGCCCGCCTTGCGCGGGCTTTTTGCTGTGGGTGTCAGTGTATTTGTGCGCTCATCCATGTGCGCAAAGATCAAGAGGCAGCCATCCATGGCTGCACTTGCTTGTACTTATGCGCTCATCCCTGCGCGCTGGAAAGTCAAAAGGCGGCCATCCCTGGCCGCACTTTCAAACAAGGCTGCCACCTTTCGGCTGTTCCGGTTGCGGCTGCAGCGTGCCGACGGAGTGTCCCTGCTCGGCCAGATACTCCAGCCAGCGCGACAGGAACCCGTTCATGCGCAGACGATGCTGGAACACGGTATGCGCCGGTGGGAACGGCCCCAGCACCTGCCATAGGTGCCGGCCGGGATGGCAGTGCAAGGCTTCCGCCACGTGCGCGTCGGTATACATGCGCAACTGTGCCGACGGCGCGCGCTGGCCGGTATGCGCGTCGACGAAATCGTAGGTGAGCTCCAGCTCCAGCGTGTACGGGTGGCACTCCTGCAGGTACAGGTGCACGTCCAGCCCGTCGCCGACATTGGAAACGTAGCGGCCCGGCGCCAGCTGCTGCGGCGCGAACAGCCGCGTCAGCCGATGATAGTTCTCCGCGTACAGCCCCATCAGGAACTCGAAGCGTCCCGGCAACAGGCTGCGGCGGTTGTCCAGTACGACGCTCATGCGAAACGCGGGCTCCTGTCAGAACATGGTCCGCTCGATACCGAAGCGGTCGAAGATCTTGCTGGCGATCTCCTCGATCGACACATGCGTGGTGTTGAGGCTGGGGATGCCGGCCTGGCGCATCAACCGATCGGCCTGTTTCAGTTCCCAGCGGCACTGCTGCAAGGTGGCGTAGCGGCTGCCGGCGCGACGCTGCTCGCGAATCTGCGCCAGCCGCACCGGGTCGATGGTCAGTCCGTACAGCCGGTCCCGGTACGGGCACAGGCGCGACGGCAGTTCGAGTTTCTCGAGGTCCTCGTCGGTCAGCGGATAGTTGGCGGCGCGCACGCCGTAATGCAAGGCCATGTAGAGGCAGGTCGGCGTCTTGCCCGAGCGCGACACCCCCACCAGTATCAAGTCGGCCTCGGCGTAGTTCACGTCGATGCCGTCGTCATGCGTGAGCGCATAGTTGGTGGCGTTGATGCGTGCTTCGTACTTGTCGAAATCGACCAGCCCATGCGAGCGGTTCACCAGGCCGGTGCGCTTGGTGCCAAGCTCATCCTCCAGCGGGCCGATGAACGGCGCGAACACGTCCAGCATCAGCGCGCCACTGGCGGCGACGATCTCGCACAGTGCGCGATCGGCCATGGTGTTGACCACGATCGGCCGCTGCCCGGTCTGCGCGTAGTTGGTCTTGATCCGCAGCGCAGCAGTTTCCGCCTTGTGCGCATTGTCGGTGAACGGCAGCCGATGCTTGTCGAACCGCACGTCCTCGAACTGCGCCAGGATGCTGTTGCCGATCGTCTCCGCGGTGATGCCGGTGGAGTCGGAGATGAAGAAAACCGTTCGCTGCATACGGGGTCCTGCTTGGGGAAAGCGTTTGGGGGCACCTTAGCGCAAGCGGGAAATCCACCGCCAGCTGACTGGTATGCCGTTGGAATGACATCTGCCTGCAATGGTCTTCTTGTGCCGCGCACCATCCGCAGCGGACAATACCAGTTCTTTGCAACCCGCTCCGGGCCTTCGTGGCGCGCCCATTCCACTTACCTGCAGTGCTTTCCCTTAAGGAGACACCCTTGAACGACCTGGTGCTTTGGCTCGACCACCTGCGCATGACCGACCTGGGCAAGGTCGGCGGCAAGAACGCCTCGCTCGGCGAGATGATCGGCAACCTCGCCAAGCTCGGCGTGTCAGTGCCCGGCGGCTTCGCCACCACCGCCAGCGCGTTCCAGCAATACCTGGAAAAGAGCGGGCTGGCCAAGCGCATCCAGGAGCGGCTGGCGTCGCTCGATGTCGACGACGTCGACACCCTGGTGGCCGCTGGCAAGGAGATCCGCGGCTGGATCATCGACACCGCCCTGCCGGCCGAGCTTGAACAGGCCATCCGCGACGCCTACGCCAAGCTGTGCAAGGACGCCGGCGCCGACAATATCGCCGTGGCGGTGCGCTCTTCGGCGACGGCGGAAGACCTGCCCGACGCCTCGTTTGCCGGCCAGCAGGAAACCTTCCTCAACGTGATCGGCATCGACGACGTGCTGTACAAGGTCAAGGAAGTCTTCGCCTCGCTGTACAACGACCGCGCCATCGCCTACCGCGTGCACCAGGGCTTCAAGCACGAGGACGTGTTCCTGTCCGCTGGCGTGCAGCTGATGGTGCGCTCGGACGTGGGTGCCGCCGGCGTGCTGTTCACGCTGGACACCGAGTCCGGCTTCCGCGACGTGGTGTTCGTCACCGGCAGCTATGGCCTGGGCGAGATGGTCGTGCAGGGCGCGGTCAACCCGGACGAGTTCTACGTGTTCAAGCCCACGTTGAAGGCTGGCAAGCCCGCCCTGCTCCGCCGCAGCCTCGGCGCCAAGCAGTTGCGCATGGTCTATTCCAGCGCGCCGGGCGAGCGGGTGAAAACCGAAGACACTCCGGTCGAACTGCGCAACCGCTTCTGCATCAGCGATGCGGACGTGCAGGAGCTGGCGAAGCAGGCGCTGGTCATCGAGCAGCACTACGGCCGCCCGATGGACATCGAGTGGGCGAAGGACGGCTACAGCGGCAAGCTGTACATCGTGCAGGCACGTCCGGAAACGGTGAAGTCGCGCGCCCATGCCACCCAGCTCGAGCGCTTCCAGCTCAACGAGAAGGGCAAGGTGCTTGCCACGGGCCGCGCCATCGGCCAGAAGATCGGCGCCGGCAAGGCGCGCGTGGTCCGCTCGCTGGCCGACATGAACAAGGTGCAGAACGGCGACGTACTGGTGGCCGACATGACCGACCCCGACTGGGAGCCGGTGATGAAGCGCGCCTCGGCGATCGTCACCAATCGCGGCGGCCGCACCTGCCACGCGGCAATCATCGCGCGCGAGCTGGGCGTGCCCGCCGTGGTCGGCACCGGCAACGCGCTGGAGCTGATCCCGGACGGCGCCGAGGTCACCGTGTCCTGCGCCGAAGGCGACACCGGCACGATCTACGAAGGCCTCCTGAAGTTCGAGCGCATCACCGCCGACCTCGGCGCGATGCCCGAGGCCCCGCTGAAGATCATGATGAACGTGGCCAACCCCGAGCGCGCGTTCGACTTTGGCATGCTGCCGAACGCCGGCATCGGCCTGGCCCGCCTGGAGATGATCATCGCCAGCCACATCGGCGTACACCCGAAGGCGCTGCTGGAATATGCCAAGCAGGATGCCGAGACCAAGGCGAAGATCGACGAACGCATGGCTGGCTACGCCGATCCGGTGTCGTTCTACGTCGACCGCCTCGCCGAGGGCATCGCCACCATCGCCGCCTCGGTCTACCCGAAGCCGGTGATCGTGCGCCTGTCCGACTTCAAGTCCAACGAATACGCCGGTCTGATCGGCGGCTCGCGCTACGAGCCGCACGAGGAAAACCCGATGATCGGCTTCCGCGGCGCCAGCCGCTACGTCGACCCCAGCTTCGCCGAGGCGTTCGCCCTGGAATGCCGCGCGGTCAAGCGCGTGCGCGAGGCGATGGGTCTGACCAACGTGTGGGTGATGATCCCGTTCGTGCGCACGCTCGGTGAAGGCCGCAAGGTGATCGAGGCGCTGGCAAAGAACGGCCTCAAGCAGAACGAGCACGAGCTCAAGGTCATCATGATGTGCGAGGTGCCCTCGAACGCGCTGCTTGCCGACGAGTTCCTCGACATCTTCGATGGCTTCTCGATCGGCTCCAACGACCTCACCCAGCTCACCCTGGGCCTGGACCGCGATTCGTCCATCGTCGCCGGCCTGTTCGACGAACGCGATCCGGCGGTGAAGAAGCTGCTGGCGATGGCGATCAAGACCGCGCGCGCCAAGGGCAAGTACATCGGCATCTGCGGCCAGGGTCCCAGCGACCACCCGGACCTGGCCGAGTGGCTGATGGAACAGGGCATCGAATCGTTGTCGCTGAACCCGGACACCGTCGTCGACACCTGGCTGCGGCTGGCCAAGAAGAAGGCTGGCTGAGCCGCCCATCCGGTCGCGACAGGCGGGCGTCCGCCCTGCTTGTCATGACTGGGAGCACCGCGTAGACTTGCCGGCTCGCGCGGACCACGCGCACCCCTTCGGAGAGGTGGCAGAGTGGTCGAATGTACCTGACTCGAAATCAGGCGTACGTGCAAGCGTACCGTGGGTTCGAATCCCACCCTCTCCGCCAGACACAAAAACGCCCCTTCGTGGGGCGTTTTTGTGTCTGGCGGAGAGGGTGGTGTGGACGAACCCACCCGGGTGATCCGGCGCACCCTGCGCCTCACCCTTCGGGCCATCGGCTACGCCGATGTTCGCTTCGGCATCCTGCCTTCGCGAGCGACGAATTCGCCGGGAGCGAATTCGGACAGCCGCAGGCTGGTCCCGCAACGCGCAGCGCGGAGGGGTCGGGGCCATGAATGGCCCCGGCAATCCCCACCCAACCATCGCGCGCAGCCTGCGCTTTTGCACCAGCCTCCAACATCCGTCATGCTCCTCCACATCCATCCTGCCTCGCCTCCCATGATCGAATTCGGACACGGCACCCACGTCGGCCTGCGTCGCACGCGCAATGAGGACACCTACTACGCCGACGCCTCGCTCGGCCTGTTCCTGGTCGCGGACGGCATGGGTGGGCACCAGCACGGCGAAGTCGCATCGGCCCTGGTGCGCGACACCGTGATCGAGGTGGTCGGCCGCGGCCAGAGCCTGATCGAGGCGATACACGTCGCTGCCAGGCGGCTGCTGGCACGAAGCCGGCACAACATCGACGTGCTGCCGATGGGCACCACGATTGCTGCGCTGCGGACGAGCGACGACGGCTACGAAGTCGCCTGGGTCGGTGACAGTCGGATCTACCTGTGGAAACAGGGCCTGCGGCAGATCAGCCACGACCACTCGCTGGTACAGGCGCTGGTCGAGGCTGGCCGGCTCGACCCGGCACAGGCATCGCAGCATCCCCAGCGCAACGTGCTCACCCAGGCGCTCGGCGTGACCACTGCCGAACAGTTGCACATCGGTATGGCCCGCGGCGAGCTGGAGCCGGGTATGACCTTCTTGCTGTGCAGCGATGGGCTCACCGAGAACGTCAATGACACGGCAATCGCGCGCACGATTGCACGCTCCGAGCTGGCTGCTCAGGAATGCGTGGATCAGTTGCTGCTGGACGCGCTCGACGGTGGCGGCGACGACAATATCACCGTGCTGATCGTGCGTTCCCGCTGAGCCGGCGCTGCACACTCACCCCAACCGCCGCCACACGCTCTGCCCATCCGCACCGCTCTTGTCCAATGCATCCAGGCGTTGTTCATGTGCCGACAACTCCTCCGCCGAGGCACGCAATACCCGCGGCCGCACATGCAGCACCACCGGCGCAGCCACCATCACGTCGAGCTGTTCGCTCGCCCCCTCGAAGCCAAGGTCGAAGGCCACCTGTCCCGAGGTCATCGCCAGGTACACGTCGGCCAGCAGCTGCGCGTCGATCAGGCCGCCGTGCAGGTCGCGCCGCGAGTTGTCCACGCCGAGCCGTTTGCACAACGCATCGAGGCTGTTGCGTTGGCCGGGGTAGCGCTCGCGCGCCATCGCCAGGGTGTCCAGCACGCTGCAGCGGTCGCCGATCCGGCCGGCGTGTTCACCCAGCCGGGCCAATTCGGCATCGAGAAAGCCGATGTCGAAGCTGGCGTTGTGGATGATCAGCTCGGCGCCGTCGATGAAGGCGAGGAACTCCGTCGCCACCTCAGCGAAGCGCGGCTTGTCGAGCAGGAACTCGTCCTCGATGCCGGTGACCAGTCGGGCGCCCTGGTCGATCGCCCGATCCGGGTTCAGGTAGGTCTGGTAGTGCCGACCGGTAAGTCGGCGCTCGACCAGTTCGACGCAGGCGATTTCCACCAGCCGGTGGCCCTGGCGCACTTCCAGGCCGGTGGTTTCGGTGTCGAGAACGATCTGCCTCATGCCCTGCCCTTCAACAGTTCGGCCTGTTCGCGCGCGGCCTGGTCGACGCGTTCATTCTCGCTGTGGCCGTTGTGGCCCTTCACCCACTGCCAGCGCACCTGGTGGTCGCCGATCGCATCGGACAGGCGCTGCCACAAGTCCTGGTTCTTCACCGGCTTCCGATCGGCCGTGCGCCAGCCGTTCGCGCGCCATTTCGGCAGCCACTGCTCGATGCCCTGCATCACGTAGCGCGAGTCCGTGGTGAGGGTCACCCGGCACGGCCGCTTCAATGCCTCCAGCGCACCGATCGCGGCCATCAGCTCCATCCGGTTGTTGGTGGTGGCTGGGTCGCCGCCGGCCAACATGCGTTCGCTGCTCCCAGCCCGCAACAATGCAGCCCAGCCGCCCGGCCCCGGGTTGCCGAGGCAGGCGCCGTCGGTAAATGCTTCCACTTCGCTCATCGTTGCCCACGTACTCCATTGGAAATCACAGAGCCGCGCTGCGCCGGGTACCCGGCGACAGCCGACCATTCGCCGGCACGCGCACCGGCGCCGGCCTGAGCCGCAGCGGCGTGGCCAGACGCCGACGCTTGCGCGCCACCAGCACGTAGCCGCCACCGAAAGCGCCGGCGAGCGTACGCCGCGCGGTCTTTCCTCCCGGCCACACACTGCCCACCCGCTGCAGCTGCTCGATCGTCATGCCGGCCAGCTCGAGCTGGCGTCGAAGCCGCCACGGCATCTGCAGGGCCGGGCGCTTGCGACGCGCATGCCAGCAACACCATGGCGACCAGCCGCTGAACGGGTGCATCCCGGTCAACACCAGCACGCCGCCCGGCGCCAGCACGCGAACCGCTTCATCGAGCAGGCCCGAGGGCAGCGGCGCCACCTCCAGCGCATGCCGCAGCAGCACCAGCTCGAACGCATCGTCGATGAAGGGCAAGGGTTCGTCCGCGGCGGCCTGCAGATCGCCCGTGAAGCATCCTTCCGACAGCTGCAGGCTGGTCCAGCAGCCGAGCATCGGCAATGTCGGCGGCGCATCGCCGCGGACGGCGCCCAGCAGCAGCGCGTGGACGCCGGCACAACGCTGCAGGGCCGGCTTCAGCGCGCAGGTCTGCGCATCCAGCAAGCGGCGCAACGGCGCGCTGGCATAGATGCGGTCATCACGTTGTTGCTTGCGGCTGACCCGGTCATTCATCTGAAGCAGGAGTGTAGCCGCTGGCGGCAGCGGGCAGAGCAAGTCGCGGGCGAGACGGAACTGCCGCACGCTGCTGAACAGCTGCACTGCTGGTTAACGTTCTGCTAACGAGCAGGTATCGACGCCCCTTTATATTCGACCGTCTCATGCGCGCCCCGGATGGCTGCGTCTGTCGTTCCACAGGGAAGACACCCGGTTCGCCGGATGTTCCTCAAACGCAGCGGAGCCCGCCTTGCATCTCATCCCGTTACCGGCGCTGGCCGACAACTACATCTGGCTGCTGCACGACGACGACGGCAACGCCATCGTGGTCGACCCGGGCGATGCCGCGGTCGTCGAACAGGCACTGGTCACGCATCGTCTGCAGCTGCGTGCGATTTTGCTGACCCATCACCACCACGACCATATCGGCGGCGTGCCGGCCCTGCGCGCGCGCCACGACGTGCCGGTCTACGCGCCGGACGACGAACGCATCGACAGCGCGACCACGCGGGTGCGCGACGGCGATCGGGTCGAGCTGGCCGCGCCCTCTGCGCACTTCGAGGTAATCGCGATTCCCGGCCACACGCTCAGCCACGTCGCCTACGTCGGCGCCGGTTTCCTGCTGTGCGGCGACACCTTGTTCAGCCTGGGCTGCGGCCGCCTGTTCGAAGGCACGCCGGCGCAGATGCTCGCCTCGCTGGATCGCCTCTCGCAATTGCCTGGCAATACCCTGGTCTGCGGTGGCCATGAGTACACCGAGGCCAACGGGCGCTTTGCGCGCACGGTCGAACCGGCCAACGCCGACCTGCAACAACGGCTGCAGGAGGTGGCCGCGCTGCGCGAGCAACTTCGCCCCACCCTGCCGGTGCCGCTTGCCCGCGAGCGGGCGACCAATCCGTTCCTGCGTGTCGATGCCGATGCCGTCATCGCCTGGTGCGGGCGGCAGGGCGCCGGGCAGAGCCGCGTCGCGCGCTTTGCTGCCGTGCGCAGTGCCAAAGACGGATTCCAGGCATGAGACAGCCTGCCCGCTTCCTGCCGGCATTCCTGGCGATGCTGCTCGCTGCCTGTGCCAGTGCACCTTCGCACGGCCCGCGACCAACGACCGCGGCGAACCTGCCGACCGCGGCGACTTCTGCCGAAACCGCGCCGCCGACTGCCGCACCTGCACCCGCTCCCGAAGCCGACGTCTGGGAGCGGTTGCGCAGCAGCTTTGCCATGCCGGGTTGCGACGCCGACCCCGCTGTGCTGGCGTGGGCCAGACACTACACGCGCCATCCGCGGCAGTTCGAAAGCCAGCTGCAGGCGGTGCTGCCGCGCCTGGTGTACGTGCAACAAGTGGCGGACCGCTACGACGTCGCCGGCGAGTTCGTGCTGCTGCCCTGGGTGGAAAGCCGCTTCCAGCCGGTAGCTGCGCGCAAGCGCCGCCCGGCCGGCATGTGGCAGATCATGCCGATGACCGCCGGCGCGATGGGGCTGCGTGTCGATGGCCACTACGACGGCCGGCTTGACGTGCCCGCCGCCGCCAACGCCGTGATGAAACTGCTTGAGCAGTACCACGAACAGTTCCAGGACTGGCGCGTGGCCGATTACGCGTACAACGCCGGCGAATTCAAGATACGCCAGATGATCCAGACGCACGGCATGCCCGCGGAGCAGCCGGCGATCCCGCACTTGCCCGTGCGCAAGGTGACGCGCGAACACCTGACCAGGCTGCTCGGCATGGCTTGCGTAGTGCGCGAACCGGAACGCTTCAACGTCAGCCTGCCCACGCTGCCGGACGAGCAGCAGCTGGTGCGGACCGAGCTCTCCCGCTCGATGCCGATCACGCGGGCGGCCGATCACGCCGGCATGTCGGTGGAGGCGTTGAGACACCTCAACCCGGCGTTCCGCAGCAACACGATCGATGCCAGCACGGCCCCCTACCTGATCCTGCCGGCCCGCCACGCCCGCCAGTTCCGCGATGCCCTGCTCGAACAAGCCAGCAGCGCCGGCGGCGATTTGCTGGCCAGCCTTGGCGGCGGCGACATCGCGGCCAGGCCGGTGCCTGATCCGAGCACGGCCCGGAAGACCCATACCGTGAGGCACGGCGACAGCCTGTGGCAGATCGCCCGCGCCTACTCGATCAGCGTCAGCCAGCTGCAGCGCTGGAACCGCCTGGGCAGCCATGCGCTGAAGCCTGGTCAGACCCTGACGGTAAGCGCGCCGGACCAGGAACGGTCCGAACAACTGCCGTCACCCCCGCAAAAGCGGGGATGACGGGCCAGATCGGGACACCCCTGGCTCCGTTGCCCGAACGGCAAGCGCCGCATCATCCGCGCCGTCGGTGTTCCACTGCAGCACTCGACAGTCCATCCGCCATAGGTAAAAAGGGGCAGCCGAAACTGGCTGCCCCTTTTGCATGATGCCGGTCGCGACCGATCGCCGACGGCTCAGAGTCGCTGCTGGTTGATCTTGATCTTGGCCTTGGCCTTCGCCCTGAGCTGGTCGATCAGCTCGCGCGTGGCTTCATAGCCGTACGACTGGGCCATCTGCTGGCGCAGCGACTCGCGCTGCTCCGGCGGCACCTTCGACAAGTCACCGTCCTGCACCTTGTCGACGGCCAGCAGCACATAGCTGCCGTCCTGCATATCCACTGCGGCGTACTGCGGCTTGCCCGCCGCCGGGTGCGGCAGCAGGAATGCCTGCGTCAGCATCGGCGCCGGCATCTGCGCACGCCGGACCACTTCGTTCGCCGTAGTGATGCTGGCACTCAGCGATTTCGCCACATCGTCCATCGACTCGCCTTTGCGCAGGCGGGCCAAGGCGTCGTCGGCCTGCTTTTTCTCGATGGCGGCGACGCGCGCGTCGAGGATCCTCTGCTGCACGTCGGCCCGCACTTCCGCCAGCGGCCTGGCCGCCGCGGCCACGTGCTGGTCGACGTGGATCACCACCGAGTGGTTGTTGCCCAGGTCGATCAACCCCGAGTTGTTGCCCTGGACCAGTACGTCGTCACTGAACGCCGCCGCGATCACCTTCGGGTTCGCCGCCACACCTTCACCGCCCTTGCGCGTGAACAGCGCTGTGGTCTTGATCGGCAGCTTCAGGGCGACCGAGGCCGGCTCCAGCGAAGTCGGGTTCTGGTAGGTGTTGTCGGACATCTTGCCCGCGACGTCGTTGTAGGTGCGGTCGCGTTCGGCGGTAGTCGCTTCCTTGACCAGCTGGTCGCGCACCTCCTCGAACGGCTTCGATTCACCGCTGCGGATGTCGCGCAGCCAGATGATGTGGTAGCCGTCGGAGGACAGCACCGGCTTGGAAATCTGCCCCTTCTGCATCGCAAACAGGGCCGAATCGAAGGCTTCGTTGGTCACGCCCTTTTCCAGCCAGCCCAGGTCGCCGCCCAGGCGACGGGAACCCAGGTCCTGCGAATCCTGCTCGGCCAGCTTGGCGAAGTCGCCCGGGTTGGCCTCCGCAGCGATCTTCTCGGCCTTCGCCAGGGCAGCCTTCTGCTGCTCCGGCGTGGCGTTGGCCGGCACGTTGATCAGGATGTGCGAGACCTGCCGCTGTTCCGGCTGCACGAAACGCTGCTTCTCGCTCGCGTAGCGCTTCTTCAGCTCCTCGTCGCTCGGCTCGGCCGCCAGCGGCAGGTCGGCGCCGACGACTTCGACGTACTTCACCGAGACCTGCTCGGGGTTCATGTAATCAGCCTGGTGCGCCTTGTACCAGCTCTCGATCTCGGCATCGCTGACCGCGTTGTTCTCCAGCGCGGGACGCGGCAGCTGGAAGTAGCGCAGGTCGCGGCGCTGGCTGAGCAGCTTCAGGAAGCCGTCGAGCTGGGCGTCACTGGTGCTGGTGCTGGCGCTGATCGCCGCCGGCAGCAACTGGGTGGCCAATGACGCGCGAATCTCGTTCTCGAACATCTCCGGCGTCTTGTACTGGCTGGTGAGCCATGCGCGGTAGCTGGTGGCATCGAACTGGCCGTTGACCTGGAACGCCGGGATCGAGGCGATGTAATCGCGCATGGACAGATCCGAAACCCGCAGGCCCCAGTCCGTATTGGCCTGCAGCAGCAACTGCTCGTCGATCATGCCGTCGAGGATGCGCAGCTTCGTCTCGTTCTTTTCGAAGGCGCTGGAATCGAAATGCTCGCCCTGCTGTTCGGCTGCCTGCTGCCGCAGCTGGTTCACGCGATCCTGGTAGGCGCGCTGGTCGATTTCGTGCTTGCCGACCTTCGCCACGAAGGCGTCGTCGTTGGACATGAAGTAGCTCTCCATGCCGAACAGCGACATCGCCAGGACGGCGAGGCCGAGCACGATGATGGACGGCCATCCGTGCATCTTGTTACGCATTGCCTGCAGCATTGCAATCTTCCCGCAAGGTGGTGAAAGCGCGCGATACGCGGATGGAACAAACCGCCTGCCGACGTGCGTGCAGGACCGCGCGTGCGCACATCGCTCAAATGACAAGGGCGCCACACGGGCGCCCTTGCGAACTGTGGCGGAGTGGACGGGACTCGAACCCGCGACCTCCGGCGTGACAGGCCAGCATTCTAACCGACTGAACTACCACTCCGCATTTTTCTGGTGGGTGCTGTAGGGATCGAACCTACGACCACCGCCTTGTAAGGGCGACGCTCTACCGCTGAGCTAAGCACCCGAAACCAAGCGTTAGCCGCTTAGTTTAGGGCATCCTTGAGGGTCTTGCCAGCCTTGAAGGCAGGCACCTTCGAGGCCTTGATCTTGATCGCCTCGTTGGTGCGCGGGTTGCGGCCGGTACGGGCAGCGCGCTTGCGCACCGTGAACGTACCGAAGCCCACCACCGAGACATCCTCACCTTTCTTCAACGACTTCTGCACGGTCTCGAAGAAGGCTTCGAGAGCACGACCAGCGTCGGCCTTGGTCAGCTCGGCCTTCTCGGCGATGGCATTGATCAGATCGGTTTTATTCATTGAAAAACTCCCTTGTTCGGATTTCGTCGGTGCGGTCGGTACGGAGACGGACAGCAGCGACATGGATGGTTGGCTCATGCCTGGGCCGTAACGCAACCCCGCATCGCTGCGCTGACATACAACGCCGGGACTGCGGTAGCGCCTTTATACCAGTGCCCTGCCGGGCTCCGCAACACAAGTCACAGCAAGGTTTCCCAAAGATTCGCGACTTGCGGAAACGCTTGCAAAAGCGATACCGCGGGAGCAACGGGACAACTTCGTCGACCCACGGGGAAAAACAAAAAAAGTGCCCCGCACGGCGGGGCACTTCGGATGGAACACCACTGGGGAAGCGGAGCCGGGCGAATCAGTGCGTCAACGAGTGTCCTTCCGTCGACTCGCCGGCAACCGCAGCGGGAGTGGTTTCCTTGGCCGGATTCGGCTGCAACGGGCGCTCCAGGGCGATATCCAGCACCTCGTCGATCCAGCGCACCGGATGGATCTCCAGCGACGAGGTGATGTTGGCCGGCATGTCCACCAGATCCTTCTTGTTGTCCTCCGGGATGATCACCGTGGTGATCCCGCCGCGATGTGCCGCCAGCAGTTTTTCCTTGAGGCCGCCGATCGGCAGCACGCGACCGCGCAAGGTGATCTCGCCGGTCATGGCCACCTCCGAGCGCACCGGCACCTTGGTCAGCACGGAAACCAGCGCCGTGCACATGGCGATGCCGGCGCTGGGGCCGTCCTTCGGCGTGGCGCCCTCGGGCACATGCACGTGGATGTCGAACTTCTGATGGAACTCCGGATCAATCCCCAGCCGGTCGGCGCGCGCACGCACCACCGACAGTGCCGCCTGGATCGATTCCTTCATCACGTCGCCAAGCTGACCGGTATGCACCAGCCGACCCTTGCCGGCCACCACCGAGGCCTCGATGCTGAGCAGCTCGCCGCCGACCTGGGTCCAGGCCAGCCCGGTGACCAGGCCCACCTCGTTCTGCAGTTCCTTGCGGCCGAAGTCGAACCGGCGCACGCCCAGGTACTGATCCAGGTTGGACGAATCCACCTTGACCCGGTCGGGGCCTGCCTTCGCCTTGCCCTTGGCCGCCTTCGCGGGCGAGGCCTTCGCCTTGGCCTTCTTCACCTGGCCCAGCGCCAGCTCCTTGACCACCTTGCGGCAGATCTTGGAGATCTCGCGTTCCAGGTTGCGCACGCCCGATTCGCGCGTGTAATAACGCACGATGTCGCGCAAGGCATCCTCGGTGATGCTGAGTTCCTCCGGCTTCAGGCCGTTCGCTTTGAGCTGCTTCGCCAGCAGGTACTTCTGCGCGATGCCGAGCTTCTCATCCTCGGTGTAGCCGGGGATGCGGATGACTTCCATGCGGTCCAGCAGCGGGCCGGGAATGTTCAGCGAATTGGCGGTGGCGATCCACATCACCTCGGAAAGGTCCAGGTCGACCTCCAGATAATGATCGTTGAACGCGTGGTTCTGCTCCGGATCGAGCACTTCCAGCAGCGCCGATGACGGATCGCCGCGAAAGTCCATCGACATCTTGTCGATCTCGTCCAGCACGAACAGCGGATTCTTCGTACCCACCTTGTTGATGTTCTGCACGATGCGGCCCGGCATCGAGCCGATATAGGTGCGTCGGTGGCCGCGGATCTCGGCTTCGTCGCGCACGCCACCGAGGCTCATGCGCACGAATTTCCGGTTGGTCGCCTTGGCGATCGACTGCCCCAGCGAGGTCTTGCCCACGCCGGGCGGGCCGACCAGGCACAGGATCGGCCCCTTTATCACCGAGACGCGCTGCTGCACGGCGAGGTATTCGAGGATGCGCTCCTTGACCTTCTCCAGGCCGAAGTGGTCGGCGTCGAGCACCTCCTGCGCCAGCTGAAGGTCCTTGCGCACCTTGCTGCGCTTTTTCCACGGCACGCCGACCAGCCAGTCGAGGTAGTTGCGCACCACGGTGGCCTCGGCCGACATCGGCGACATCTGCTTGAGCTTGCTGAACTCCTGCCGCGCCTTGGCCAGCACGGCCTTGGGCATGCCGGAGCCTTCGATCTTCTTGTGCAGCTCCTCGAGCTCGTTGGGGCTATCCTCGCCGTCGCCGAGCTCCTTCTGGATCGCCTTCATCTGCTCGTTGAGGTAGTACTCGCGCTGGCTCTTTTCCATCTGCGACTTGACCCGGCCGCGGATGCGCTTCTCCACCTGCTGCAGGTCCATCTCGCCGTCGACCAGGCCGATCAGCAATTCCAGCCGCTGACCGACGTCGGCGGTCTCCAACACCTTCTGCTTGTCGGCCATGCGCACCGACAGGTGCGCGGCGATGGAATCGGCCACGCGTGAGGGGTCGTCGATGCCGGACAGACTGGCCAGCACTTCCGGCGGCAGCTTGCGGCTCTGCTTGACCAACTGCTCGAACAGCGAGACCAGCGTGCGCGAGACCACATCCAGCTCACGCTCCTTGGCGTTGTAGACCGGCTCGATCACCCGCGAACGGGCGGTGAGCATGCCATCTTCTTCCTTGAAGTCCTCCACCAATACGCGCGACTGGCCTTCAACCAGCACCTTGACCGTGCCGTCGGGCAGCTTCAGCAGTTGCAGCACGCCAGCGAGCGTGCCGACCTGGTGCAGGTCGGTGATCTCCGGGTCGTCGATATCCGGGCTCTTCTGGGCAATCAGCAGGATCTGCCGCTCGCCCTCCATCGCGCGCTCCAGCGCACGCATGGACTTGTCGCGACCGACGAACAATGGGATGACCATGTGCGGATAGACCACCACGTCGCGCAACGGCAACACCGGCAGAGCGTCCAGCACGACAGGAAGGGGGGCGTTCTTGGCCATGTAAAGAAGAGTCCCTCGGGTTTGGATCTGGTTTCGTCCCGACACTGCGCCGGGCCTTGCAACTCGTCAAGTGGAGGCGGTCGGGAGCCTACTCAAGTCAGCCGACCAAAACAGAACGGCCCCGGCGAAACCGCCGGAGCCGTCGTCAGCACCGCCGAGGCAGGAAATCAGGCGGCGCCGCCACCGTCACTCGCAACCCGTTGCTGCAGGTTGCCACGATAGATCAGGTAGGGCTCGGCCTGGCCCTCGATCACCGCGTCGTCCACCACCACCTTGCTGACGTGCTCCAGCGAAGGCAGCTCGTACATCGTGTCCAGCAGCACCTGTTCCAGGATGGTGCGCAGGCCGCGCGCGCCGGTCTTGCGCTTGAGCGCCTTGCGGGCGATCGCCTGCAGCGCCTCGGGGCGGAACTCCAGCTCCACCTCCTCCATCTCGAACAGCCGCTTGAACTGCTTGGTGACCGCATTCTTCGGCTCGGTGAGGATCTTCACCAGCGCCGCCTCGTCCAGCTCGTCCAGCGTGGCCACCACCGGCAGGCGTCCGACGAACTCCGGGATCAGGCCGAAGCGCACCAGGTCGGCCGGCTCCACGTCGGCCAGCACCTTGCCCAGGTTCTCGGTGCGTTCCTTGCTGCGCACCTCGGCCGAGAAACCGATGCTGGTGTTCTCGGAACGCTGCTGGATGACCTTTTCCAGCCCGGCGAACGCGCCACCGCAGATGAACAGGATGTTCTTGGTGTCGACCTGCAGGAATTCCTGCTGCGGATGCTTGCGCCCGCCCTGCGGCGGCACCGAGGCCAGCGTGCCCTCGATCAGCTTCAGCAGCGCCTGCTGCACGCCTTCGCCGGATACGTCGCGGGTGATCGACGGGTTCTCGCTCTTGCGCGAGATCTTGTCGATCTCGTCGATGTAGACAATGCCCGACTGCGCCTTCTCGACATCGTAGTCACACTTCTGCAGCAGCTTCTGGATAATGTTCTCGACGTCCTCACCCACGTAGCCGGCTTCGGTCAGCGTGGTGGCGTCGGCGATGGTGAATGGAACGTTGAGCAGGCGCGCCAGCGTCTCAGCCAGCAGCGTCTTGCCCGAGCCAGTGGGGCCGATCAGCAGAATGTTGGACTTGCCCAGTTCGATGTCATCGCTCTTCTGGCGCGACTCGATCCGCTTGTAGTGGTTGTACACCGCCACCGCCAGCGCCTTCTTGGCGCGGGTCTGGCCGACCACGTACTGATCCAGCGATTCGCGGATCTCCTTGGGCTTGGGCAGCTGCGTACGGCCGGAAGCCGCCTTTTCCTCCAGCTCCTCGCGGATGATGTCGTTGCACAGCTCCACGCATTCGTCGCAGATGAACACGGACGGACCCGCGATCAGCTTGCGCACTTCATGCTGGCTCTTGCCGCAGAACGAGCAATAGAGAATCTTGCCGCTGTCGCTGGAACGCCCCTGCCGGTCGTCGCTCATACTCTCGATCCCGCTGGTAAATCTGAATGCGCCGCGAGAATAGCACAGGGCCCCGCGTCTGCAGGCAGACGCAGAGCCCATCCCGCGACCTTGGGTTAAAACCTGGAAATCAGGCCGATTTCACCGTTTCTCCGGCACGCTTGTCGAGCACCTCGTCGATCAGGCCGTAGGCCTTGGCGTCGGCGGCGCTCATGAAGCGGTCGCGCTCCATGTCCGCCTCGATCTTCTCCAGCGTCTGGCCGGTGTGCTGGACATACAGCTTGTTCAGGCGCTCGCGGATATACAGGATCTCGCGGGCCTGGATCTCGATGTCGGTGGCCTGGCCCTGCGCGCCGCCGGAAGGCTGATGGATCATCACGCGCGAGTTCGGCAGGGCGAAACGCTTGCCCTTGGCGCCGGCCATCAACAGGAACGAGCCCATGCTGCAGGCCTGGCCGATGCACATCGTGCTGACGTTCGGCTTGATGAACTGCATGGTGTCGTAGATCGCCAGACCGGCCGTGACCGCGCCGCCCGGGCTGTTGATGTAGAAGTTGATGTCCTTGTCTGGATTCTCCGACTCCAGGAACAGCATCTGCGCAACGATCAGGTTGGCGACCTGGTCGTTGACCTCGCCCACCAGGAACACCACCCGCTCCTTCAGCAGCCGCGAGTAGATGTCGTAGGAGCGCTCGCCGCGAGCGGTCTGCTCGACGACCATCGGTACCAAATTGAGGTTCTGGATCGGATCCATGGCCATGTTTGCAGCTTCTCCGCTCGATGGGCCCGATTGCTCAGGCGTTGGCTGGGCGCATCACGTCGTCGAAGCTCAGGTCCAGTTGGGTGGTGTTGGCGTGCTCGGCCACCCACTCGGCCACCTGGTCTTCCATCACGCGGTTCTGCAGCCCTGACATCAATTGGGGGTCGCCGTTGTAGAGTTCAATGACCTTCTCCGGCTCCTCGTAGGTGGAGGCGATCGCCGCCAGCTGCTCGGCCACGCGCTTGCGGTCGATCTTGATCTCCTGCTTGCGCGCGATCTCGCCCATCAGCAGGCCGGCGATCACGCGCTGGCGCGCGATCGGCATGACGGCCTCGATCAGCTGCGGTGGCGGCTGCTGGCCCTGCGGCACGCTGCCGGCGGCCATGCTGCGCGCTTCGGACTGCACCATCAGTTTCGGCACGTCCAGCCCTGCGTGCGCCGTGGCCAGCTTCTCCGCCACCTCGGACTTCAGACGCGCCATCAGCGCTGCCTTCAGTTCGCGTTCCAGGTTCGCCCGAACTTCCTTGCGGAACGTCTCCAGGTCGCCGTCGGCAATGCCGAACAACTTGGCGAACTCGGCGTCGACGGAGGGCAGCTTCGGCTCCTGCACTTTCAGGATGCTGAAGCTGACCTTGGCGGTCCTGCCGGCCAACTCCGCGTTGCGGAAGTCACCCGGGAAGTCAATCGCGGTTTCGAATGCATCGCCGGCCTTGCGGCCGATCAGCGCCTCGTCCAGCGCCTTGAACAGGGTGCCCGAGCCCAGCACGCTGCCGGCACGCTCCAGGCCTTCGGCCGGGAAACGGTAGTCGCCGGCTTCGGCCGAGTATTCGAACATCACGAAGTCCCCTTCGGCCGAGGCCCGATCCACCTCGTCGAAGCTGCGACGCTGCTGGCGCAGGGTCTCCAGCATCTTGTCGATGTCGGCGTCGGTCACCACCGCCACCGGGCGGGTGATCTCGAGGCCGGCGACATCGATCGCGGGGAACTCCGGCATGATCTCGAACGTCGCGGTATAGGCGATCTCGCCGTTCTCCGGCTTGCCGGTGGTGTCGATGGCCGGATTCGCGACCGGCTGTAGCTTCTCCTGCTGCACCGCCTCGCGCAGCGTGCTGCCGATCAGCTCGGACAACACCTCGCCACGCACCTGGTCGCCGAAACGCTGCTTGATCACCGTGGTCGGCACCTTGCCCGGACGGAAACCCTTCAGGCGCACCGTGCGGCCCATCTCCGCGATGCGTGCGCTCACCTGCGTCTCGAACCGCTCCGCGGGAAATTTCACCGTGAGCTTGCGCTCGAGCGTGCCGATGTTCTCAACCGAAACCTGCATGACGTCTCCTGGTACTACCTGATGTTGTGGGCCTGTCGTCGGCGCCAGGGCGGTCGTGCCGCCAGAAAAACCAAGGAATCAGCGGGGCATGGTGCGAAAGGGGGGACTCGAACCCCCACGGGGTTAACCGCCAGAACCTAAATCTGGTGCGTCTACCAATTCCGCCACTCTCGCCTTGCCACCCTCGCCAGACGCGCGTAACCATCGGATTCTGAAACCGATTGTCGCCTGCCGGGGCACCCTGTAGGCGCCCCACCGCTACGCTCGCCTAAGTCGATGATTCCCTTATACGAAAGCGGACCATTCTACGGTTGCACCAGCCCTCTGCACAAGCACAGTAACGGCGCCAGTGTGCCGATGCGAAGCTTTCGCACCGCGGAAAGCAAAACGCCGATCGCAGGCGATCGGCGTTCTGGATTGGTGGGCCGTGAAGGATTCGAACCTTCGACCAATTGATTAAGAGTGAGCAAAGAGCCCATCAGTGGGTGTCCGCCCGCCCTGCCCCAAATGAGACAAATGGCTCAACAGAGCCATTTTGCCACCCTGCTCAAAGGGCCAAGGGGTGGCAAGATGTCTAACTGGGGGGAGACATACCGGAGACACAAAACAGCAGCGGTCGAGATATGCGCGTCGCGCTCCTTCCCGGCCCTCCTCCGATGTCCGAAAACGCCCCCATAAGTAAGGTGTCCGCAGCCAAGCGCGAGATCATCAAGGTCCAGCTCACCGCTACCCTGGTAAAGAGCCTCGACTTCGTCCATCCAGTGGGACGGCCACCGACTGATCGCCGAGCCCACACCGTCGCACGTTAAGGACTGGATCGTGCGTGACACCATGGAGAAGCGATCGACGTCGTACTGATACTTGAGCGTGAGGCCCAGATCGGTGCCATCGTCGAACACATAGTGAGTCGGCCAGTTGCCCGTGAAGTCGTGGCTGCCCGCCGCAGCGCCGGTAGCGTTTGCCACGGCCGGGATCGCCATCGCCAAGGCGGCCATCAGTGTCGTCTTTTTCATGGGGTTTCCCTTTTCTGGTGGCGCCTGCCACGCCGCAGCGTGAAGCTGCAACCGTCGACGGGCCGACGCAGGCGCACGCCGTCCCGCGCGATCCGGCGCTTGGCCGGATCGCGGTTCATGGGGAGGTCTTGCGCCTCAACAGAGGTCGGGTGGGCGCCAGGTCCAGCGATCGCGGACTACCGTGGTGCCCGCGTCGCTCTCGATCGAAAACGCAACCAGTTGCTGGGGTGCGACACGCAAGATGGCGCCGGATTGCCAGCCCCAACGAGCAATGTCTTCGCTGGCGACGTCGACCTCCAGGCCGAGATCGATCTCGGCAACCTGCAGATCGAGGTGGGTCACGCTTCCCGCTGGATAGACGTGCCGCAACCGCGCGCTCCATGACGGTTGCCCCTCCGGCACGACCAAAACCAGATGCTCCGGCCGCACGTAAGCCACTGCGTGCTGATAACGCCCGCCCCAGGGATCCATCGCCAACGGCCAGTCACCGGCAGCCCAACCCTCGCGGACGCGATTCAGCGGGATGCGATTGGTCCGTCCGATGAACTCGCACACGAAAGGGGTGGCCGGGTCCTGATAGATGGCCTGCGGCGTCCCGACTTGTTCGATGCGTCCCCGATTCATTACAGCGATGCGGTCGGCCAGCTCCAGCGCCTCTTCCTGATCATGGGTGACGAACACCGTAGTGAGACCCAGTTCCTCGTGCAATTCGCGCAACCAGCGGCGGAGCGCCACGCGAACCTGCGCGTCCAGCGCACCGAACGGCTCATCCAGCAAGAGCAGTTCGGGCTCCACGGCCAAGGCCCGCGCCAGAGCGACCCGTTGGCGCTGGCCACCCGAGAGCTGGGTGGGGTAGCGATCGCCGAAATCCTCGAGCTGGACGCGTTTGAGCAGGCGCTCCACGCGTTCACGGATCTGCGCCTTGGACGGCCGTGTACGGCGCGGCCTGACCCGAAGGCCGAAGGCGACATTTTCACGCACAGTCAAGTGACGGAACAGCGCGTAATGCTGGAATACCAGCCCGACATTGCGATCGCGGGCTCCTGCCGCCAGAAAGTCGCGATTCCCCTGGCGCACATTGCCCTCATCCGGATAGTCGAGGCCGGCAAGGATGCGAAGGAGTGTGGTCTTGCCCGAGCCGGATGGACCGAGCAGGGCCAGAAATTCCCCGGGCGCCAGGTGCAGGCTGACGTCGTCGAGTGCGGCGAAATCGGCAAAGCGGCGGCTGAGGTTATCGATGACTAGCGACATGGCGTGGTCTCAGTGGCCGCCCGGCGCATGCGCGGCGAGTTCGCCCCGGTAACGCCATTCGAGCAGGGCCTTCAGGGCCAAGGTGAGCAGGGCCAGCAGAGCCAGCAAAGAGGCGACCGCGAAGGCACCAACATAGTCGTATTCGTTGTAGCGCATCTCCACTTCCAGCGGCAGCGTGGTGGTGAGGCCACGGATATGACCCGAGACCACCGATACCGCGCCGAACTCGCCCATCGCGCGGGCATTGCAGAGCAATACGCCGTACAGCAGTGCCCAACGGATGTTCGGCAATGTCACGCGTAAGAACAGCTGCCACCCGTTGGCACCTAGGATGCGAGCGGCCTCTTCCTCCTCGCTGCCTTGCGCCTGCATCAGCGGAATCAGCTCGCGCGCCACGAAGGGTAGCGTGATGAACACGGTGGCCAGCACCAGGCCCGGCACGGCGAAGATCACCCGAATGCCGTGTGCAACCAGCCACGGACCAAACCAGCCCTGAGCACCGAACAACAGCACATAGATCAGGCCCGAGATCACCGGCGAGACCGAGAACGGCAAATCGATCAGTGCGCCCAGTGCCGCCTTGCCGCGGAACTCGAAGCGGGTCATCGCCCAGGCCGCGGCGACGCCGAACACCAGGTTGAGCGGCACCGCGATCACCGTCACCAGCAGGGTTAGCCGGATGGCTGCCAACGCCTCTGGCTGGTGCAGGCTGGTCAGATAGGCGTGCGCGCCTTGGCGAAAGGCCTCGACGAACACCGAGGCAAGCGGCAGAAGTAGGAAGACGCCCAGAAATAGGCTTGCGGACACAATAATGAGCGCATGGCCGAGCCGACGACCTGTGCCCCTCCGGGGGCTATGACGCGGAGCATTCATGCGGCGCGCTCCGCCCAGCGCCGGCTCCAACGCTGCAGTAGCGCAACCAGCACCAAAAGCAGGAATGAAAACGCCAGCATCACCACGCCCAGCGCAGCGGCGCCGGCGTAGTCGAATTCCTCGAGTTTCTGCACGATCAGCAGCGGTACAATTTCCGAGCGCATAGGAATGTTTCCGGCGATGAAGATCACCGAGCCGTATTCGCCGACCGCTCTCGCCAGTGCCAGGGCAAAGCCGGTGAGAAGCGTTGGTATCAGCAGCGGCAGGATCACCCGCGTAAAGGTCTGCCAGCGCGTCGCACCCAGACTTTCGGCAGCCTCCTCCACATCACGCTCCAGGGACTGGAGCACCGGCTCCAGCGTGCGCACCACGAACGGAAACCCGACGAACACCATGGCCAGAAGTACGCCCCACGGGGTGTAGGCGACCTTGATGCCCAGGGGCTCCAGCCAGCGCCCAAGCCAGCCGTTCGGCGCATAGAGCGCGGTCAGCGCAATGCCGGCAACGGCGGTGGGCAAGGCGAACGGCAGGTCGATCAGCGCATCCAGCAGGCGCCGCCCTGGGAATCGATAGCGCACCAGTGCCCAGCCAACGAGCAAGCCGACCACCACGTTGATCAGCGCGGCCGCCAGCGCGCCCCCGAAGCTGAGCTTGAGTGCAGCGAGCGTGCGCGGAGCGGCGAGCAGATGCACCATGCCCTGCAGACCGATGCCGCTGGCCTTCCATACCAACGCGGCCAGGGGCAGCAGCACGATCAGCCCCAGGTACGCCAACGCGTACCCGAGGCTGAGACCGAAGCCTGGAAGCACGCGATGGCGCATGCTCAGTGGCCCGGCCCGATCTGGTCGAACACACCGCAGTCCGCGAAGAACGTCGCTTGTGCCTTGCGCCAGGTGCCGAACTCATCCGCCAGGGTGAACGTCTTTACCTTCGGGAACTGGGCTGCGTACTTCGCGGCGATGGCCTGGGAACGCGGACGGTAGAAGTTGCGCGCCTCGATCTCCTGCGCCTGTGGCGAATACAGGAATTTCAGATACGCCTCGGCAACGGCACGGGTGCCATGCGCGTCGACGTTCTTGTCCACTACCGCCACCGGCGGCTCGGCCAGGATGCTGATCGAGGGCACCACGATCTCGAACTGGTCGCCCCCTGGTTCGCGCTTGGCGAGAAGAGCCTCGTTCTCCCACGCCAAGAGCACGTCACCCATACCGCGCTGGGCGAACGTGTTGGTCGCACCGCGCGCACCGGTGTCCAGCACGGGCACGTGCTCGAACAGTGTTTTGACGAAAGCCCGTGCCTTCGCCTCGTTGCCACCGGGCTGTTTGAGCGCATAGCCCCAGGCGGCCAGGAAGTTCCAGCGGGCGCCGCCCGAGGTCTTCGGATTGGGTGTGACCACCTGCACGCCTGGCTTGATGAGATCGTTCCAGTCGTGGATGCCCTTCGGATTGTCCTTGCGAACGAGGAACACGATGGTGGAGGTGTACGGCGAAGCGTTGTCGGGCAGGCGTTGCTGCCAGTTCTTGTCGAGCAGACCGTGATCAGCCACGGCGTCGATGTCGTACGCCAGTGCCAGAGTCACAACGTCGGCGGGGAGGCCGTCCACCACGGAACGCGCCTGCTTCCCCGAGCCGCCATTAGACATCTGGATCGTCACGGTGTCGCCATGCTCGGCCTTCCATTGCGCAGCGAACGCGGCGTTTACGGACTTGTAGAGCTCACGGGTCGGGTCGTAGGACACATTGAGCAAGGTGACGTTCTTGGCCAGGACGGACGTCGTCAGCAGTGTGCCCACAAGCGCCACGAGCGCGGTACGTAAGTTCATCGTCTTGGTCTCCCCGTTTCGAGTGGAACGATCAAGCTAGCGGTGGGTAAAGCGCGCTGTGAAATCGCAAGTTGGCATGTGGATATATCGTAATGAGGTATCGGCTTGGACGTCCAAACGTCATATTTCCGTTATCGAGTCAGCCTTGCGTCGAGGAATTCAGATCTGCAGTGCTCTCCAGCCCGGACAGCGCCTGCGCAAGCCGGCTGGCCGCCGTGCGGATTTCCGGCATGGCGGTGCACTCCCACAGGTTGCCGCGCAGCAGCGAACCGGTGCCCAAAAGCCGTGGCTGGGGTTCGCCACGAAGAATTCAGACGCAACCCTGGCGGCCTGGTCAGCGGCCGTGTCCTCGTCCTGTGCGGCCCTGAGACGCTCACGCAGGTAGTCATCCCGGGGTAAGCCTTAAGCCATCCCAGACCGTCTATGCGCGCCATGGGCGCCTCTCCACGGATCGTGGTCCAGATGTCCAACGGGCGCCTGTAGGCGCCCCACTAGGGCGAAGGGCCACAGTCCAGCGGAAGCATGGTTCAGGACCATCCGTCGCTACGTGGGCCAAGCTGGCACCCATCGCGTATATCCCTGGCAGTTGCAGGGATGCGCGTGGGCTCGAAGGCATCGTCCACCTCCAGGCTTGGTCGCAGCCTGCACTCGCTGATCGGCAGCCATTGTCTTCGAACCGATGCGTTTGCATCGCGTATCACACTCGTTGAAACTATGCGCAACCCGGGCTCGAATCGTAATTGATTGCTTGGCGCAACGCCTACAGAACCTAGACCAGAACGCCATCCGGCTCCCCGTGATAGCGTTCGCTTATAGGTTGAGCGGCACCTTTGACTCCGGACTCTAAACCGCGCCGCCCCTCGAGGCGGGGGATGTCGGGTATGCCGAAAATTAAATTCGAAGAACGCGCTGTCGCGTTCGTTGATGTCTTAGGCTTTGGAAAGATTGTCGAGAGCGCAGTTGTCGACATCGCAATACATCAACAACTACAAGACCTGATTTGTCTCCTGGAAGGGACTGTCCCCGCGCTTGATGAACTCGTATCGAGGAAAGTCCCGCGGCGGCTGTTTCCGTCCCACATGTACGTGTCGGATTGCATCATTCTCAGTGCACCCATAACAGATTTCGAGCACGAATTTCCCTCTTACGATGGCTTGGCGGCGGTCACCATGCGCGCAATCCAGCTGAGCCACCGCTTTGCGACCGAGGGTTATCTGCTGCGGGGAGGCATTGACGTGGGAAAGGTTTGGCACACGCCATCCAATATCGTAGGCGAGGCGTATCAAAACGCTTACAAACTGGAGACAACGACGAAGTTACCTCGCATTGAGTTAACGGCAGCGGCTGCTAAACGCTGGCATACGTACTCAGCAAGAAGGGCTGGTCGGATGTGTATCGAATATGACGGCGTTCTCATGGTCAACGGATTGCACGAATACTATGCCGGGCTTGAAACTGGAAGAGATGTTGCGACAGCCTACAGCGAGTATGCGGTTACGGCCGCGTACAAAGCCAAGGATTCCAGCCTTGGTCCGTGCGCGCAGGCAAAGTGGAAGTGGTTTAAGGACTTCGTGGAATCCGAGCGAGAACTGACGGGTCACTAGTCTTTTGCCGGATTCGAGTAGGGCAATCTGCTACAGCGCTGCGAATCTTAGAGTCAGCGACTTAGGGCACTAGATATTACGCGATGGCGGTTTCGTTAAAGAGCCAGCGGTTGAATAGAGATAGCTCACTTGCGAACTCCTTGGCTTTGGCCCCCTTGAGGGCATTATGCTCACCCTTGTTTCTGCCCGATACAAACTGTCCGTCACGTACGCGAAACGCGTATTCGAGATCCCAATCCCACAGATCAACTTGGCCCTCCCAGTAGTTTCGAAAAACCATGAGGCTCTCTAGAGAAGGGATGGCTTGGTAGAAAAACGCTTGGTCCCGCATCGTGATGATGGAGCTAAGCATTTGCTTGGCTCCATCAGAGGGGTCAAGAAGAATGAAGTCTTCAATCAGGCTGATCAGCCGATCAGCTGCAATAAAGGCACGCTGCATCGGCGGGAAGTCGATGCACGTGTCGCACTTCGAGCAGACCGTCGCGTCTGACGCGGGCAAAGAGAGCTGACACCGAGAGCAACACGACGCCTCAGGTAGGGTCAGCAGCCAGTCGACACCCGCCTCTGCAATTTTTTGTTGCTGGCGCTCCAGATACACCGGCCAGCCTTGGCTCGCCATGCGTTGGGTTACTTTGCCATCTAGATCTGGAAAGAAATCCTTGAACTTTTCACCGTTTTTCACGTGCTGAGCTACGGCGACGACCAGATTCATTTCCAAAAGAGGGTGAGTAAGCAACGTCGCGACAGCAATCTCACGAGGTGTGCTGGGTAGGAAGCCGCAAGAAGGGCATCCAATTGCGAAGGTCTGTTGAAGCCGTCCACATGCCTGACATGCGTAGAACCGGCAGACATCAAGGGTCGCTTCGCCGTCGGCGGGCGGTCCAAGATTTGTCTCCTCGATCAGTTGCCTGAGACGCTGACGTATGTTCGGGTTGTCATCTGTGAGAACGTGCTCGGCGCGCTCCAGTGCGACGACTGCTCGTGGGCGCGAGCCCAAATCCGTTAGTGCGTCGATCAAGGTGAAGGTGCTTCCGTCAATCGTCGTCGTCGTTTCCAGCACTGGAACGGCTAGTGCAATGACATGCTGGCGGATACGATTGAAATCCTCGATTCGATTAATGCGTCGATAATTATTCGCCTGAATCATTAAGTCGACGACCTCGGCAAGCACCTGAGAGGTTGAGATTGACAATGGCGTCTGTGATGGCATGCGTCGAGCTCCTGTGACATCACGAGATCGAAAACATCCGGAGTGCTTCTGTAAACGATGCGGGTCTGAGATGAGGCTCCAGAGCCGTGCATTGGGTAATGAAGTTACCCAGAGAGCCTCCCATTTGACTGGCGACGTGAGTCGCAGCACCATTCACAGCAGCTACTCCGCGCTCGTTGAAACCATGCTTTCGAATAAGGTCTGACACAAAGGCTCCTGCGACCAATTCGCTGGCGACTAGTCCGAGAGAGTACAGATCGGCCGCGGCTGTTACAGGCCAGTCTGGATCGAAGCGCTCGGGCCCCATATAACCGGGCGTACCAGAGACGCTGGTAAATGTGATTGACACGTCACTCAACCACGTTGTCACGGCGCGGGCGCTGACGAGCCGAGAGATTCCCCAGTCGGCGACCTTTATGTTTGCCGGGCTATTGATCCACAAGATATTCTGCGGCTTAATATCCAAGTGGTAGATGCCTAACTCACCAAAGGCAAACTCCAGTGCAAAGAGAACGTTTCGCACAATGCGGCTGGCGACAGTCGGCTCAAATGGCTTCTTAACGATGACTTCGTAAAGCGAGCCCTCCATGCGTGGCATAACCGCGGCGAGCCGCCAGTTAACATAGTCAATCGCCAGCAAACGCGTGATCAAGGGGTGGCGGAGGCCAAGCCAGTTAGTGAGCTCGTTGACAACCATCTTTTCGGGGACATCAGCGTGGAAGGTCTTGACCGCCACGCGCGCTGCGAACCTGGGGTCTTTGGGTGACTCGTGGCGCGATAACAACCATACATCGCCCATTCCGCCAGACAGTGCGGCGTCAATTGCGTAACCATCGCCCCCTAAACGTGCATCTACCTGTGCGCGTGCGATTGGATTCATGCTGGCACGCTCGGTTGGTCACCGCCTATCTGCTTACCTTGCTGGTCATAAGCGACGCGCTTAGGGACGACTGCCACCCGCATGTCGGGATCGAAAGAGAACCATAAGCGCCCGAAGCAGCCGGGATGAGCGAAACCAGTGTTGACCGGGCGTCCCGAGAGATCCGCGGTGAAAGGAGGTAGCTCTATGACGTCTGGACTCCCACACTTCAGACAATGCGGATCGTTATGACGTAATGCCAGCAGCATGATCGTTTGCGTCAAGATCTGCTCGTCTTGATCCCAGCTTTTGACGTCATTCCGTGGCCGTCGAAAGAACACTCGAAGTCGATCTTTCAGCTCACCCTCACGCGCCAAGCGACTTTCCCGAATGTCTTGTAGTTCCTGCTCCGGTACAGATGGATCCAGATTCTCGATGGCGGCCGTATTTTGGCACTGAGAGCACCAACCCAGCTTCTGCCTAACAGGCAGTTCCGCCCCTGTGGACAGTACGTAAACTCGTTGGCTGACAAGAAGAACATTGCCAGGGAAGGTAGCCATGCAGCGATCGCACTCTAGAGAGCTGAGTGAAAATGACACCTGATGATCTCCCACGTGCGACTGTACCGACTTCCACGCCTCATCGGTGAGGTTGCGCCACGTAGTGTGCCACGGTGCAATGACAACAGGCAGCAGAACCCGGTCCAGAACCCGCCAGCCCTCCATCAACCCCGTCGATGAGCCGCTAGATGTTTGAACCTCATGCTGAGCGATCTGAGCCAGGCAACGAGGGCAGGACACCTAGTCCAGCGGAAGCATGGTGCAGGATCATTTGGCGCTACATGGGCCAGGCTGGCACACATCGCGTACGCCCCTGACAGCTGCAGGGATGCGCTTGGGCTCGGGTCAGGATAGCAAAGCGCCCCACGGGAGAGCCCTGGCGGAGACATGGGGGCCAGGGGGAAGTCCTGGGGGAGACATGAAGAGCCATGGGAAGCCATGTGGGAAGCCATGGCGGAGCCCTGGGGGGGAGACATAGGGGAGCCATGACCGGCCCCGAACAATTAACAACAGGCACTTAGGTGACCTAAGTGCCTGTTTTAATTGGTGGGCCGTGAAGGATTCGAACCTTCGACCAATTGATTAAGAGTCAACTGCTCTACCAACTGAGCTAACGGCCCAGGAAACCTGGGTTTGAAACTGGGGTGGATGATGGGATTCGAACCCACGACAACCGGAATCACAATCCGGGACTCTAACCAGCTGAGCTACATCCACCATCGACCTGATACTGGTGCGCCAGACAGGACTCGAACCTGCAACCGTCGGCTTAGAAGGCCGATGCTCTATCCGGTTGAGCTACAGGCGCAGTCGCTGCAGGTAGAACGTCTCGCTGGTCGGGGTAGAGGGATTCGAACCCCCGACTTTTGCGTCCCAAACGCAACGCTCTACCAGACTGAGCTATACCCCGCTTTCGAATCACCGGCCAAGCCACCACCGGAGCCTTGAAATGTTACGGGTGCCGCCTCGCCCAGTCAATCCGTATCGAAGCACACCTTGTGTTTCTCGATCATCGTTTTCACCGGAAACCGCGACATTCCGGTTGAAAACAAAACAGGGCGCAAGCACCCCGTCTCGCAGAATAAAAATGGTGCGCCCGGAGAGATTCGAACTCCCGACCACCTAGTTCGTAGCCAGGTACTCTATCCAACTGAGCTACGGGCGCACTGAAAAAATCTTTGCTGTGCGGCCGGAATGCGTGAACATCAAGGCCGCGAAGCAAGGAGCGGA